>JAIXQY010000206.1 GCA_027485485.1 Sphingomonadales bacterium | reverse complement strand
GCCGGTTGGGCCTGGTCACGCGGGTTGGGGCCCACGCTTGCCAATCCGGTCAGCCTGGTTTCGGCCGGCGGCGGCGCGCGCATCGGGGCCTGGGATCGGGCCCGGCTTGATCTGGGCGGGGCCGTGGCGCTGAAAACGGCGGGCCCGGTGCGGGCGGGCGATGTGCGCCTGATGCTCACCTTCACGACCCGACTATTGCCCTGGAGGAACCGCTGATGCGCCTGTTCGACGAAAGCGCCCCCGGCGCTATGGGCAGTGCATCTGGCCAGTATCCGCATGTTTCGGCCGCCCGGTCGCAACTGGCAATGCGTGCGTCTCCGGCGGTGCTGGCGGCCATGCTGGCGTTGCAACCGCAAACGGTTCGCGCGCAGGCCTTCCTGGGCACGCCAACGGTCGTCCTTGGCGATGTGACCCCGATCCTGCAGAGCGGACAAAACGTCGTCTATTCGGTCAACAGTTCGCAGAATACGATTAATTGGGTACCCTTCGATACCTCCCCTGGTGGCGGTCCGATCGATTTTCTGCCGGCGAACGCCAATGCGACCTTTGTGGGCGGGTCTGGCATCAACGGCTCCAGCTACACCGTTCTCAACCGCATCATCGCCGTCGATCCCAGCCGCGCCATCAGTTTTTCGGGCTCTGTCAGCAGCGACAATTTTGGCAGCATCTGGTTCTATGCACCGGGCGGCCTGCTGCTCACCGGCACGGCGCGGTTCAACGTGGGCAGCCTGTTGCTCACCACCAATGATCCGGTGGGGGCGGCGGGAGGATCGCCGTTCATCTCCAACAACAGCTTCCGGTTGCAGGGCGCATCGGGCAGCACTGCGGCGATCGACATCCAGAACGGCGCGCAGATCAATGCGCCGGGCAACAACAGCTATGTCATCGCGGTTGCGCCGCGGGTGAACATGGGTGGCGCTGTTCAGGTGAATGGTTCGGCCGCGTTGGTGATGGCCGAGGATGTGAGCTTCACGCTGAACGGTGGCCTGTTCGACATCACTGCCAATGTGGGTTCGGCGGCCGGCGGCACCAACACCATCGACGGCAGCATCACCGGCCCCGGCGGCAATGCCGATATTGGCGATTATCACCGCGTTTACATGATGGCAGTGCCCAAGAACGATGCCATCACCATGCTGATCACCAACGGTGGGCAGCAGATCGGCTTCGACATCGCCGGGGCAGCCCGGGTTGATTCCAATGCCATCGTGCTGTCGGGCGGGCATGACATACTTGCCGATCCGAAGGGCACCGGCCTTGACCAATTCTCGGCCCAGGCTTCGGCCGGGGCGGGTTCCGGGCAAGTCACGGTCAGTGTGGATGCCGCCACGCTCACCTCCAACCTCACCATCCGTTCACGCGATGTGGGGGAAGCGGTGGCGCGCAGCGGCACGCTGGATGCGGCGCGCAATATCGATATCTATGCCGGCAGCCGTGCCAGCATCGGCGCCAGTTTCAATCGCCTGTTGGAAGTTTCGGGCAGTCTGCTGGCCGATGCCTCCACAAGGCTCAACGCCGGCAATGGCGCCAACCGCACGGCGGGCTTTGCCGATGTGACCGCCAGCAATGGCGGCATCGTGGCGGTGCTTGGAAACATCGTTGCCCGCGCTGTGGGCACCGGGGATGACGCAGCGCCGGATGGCCTGCTGGGCGGCACCGGCACCGGCGGCACCGCCACGGTGCTGGTCGGCGGCGGTTCGGTGATGAATGCCAGCAACATCACGGTGGACGCCAGCGGGTTTGGCGGCTTTGCTATCAATGGCCGCAGCGGCAGCGCGGTGGGCGGCACGGCACAGGTTCAGTTTGATGCCGGCGGTCTGGCCTTCATCGACAACGACATTGTTATCTCGGCCGCTGCCACGAGCAGGCTCGGTGCCGATGGCCAGTTGACCGGCAATGCCACCGGCGGACTGGCGCGCGCAATATTTGCAATCGACACGACCATATCCGGCAGCCTCAGCATCCTGAGCGGTGCCCAGGCATCTGCGGGCCAACGGGACACGCCGCTGCAACTGGGCGGCGCGGTGGTGCAGGCCGGTGTTTCCACGCTTGATGTGCGCAATGGCGGCCGGCTGATTTCAGCTACATTGGATATCAACGCGTCAGCGATTGGCAATCCTGGCACGGTTGGCGGCGGCGGCATCGCCTATCGCGCCGGCACCGCACAGTTGCTGGCCAACGGCGACGGTTCATCCAGCTCGGTTTCCGTCAACGGTGAGGCCGTCGTCAGCGCCCGGGCAACTGCGGACGATGGTGTGCAGGACGGAGCGCTGGATGGCGGCAGCGCCACCGGTGGCACGGCCCTGATCGATTTGCAGGGCCGCGCCCGCATCGATTTTGGCACGTCTTTGGTGGTCGATTCGCAGGCCTTTGCCGGTTCGGGTGCGGCAGGTGGCAACGGCGGTTCTGCAACGGGTGGCAGCAGCCGGGTGATCATCAATTCGGGCGGCCTTTCGGTCAATGGCGACGTCAGGCTCCTGGCCAATGCCTTTGGCGGCAGCGGCGAGATTGGCGGCGCGGCCAGCGGCAGCAACGACAACAATGCCCAGCCACCAGCCATTCAGTTCAACTATGGTTCCGGCGGCACGATCAATGATCCGGGCACGTTCATCGTGGGCGACCTGCTGCTGTCTGCAGTGGCAACCGGCGGCAACGGTTCAAGCGGGGCCGGCGGCGCGGCCAGTGGCGGTGCCATCCGGGTGAACCTGGCGTCGCGCCAGCACCAGGCCAGCACGATCACCATTGCGGCCGACAGCACCGGCGGCGGCGGGTTCACTGGGGGCAATGCCAGCGGGGCGGATGTTTCGATTGTCGCGCTGAATTCCGAACTTGCCAGCCTGGGCGGTCTCACCATCAATGCCGGTGCCGTTGGCGGTGGCGCCGATAATGCGTTGAATGGCGATGGCGGCAACGGCGGCAATGCCGTGATGGGAGCCGTGCGCATGACGGTGCGGGGCGACCCCGCCGGCTCGGGCGCCCGGCTGACGGCGCAACAGCTCACCATCAACGCCAATATCGTCGGCGGCAAAGGCGGCTTTTCGGTCGATGGCACCGGCGGAACCGGCGGCAATGCCGATGCGCTGGGCAGTGTCAACGGCCTGCTGGTGCTGGGCAATGCCGGCAAGACCACGCTGAGCTTTGGCACCACCACCATCAACAACAACGCCACCGGCGGCGAGGGTGGTGGCACCGAAGTCGGGGTTCTGGGCAGCGGTGGCAATGCCATCGGCGGTTCGATCAATCTTGGCTTGTCGAGCGGGCAATTCTCGCCGGCCACCAACCCGGCGCTGGCCAGTTTCGGCGACACCGCAATCAATCTGGCGGCGCGCGGTGGTTCCGCCGGGCCTTTCGATGGCGGTGTGGACGCCGGTTCGGGCGGCAATGCCACAGGCGGCCGCATCGTGGTGTTGAACCGCGGCGGCACGGTGCAGATGAACAGCCCGCTGCTCAACGTGGCTGCCGAAGGCGGTTCGGCCGATGGTGAAAGCCTGTCGGGCCGCGGCGGCGACGCCACGGGCGGTGCCATCACCGTTTTGAGCACGCCGCATTTCGTGTCGGGCAGCATCGCCACCACCACGATCAGTGGCACGCTGAATGCACAGGCGCAGGCCGTTGGCGGCAGTTCGCGCAACGATCCCGGCAATGCCACCGGCGGCACAATCGAATTCACCTTGTCCCAGCATGAGGGCGGGCCGGTCGTGGCCAGTGTTGGCACGGTGACGGTGGACGATGTCAGGCTTGATGCCTCGGCAACCGGCGGCAATGCCATTGCTGACCTGATTTCGGGCGGCAATGCCACCGGCGGCACCACGCGGATGCGGACCAATGATGGCAGCATCACCATCGCTGCCGGCCTTGATCTGAACAGCAGTGGCAATGGCGGCGTTTCAATCCAATCCGGCATCCAGTTCGGCAACGGCACCGGCGGCAGTGCCGAGGTTCTGGTGCAGGGCGGCAGTCTGATTGTTTCAGGCGACAGCAGCATCCTGGCCCAGGGTTTCAATGGCACTGCCGCCGGCGGCACCGCGCGGGTGGCCACCCAGGGCAGTGGTGGCATTTTGCGTCTGTTGGGCAGCAATCTGTTCATCAATGCCAGCGCCAGCAGCGGCAGCGATGGCGGTGGCCCCTATGTCGGCTCTGCCACTGGCGGTCTGGCCGAGATCAGCAATGTCGCCGGCGGCACCCTGCAGTTGCGCAACGCCAATGATTCCGTCGGCCAGCTGGATTTTGTTGCCAATGCGTTTGCCAGCGATGTCATTGCGACCGCACAGCCCGGCGCCGTGGGCGGCCGCCTGCTGATCAGCAATGCCGGCCAACTCGATCTTGCCGCGCCCGGCGTGCTGGCGTTGCAGGTGGAAGCGGTTGCCAGCGGCAACACCGGCAGTTCTGCCAGTGGGGGTGAGGTTTCCATCACCAACAGCGGCGGCACCCTGAATCTCGACAGCGTGTTCAAGCGCATCAACATCGGCCATGTGGTCGAAGGTGCAGCGTCCGATGTTGTGGCCGGCAATGCCATCGGCGGCGCCATCACGGTCGCCATCACCGGCGGCACGGTGAATTTCAACGGCGATACCGCCATCGACAATATCGCCCTGGCCGGGTTCAGCAAGACCGGCCCGGCGGGCAACAGCACCGGCGGCACCACCGATTTCAGCTTTGATGGCGGATCGGATGTGAATGTCGCAGGTTTCCTGCGGTTCCGCGGTCTTGGCAGCGGCCATGTCAGGCTGGGTGATCAGGTGACCATCACCAGCACCGGCGGCAGCCTGGATGTCGCCGGCGCGCTCAATCTTTCGGATTCGGTGTTTGCCGACAGTGGTTTCGATGGTGCCCAGGGCAATGCCGGCACGGTGACCATCACCACGGCCGATACGTCCATCATCAATGTCGGCGGCGACGTGCTGGGCGATTTCAATGTGAACGTCTTGGGCAATGGTGGCAATCGTATTGCCACCGGCGGCACGCTGGCCTGGAACAGCCGCGGCACGGTGACAATCGCTGGCTTGATCGATCTGCAGGCCAGCGCCAGCTTCCCCGATGGCATTGGCGGGCTGGCCACCGGCGGTTCGATCAGCATCGATGTGCTGAGCGGCAGCTTCACTGCGCAATCCGGCCTTGCCATCGCGACCGGCGCCCAGGGCAATATTGCGGCTGCCGGCAATGGCGAATTGGCAACAGGCGGCGACATCCGATTGTCCACCGCTGCTGGCAGCCAGTTCAACCTGGATGGCGGGCTGCGGCTGGAAGCCAATGCCAATGGTGGCCAATCCAACACCGGCCAGGGGGGCACCGGCCAGGGCGGCAGCATCAGCATTGCCAATGCCGGCAGCATGATCATCGATCTGGCTGACGAATTGCTGTCCATCCGGGTCGCGGGCACGGGCGGTGACAGCAGCAGCGGCCAGGGCGGCACCGGCATCGGTGGCACGATCGCGCTGTCCACCGGCAGCGCCGGCAGCCTTGCGATCAGCGGCGGGGTGCAATCCCTGTTCGAACTGGAAGGCAGCGGCCTTGGTGGCGTGGGCGCGCAGGGTGGCAATGCCCAGGGCGGCAATATCAGCCTCACCAACAGTGGCAGTTTCACCCTGCCGGTTGGGCTCAACCTGCTGGCCAGAGCCACCAGCGGCACCGGCACCGGCAATGGCGCGATACTGAGCGGCAATGCGACGGGCGGCACCGCGGTGGTCACGCTGAACGGCGGCACCACCAGCCTTGCCGGCGATCTGATCTTCAACACCAATGCCAGCGTGCCGCAGCCACAGGCGCCCGGCAACGGCCGTGGTGGCACGGCGACGTTGGCGGTGAATGCCGGCACCCTTGATATCACCGGCGGGCTGTCGTTTGCGGCCGATGGCGATGGCCATCAGGCGCGCGGCGGCACGGTCAACATCACGGTTGGTGGCAGCCTGCTGGTCGATCGCGGGCTTTCCGCCACCGTGATCGCCACCAACAACACGCTTGCACCGTTGGCTGCTGCACTGGGCGGCGACATCAATGTCTCCGTGGGCAGCAGCGGTATCGTGAACGTGGGCGAAGGTGTTGCGCTGTTTGCCAGCGTGTCGAGCCTGCAGCCGGCGTTTGATCTGAACATGGTTGGCGGCGCCATCGACGTGACGATGGCCGGCAGCATGACCGTGGGCAGCGGTGGCCTTTATGCCGACGTGTCGGCGCAATATCTGGGGTTCGACGCAGAGGGCGGCGTGGCGAACGCCGGCACGATCGACTTTGATGCAACGGGCGGGACATTCAACAGCTCCGACGTGGTGCTGATCGCCGATGCCACGGGCGGCAACAATGCGGCCGGCGCTGCCGGCACTGGCATTGCCGGCACCGCGCGTCTGGTGCTGGACAATGGCAGCATTACGGGCCTGGTCCAGGTTTCGGCGCGGGCCGCGGGTGGCAACGGCCTGATTGGTGGCGGGGCGGCCGGCGGGGCCGCGTTCATCGATGTGGCAGGATCAACCAGCTTCAATCTGGGCAGCAACAGCCTGACTCTGCGCGCCTCGGCATTTGGCGGCACCGGCAGCAACGGCGCTGGCGGCAATGGTATCGGCGGCGCGGCCTTCCTGCGCGCCACCCAGGCCGACAGCAACATCAGCTTCACCGGCAATGGTGCGCTGGCGATCACGGTGGACGCGGGCGGGACCGGCGGGGCCGGCATCACCGGCGGCCTCGGCCGCGGCGGTCAGGCAATCGTCAGCAACAGCGGGATCCTGACCACCCCCGGCTCCCTGACGCTGTTGGCCGCAGGCGGCGGCGGCGCGGGCACCAGTACTGGCGGTTCGGCCCTTGGCGGCAATGCCAGCTTCTCCTCCAGCGGCGCCAGCACCATCGCCGGCGCGATGAGCTTGCAGGCCTTTGCTGTCACGGGCAGCGGGCCGGCGGTGGGCAATGCCACGGGTGGCACCGCCAGGGTGGCGATTTTCAGCGGCACCACCAGTTTTAACAGCACGCTCGACATGGCAGCCGATGGCAATGTGATCACCGCTGCCACGTCGGGCGACGGGCAGGGCGGTGGCCTGACGATCGACATCGTTTCCGGCACGTTGAATGTGGCAGGCAACACAACCCTTACCACAACCGCCGCCGGCCGCGCGGCGCGTGGTGGGACCATCGGGTTGGTCATCAATGGCGATGCCTTGCTGGGCGGCCAATTGGTCATGCAGGCCAATGCCAACACCGGCGTGGACAACGCCGCCAGCGTCGTGCAGGCCGGCGACATTGATATCAACGTTGGCAGCGGCAACAGGCTGGCGCTGACAGGCCAGTTGAGTGCCCAGGTACGCGCTGGCGCAACTGTGCCATTGTTGGGCAACACCATCCGCAGCGGCAGTTTCGAGCTGAATTCGGCCGGCATCGTTTCGGTGGGCGCGCAGGGCCTGTCCGTCGATGGCCGCGCTGTTTACAACACGCAAACCGGCCAGGGCGGTAGCGCCTTGGGCGGGGCGTTGACAGTGAATCTCACCGGCGGTTCGCTCACCACCAGCAACTTCTCGCTGAATGCGTCGGCAACTGGTGGCAGCAACTCTGCGGGCACAGGCGGCAGCGCCACCGGCGGATCGGCCAGTTTGACCGTGGCGCAAGCGGCCAGCGTGGTTCACGCTGGGCAATTTACGCTTGATGCCGCAGCCACTGGCGGCACCGGGGTGACAGGCGGCGCGGCCTTGGGCGGAACGGTCACGATCCAATCCGCTGGGACCACCAGCATCAACCATGGAAGCAACACGCCAGCATTGAGAGCAACTGGAATTGGCGGCGCTGCATCTGCCGGCACTGGCGGGGCCGGTACCGGCGGCACGGTGAGCATGGGCACCGCCGTGGGCGGCCGGATCGAATTGATCGGCGCTGCCAACGGCACTGCTCTGCTGGACGCGATCGGTTTTGGCGGCAGCGGCATCACCGGCGGGACGGGCCGTGGCGGCACAGCCGGTATTACCAACAATGGCACTTTGATTGTACCCGGTTCGTTGGAGATCAGTGGTTTGGCCCGGGGTGGCAATGGTACCGCAACTGCCGGCGCTGCCTTCGGCGGGGCCTCCACGCTCAATTCCAGCGGAACATTTCTTGTTCCCGGGGTGCTCAATTTCCGAGCCGATACGCTGAGAGGTACTGGTTCGGTATCGCTTTCGGGCACAGGTGGCGCAGTTACATTGCTGCAGAGTGGTGGCACGATCACCGTTGGCACCTCCCTGGGGATGTTCGCAGGCGGATCCTCCATTGGCAACGATGGGCTGGGTGGCACCATCAACACCAATATCGCAAGCGGCACCCTGAGTGTTGGCACCACCATCACCATGACCACCTTCTCCCCCGGCCGAACAGCACGAGGTGGCGCGATCAGCTTCAATATCGATGGCAATGTCAACGCTGGCGGGACGATCGATATCAATGCCAATGCCGAGATCAACGGCGGCAATGCTGGGTCAGCCGCTTTTGGCGGTGAGGCCAATGTTACGATCGGCGCAGCTGGCAGGCTGGCGTCCACTGCTGATCTGGTGATCCGGGCGGTCGGTTCTGTCAACGCGGCAAACGCCAATGCCACCGCGTTGAGCGGCACCGCCAATCTGGTGTCCGCCGGCATATTGTCGTTTGGCGGTGCTGGCATGACAGTGTCGGCTCTCGCCGAATTCAGGACCAGCCCTCAGATCGGTGGCACACTGACCAGCGGTGCTGCGTCGCTCCTGCTGACAGGCGGTTCTCTGACCACCACCAATTTGACGGTAACGTCGCTGGCAAATGCGCGCACCAACACGGGCGGTGCAGGTGGGACGGCCATTGCCGGCACGGCACTGCTGGACGTGCGGGCGGGCGCCACCGCAACGATTTCGGGCCAATTGGCCTTGTCCACCAGGGCTTTTGGCGGTGATGGCGCGGTGGGCGGGGCTGCGACTGGCGGCACCTCAACGCTGATTGCGAATGGCACCATCAATATCGCAAGCGGCACTCCAAGCAGTTTGCTCGTGCGGTCTTCAGCCTTTGGCGGTGACAGCACGGCGGGCGCGGGCGCTGCGGGTGTTGGCGGCACATCAACCATCAGCGTTGGCACCGGCGGCCGGATCGAAGTGACCGGTGCTTCAGGCAGCGATATTGGGCCCGATGCCGATGGAACCGGCGGCACCGGCACGACGGCGGGTGGCAACGGCCGCGGCGGGACTGCCGAAATCTTGAATGCTGGCACGATCATTCTGCCGCAAGGCCTTGATTTCAATGCGAGTGGTATTGGCGGAAACGCCACCACCTTGGGTGGATCGGGCACAGGTGGAACAGCCCGCCTGGTAAATAGCGGCACCTTCACCGTGCCGGGCAGCGCATTGCTGCTTGTCAATGCCACCGCAGGAAGTGGCACCGAAAGCGGCGATTCAACTGCCGGTTCAGGGTTCCTGTCAGTCACAGCCGGAATAGTCGACATCAATGGTGATCTGACCTTGAACGGCAACGGCGGGGTCACCCCCTCGGCATCGCGCGGCGATGGCACCGGCGGTATGCTTTCGATTGATGTGGCCGGCGGCAAACTTGATGTGGCCGGCAATCTCAGCATGACGGCCGAAGGCGGTGGCACCATCGGACGCGGCGGCACATTGGCGCTGGATGTTGATGGTACCCTGGCGATTGGCGGCAGCCTCAGCATGGCCGCCAATGTCTTCACCGAAGTGACTGTGCCTGCAACCCAATCGCAGGCCGGCGACATTGATGTGAATGTTGGCGCCGCGGGCGTGCTGAACATCGCGGGCAGCTTCTCGGCCAATCTGTTGTCGCTGGTGGGCCAGCCGGTGTTCACCATGACAGCGCGCGGCGGCACGTTCGACATGCTGTCGGCCGGCGCCGTCACCATCGGCGGGACCGGCCTGTTCGTGGACGGTGGCGCCCAATATATCAGCCCGGGTTTCCAGGGCGGGGCGTCTGCGGGCGGCGCGCTTGCACTCAACATCACCGGCGGCAGCTTCACGTCTGCCGGTCTCAGATTGGCGGCAGGCGCTGGCGGCGGCGGCAACAGCCAGGGCGTTGGCGGCAATGCCACCGGCGGCTCAGCGCAGGTTCTTGTCGCGAGCGGCGCGAGCGCGACCATCAATGGCGAATTCCGGTTGGACAGCGCTGCCGGCGCCGGTTCCGGGGCGACGGGTGGCACCGCCATTGGCGGCACCGTGCAGCTTTCGGTGGCGGGCACGGCTGCCATCAATGTCGGCACATCGCCGATCACCTTCACCGCGATCGCCACTGGCGGCAACGGCACCAACGCAACCGGCGGCAGCGCCACTGGCGGCTCGGCAATCCTCGAAAGCCTGGGGTCAAGCGGCAGCATCGTCTTCACCGGCGCTGGCGCCAACGCATTGACATTGAGCACCAACGGGACCGGCGGCAATGGTGGTACGCTGGGCGGCGCCGGCACTGGCGGCACAGCTCGCGTGATCAACAACAATATCCTCACCCTGCCAGGCGCTCTCAGCTTGCGTGCCACCGGCGTTGGCGGCACCGGCGGAACAGCCGCCGAACGCGGCACGGGCAGCGGCGGCACCGCCACCCTGGCGTTCAGCGCCGGCACGCTGGATGTGAACAATGGCCGGCTGTTGCTGGCGGCTGATGGCGAAGGCAATCAGGCCTCCGGCGGCACCGCACGCATTTCCTCGACCGGCGGCACGCTGGACGTGAACGGCATCATCGAAGTGCGCGCCGAGGCCGAGGGCCAAGCGCTGGGCAGCAATATCGTTCGCGGTGGCACGGCCGAAGTCATTCTGGCCAACAGTTCGACCTTCCTGTCGAGCGACACGGTGATCGTCAATGCCAGTGCCGTTGCCGATAATGGCGACAGCAATCCCGGCGGCACCATCACGGGCGGCACCGCCCGATTTGACGCGCGCGGTACCGTGCAGGCGACCAACGAGGTGTTGCTGGATGCGACAGCTTATGGGACCGGCACCGGCGGCAGCAGCACGGGCGGCAACGCCTTGCTGACAGTGACCGGCGGCACCTTCCAGACGGGCGACCTCAATGTGCTGGCGCAAGGCTTTGGCGGCGACAATGCCACGGGCACGGGCGGTCTTGGCAAAGGTGGCGAGGCGGTTTTCAGCCTGGCCGGCGGTGCCCAGGTCACCGTCAGCGACAGGCTGTTCCTCTATGGCAGCGGCAGCGGCGG
>JAIXQY010000191.1 GCA_027485485.1 Sphingomonadales bacterium | reverse complement strand
TATGGCAGCTATGGCGCGGTGGAAGATGTACCGCTGGCCGAGGCCCGGCGCCAGTTCGAGGTGAATCTGTTCGGCGCGGCGCGGCTGATCCAACTGGCGCTGCCCCAGTTGCGGCAGGCCGAACGACCGCGCATCGTCAACATCTCGTCGGTCGGTGGCCGCATCCATGAACCCTTTGGGGCCTGGTATCATGCCACCAAGTTTGCGCTGGAAGGCTTCAGCGACTGTCTTCGCCTTGAGCTGAAGCCCTTTGGCATTGATGTATCTGTGGTCCAGCCGGGCGGTATCCGCACCGAATGGGGCGGCATCGCCCGCGACAGTCTGCTCGCGCAATCCGGATCGGGTGTCTATGCCCGCTGGGCACGCCGCCATGCTGGCATGCTGGACAACACACAGGCCGCCGGCTGGCTTTCGGATCCGGAGGTGATCGCCCGCGCCATCGAACGGGCGTTGACGGCGCGGCAACCGCGCACCCGCTATGCCATCGGGGCCGGCGCCCGCCCTTTGCTGTTCCTCCGCAGCCTGCTGAGTGACCGGATGTTCGATGCGTTGATGTGGCAGGGGTCGCAGGCGCGGCGCAACAAGAGCTTCGATCGCTGGTCAGCCGTTACAGCCCCATCTCCGCCGCTGCCGCCTTGATCCGGCCCTGTGCGGCGGCGTCGCCCGCGAACGCCGCCAGCGCCTGTTCGCGGGCGGTGCGCGCGGCGGCGGTGTCGCCCAGCACCTGGCGGGCGCGGATCAGGCGCAGCCAGCCGGCTTCATCCTTCGGATTGGCCTTCAGCTTGGCGGCCAGGCCATCGACCATGCCGCGGATCATGGCCTGCCGATCGGCCGGGCTCATCGCCTGGGCGGCCTGCACCTGATCACGGCTGGGGCTGGGCATCACGCCGGCCGGGGCGGTTGGTGGCACCGCCGCCGCTGCCGTGGCCGCCGCGGCGGCAGGGTTGGGCTGGCCGGGCACGCTGGCATTGCCCACCGGCTGGGTGGCGGCCAGCCGGGCGGCGATGTCGATGCCGGCCTGAGTGGCGGTCTGCCCGATCATCTGGCGCAATTGCGGCAGCCACGGCGCATCGGCGGGCGAATCGGCGAGCAGTTTCAGCCAATCCTCGATCGCACCCTTGCGGTCGCCGGTGTCGGCCTTGCGCACGCCAAGGAAATAGCGGGCGCGGGCATCGGCGCCATCCTGGGCAGCGGCCTTTTCAAAGGCGGCGGCGGCGGCCGGGGTCACCTGCCCGCCGGCTTCCTGCACCAGCACCTCGCCATAGGCGGATTGATAGCCAACGCCATCGGGTTTCAGCGCGATGGCGCGGGCATAGGCCTTGGCGGCGTCGCCGTAACGGCCGGTCTGGAAATAGCTCCAGCCCAGCATGCGCCAGCCTTCCGGATCATTCGGGTTGCCCTGCATCTTCTGTTCAAGGCCGGTGATCAGCTGGGCCACTTCGCCATCGGCCGGGGCCGCTGGAGCGGCGGCGGCGGCGGGCGCGGGTTCGGCCGGCGCGGCCGGGCCGCTGGCCAGATCGGGCTGGCCCATGTTGGTGTAGAGCGCGGCGGCGGCCACGGCGACCATGGCGGCCATGCCCAGCGCCAGGCCCGACAGGGATTTCTGGCCCATGGTGCGGTCAAGCTCGGCCGGGATATGCCCGGCGGCGAGCAGGCGGCGGCGGATTTCGTTGCGCAGGCCTTCGGCCTCACCGGGCTGGATGCTGCCGGCGGCCAATTGCACGTCCACATCGGCAAGCTGGTCCTTCAGCACGGCGATGGTGGCGGCGCGGGCGTCCACCCTGGCTTCGTGGCGGCGCACCAGCGGGATGGTGAGCCAGGCAGCGGCCAGCGCGGTGAGCGCGGTGAGGATGATCCAAAGCGTCATGATTGGGTCCGGTTTCAGCTCAGCCGATCAAGTTCGGCGCGTTCGACATCGGAAAGGGGGGTATCGGCGGCGCTGGCTGGCCGGCGGCGCTGCCACAGCAGCACGCCGATGCCGCCCAGGATCAGCACCGCGAACGGCCCCACCCAAAGCAGCAGCGTATCGCCTTCCACCGGCGGTTTCAGCAGCACGAAATTGCCATAACGCGCCACGACATAGTCGCGCACCTGGGCATCCGTCTTGCCCAGCGTGATCTGTTCGCGCACCAGCAGGCGCAGATCCTTGGCCAACGGCGCGTCGCTGTCATCGATGCTCTGGTTCTGGCAGACAACGCAGCGCAGATCCTTGGAGATGGTGCGGGCGCGGCTCTCCTGGGCGGGATCGGCGAGCATCTCATCGGGCATCACGGCGGCGGCCGGAGTGGCGAGCAGCAACCCCGCAGCCAGGGCCGCCAGGCGCAACATGGCTCCCCTCCCGCTTGCGGGAGGGGTCGGGGGTGGGCGGAGGCGGCGCGCGTTCATGGCTACCCACCCCCAGCCCCTCCCGCAAGCGGGAGGGGAGATGATGTGCGCCAGGCTCACGCCTCCGCCCTCAACTGCTGCATCAGCGGCTTGATCTGGCCTTCCCATATTTCCGGGCTGATCGGGCCGATCTGCTTGAAACGGACGCGGCCCTTTTTATCGACCACGAAGGTTTCCGGCGCACCAGTAACGCCCAGATCGATGGCGGTTCGGCCGGGAAAATCGGAACCCATGCCGGAATAGGGATTGCCATAGCGGGCAAGGAAAGCGCGGCTGTCTTCGGGCTTGTCTTTCCAGGCGATGCCGTAAACCGGGAAGCCTTCGGCGGCGATGCGTTCCAGCACAGGATGTTCCTGCGGGCAGGCGGCGCACCAGCTGGCCCAGACGTTGAGCAGGCGCGGTTCGCCCTTGAAGCTGGCGCTGACGAGACCCGGGCCACCATTTGGTGCATCGGCGATGCCGGGCAGGGCGAACTCCGGCAGCGGCCGGTCGATCAGCTGGCTCGGCAGTTCCTTGGGGTCTTGCGTGAGGCCATAGCCCAGAAAGCCGGCGAGGCCGACAAAGCCGATGATCGGCAGGATGAAGATCAGGCGCTTCATGGCGGCTTATTCGGCCGGAACCAGGCCGGGTGCAAGCGGCAGACTGCGTTGCTGCGGCGCGCCAATGCGGAAGCGGCGATCCGAAAGACTGGCCGCGCCGCCCAGCGCCATCAACAAGCCGCCAAACCATATCCACCCCACCAGCGGGTGCCAATAGAGCCGCACCACCAGGCCTTGCCCGCGTGCATCGGACTGGACATCGCCGATGGCGACATATTGATTGCCCAGCACGGAAACGCCGATCCCGGCTTCGGTCGTCTGGTTGCGGCTGTTGTTGTAGAAGCGGCGTTCCGAAACCAGCGTTGTCTCGCGGCCGCCCTGCTGGACGGTGAAGCGGGCGCGCAAGGCCCGGTAATTGGCGCCATCCACTTCCTGCGCATCACGCAGCGTGACCGAAAGCGGCCCGGCCACGGCAGTTTCGCCTGGCCGCATCACCAGGATGTTTTCGGCGGCGAAGGTCGTCATCGCGGCGATGCCGGCGGTGGTGAAGCCCAGCCCGGCATGGGCCAGCGCCAACCCAATGCTGGCCGCCGGCGTGGTGCGCACCAGCCGCCAGGAAAAGCCGCCGGCACCCCACCAGCGCCGCACCAGCACCAGCACGGCCCCCAGGATCAGCCAGCCGCCCAGCGCCAGCCCCAGCGCGGCGACGGCGTTGGCCAGCCCGGTCCATGCCGTCAGCCCGGCAAGCAGCACGGCGGTAATCGCGGCCGGCACCAGCAGTTTCTTGCCCACGATGGCCAGATCATCGCGCTTCCACGCCAACATGGGTCCCACCGTGACCAGCAGCAGCAACGGCACGGACAGCGGCACGAACACCAGGTTGTAATAGGGCGGGCCCACCGAAATCTTGTTGGCCGGCGCGACGGCCTCCATGATCACCGGATAGAAGGTGCCGAGAAACACCACGGCGGTGAGCGCCATCAGCAGCAGATTGTTCATGGTCAGCCCGGCTTCACGGCTGATGCTGCCGAACAGCGCGCCTGATTTCATCTGCGGCGCGCGCAAGGCAAACAGCGCCAGCGCGGTGCCGGTGGCGCCAATGATCATGGCGAGGATGAACACGCCGCGTTCCGGATCCACCGCAAAGGCATGGACCGAGGTGAGAATGCCGGAGCGTACGAGGAAGGTGCCGATCAGGCTGAGCGAGAAGGCCAGGATGGCCAGCAGGATGGTCCAGCCGGCCAGGCTGCCGCGCTTTTCGGTGACGATGGCCGAATGCAGCAGCGCGGTGCCGAGCAGCCACGGCATGAAGCTGGCGTTCTCCACCGGATCCCAGAACCACCAGCCGCCCCAGCCCAGTTCATAATAGGCCCAGAAACTGCCCAGCGTGATGCCGATGGTGAGCGGCACCCACGCCGCCAGCACCCACGGCCGCATCCAGCGCGCCCAGGCCGGATCGGCACGGCCTTCCAGTAGCGCGGCAACCGCAAAGCTGAAGGTGACCGAAAAGCCGACATAGCCGAGATAGAGCAAGGGCGGGTGGAAGACGAGGCCCGGATCCTGCAACAGCGGGTTGAGCTCCGCGCCATCCAGCGGGGCGGGCGACAGGCGGGCGAAGGGGTTGGAGGTGAACAGCGCGAAGGCCAGGAAGGCCACCGAGATCATCGCCTGCACGCTGAGCACACGGGCCTGCAATGTGGTGCGCAGATTGTCACCAAAGCGCGCGATGCCGGCGCCATAAAGCGACAGCACCAGCACCCACAACAGCATCGATCCTTCGTGATTGCCCCAGGTGGCGGCGAGCCGATAGGGCAAGGGCTGGCTGATCGCGCTGTGGTTGGCGACCAGCGCCACCGAAAAATCGGCCTGACCAAACAGGGTCATCAAGGCGCCGAACGCAATGGCGATCAACACGGCCTGGCAGGCGGCGGCGCTGCGCCCGAACGCCATCAGGGCGGCATCGCCGCGCACGGCCCCCAGCATGGGCAGCACGGCCTGGGCCATGGCCACCAGCAGGGCAAGGATCAGGGCGTAATGGCCGATCTCGGCAAGCATGCGCAGACGCTCTCCACAACGGGGCTGTTTTGGGGGGACTGAAAAAATAACCCGCTTTTGCATTCTTGGTCTAGCCGATGCGGATGAAGATGCTAGGATTTATCGCAAGGGGACGGCCGCCAATCGTGGGATGCGACGGCGTGGACCAATTTTGGGGCTTGGGCCGGGGGGAACAGCCAGCGTGACCGGGTATCGCATCGCCATTGTTGGGTCGGGCCCGGCCGGGCTGTCGGCGGCGGCGCATGCGGCCAAACTGGGCCTGTCCCACGTGCTGCTGGAAAAGACCGACCATCTTTCCGATACGATCTACAAATATCAGAAGGGCAAGCATGTGATGGCCACGCCGTCACAGCTGGTGCTGCGATCGCCGCTGGATTTCGAAGCCGGCAAGCGCGAGGTGGTGCTGGGCACCTGGAATGATCAGACCGGCGCTGCGGCCGTGAACGTGAAACATCATGCCGAAGTGAAATCCATCGTGGGCACCGGCGCGCCCATCGACGGTTCGATGATGAAGATCGTCACCCGCAAGCGCGACGGCAGCAGCGAAACCCGTGAGCTGCAGCGCAACGCCCCGCCCTATCGGCTGACGCTGACCAACGGCGAGGAAATCATTGCCGACACGGTGATTCTGGCCATCGGCACCCAGGGCAACCCCAATCTGATGGCCTGCCCCGGCGGCAACCTGCCCCATGTGCAGTATCAGCTGGATGATCCCACCGAGTATACCGACGAGCATATCTTCGTGATCGGCGGCGGCGATGCCGGGATCGAGAACGCGCTCGGCCTGTGTGCCGATCCGGCGCAGAACAACTCGGTGACTTTGGTCAACCGCTCGGCCGATTTTGCCACCGCCAAGGATGCCAATGTGAAGGCGCTGCTGGCCGCCCGCGATTCGGGGCGGATCAGCATCATGACCGAAACCACCACAAGGCAGATCGAACCGGGCTTCATCACGCTCGACACGCGCGATGGCGAAGTGCGCGCCCGCTGTGACCGGATCATCGCCCGCATGGGTTCGGCACCGCCGCGCGGCTTTGTCGAAGGCTGCGGCATCGAATTTGCCTCCAACGACCGTCTGGCCTTCCCGAAATTGTCGGCCACGTTCGAATCGACTGCGCCGGGCATCTATGTCGTCGGCGCGCTCGCCGGCTATCCGCTGATCAAGCATTGCATGAACCAGGGCCACGACGTGGTGGAGTTCATCAACGGCAATCTTGATCTGAAGCCGGCGGACGAACCGATCCTGGAAGCCAAGCTGGCCGGCCTGCCCGGCGGGCGCAGCGTGGCGGAATGGCTGGAATTCCTGCGCACCAATGTGTCGATCCTGCAGGGCATGTCGGCCTTGCAGATGCGCGAGTTCATGCTGGATTCGACGGTGAAATTCTATCGCGCCGGCGAGGTGGTGTTCGAACGCAACGCGCCGGGATCATCGCTGTTCGGCATCGCCGATGGCCAGGTGCTGGTGGAGGTGAACCCCGCCGATCCCAGCATCACCGTACCGATCAACGCCGGCACCATCTTTGGCGAAGTTGGCCTGATTTCCGGGCGGCGGCGCGGCGCGACCATCCGCGCGGCCAATGATTGCGTCCTGGTGGAAATCAGCCGCAACGCCGCGCTGAAGCTGATGAGCCAGGTGCCATCGGCATCGCGCGAGATCACCCGCATCACCACCGAACGCAGCCTGTTGCAGATTTTCAAATCCGGCCTGGCGCCGGCCGATCTGGTGGACGTGATCGCCGCCGCCAAGGTGGAAAGCATCCGCCCCGGCCAGGCCATCATCAAGGAAGGCGAGACGGGCGATGATATCTTCATCATCCGATCGGGTTCGATGGTGGTGGAACGCAGCCTGGGCGGCAAGCCGGTGTTCCTCTCCTATGTGCCGGCCGGCAGCTTTGTCGGCGAAATGGCGGTGATCGATGGCAAGCCGCGCACCGCCACCGTGCGCGCCGCGGTGAAGAGCGACGTGATCCGCCTGGCCGGCGAACCCTTCCGGGCGCTGCTGGCGGCCAAGCCGCAATTGCTCGACAAGTTGCGCGCCGAAATGGCCAGCCGCACCCAGCTCAACAATTTCATCGAATCCAAGAAGGACAGTTTCTCCGGCGTTGTCGACATGTACACCGGGGTGGCGAATTTCCTGGTGGAACAGGGCGTTGGCGAAGCCACCGATGTGCTGCTGATCGACGAGAAGCTCTGCGTTGGGTGCGACAATTGCGAGAAGGCCTGCGCCGACACCCATGATGGCCTGTCGCGGCTGGATCGGGAGGCCGGGCGCACCTATGCCCATCTGCACGTGCCGACCAGTTGCCGGCACTGCGAGCATCCCCATTGCATGGCCGATTGCCCGCCCAACGCCATCCACCGCGGGCCGACCGGCGAAGTCTATATTGACGATACGTGCATCGGCTGCGGCAATTGCCAGCGCAACTGCCCCTATGGCGTGATCCGCATGGACAAGGTGCCGCCGAAAAAACCCTGGCTGCTCAGCTGGTTCCTGTTCGGCAGCGGCCCCGGCCCCGGAGAGCCCAGTCACAAATGGTCCAAGAAGGCCGATCCCGCCTATGCCGAAAAGGCCAAGAAGGCGATCAAGTGTGACATGTGTTCGGGCCAGGAAGGCGGCCCGGCCTGCGTGCGCGCCTGCCCCACCGGGGCGGCCATCCGCGTCTCGCCCGAACAATTCCTCTCCGTCGCGCTGATGTCGCGGGAGGGCAAGTGATGGCCAGCACGGCGCCCGCCAAGAAGCTGATGACCGGCAAGGCCGTGGCCCGCGCCGCGCGCGACACCGGGCACGAGGGTTTCCTCTCGCACCGCCGCGGCCGCTGGGCCAAGGTGGCGCTCACCATCAGCATCGTCGCGCTGCTCACCTATCTGCTCACCGATGCCACCCCGCGCCACAATGGCGGCAGCTGGCTGGGCTATACGCTGGGCACCATCGGCGCCGGCATGATCGTCTGGCTGTCGCT
>JAIXQY010000096.1 GCA_027485485.1 Sphingomonadales bacterium | reverse complement strand
GGATTAATTGCCGGCAACCGCTTGTTGCGCCACGCACTTCGCGGCACTCTTGCTTCCGTGACGATTCCGCGCCCCCGCCCGAAGTGGCGCGCGCTGGCCGCTTTGGCCGGCGCGGGCATGGTGCTGGTGACGGTGCTGGCCACCGCGCCGCTGATTGCCCAATCGCGCCCCGGCGTCACCGGCTTTTCGCCCAGCGGCACGGTGGCGGCCCCGGCCCAGATTGTTGTGCGCTTTGCCACCCCGATGGTGGCGATGGGGGCCAATGCGCCCGCACCCATCGCAGGCGGCTGCGGTGCCAACGGGCCCAGATTTCCTGGGGGCCGCTGGCTTGATCCGCAGCGTTTCGCCATCGATCTGAACGCCCCGCTGCCCGGCGGCCGCGCCTGCCAGTTCACGCTGGCCCCAGGTCTCAACGATCTGGCCGGCCGGCCTTTGCCCGCCGCCGGCCCGTTCCGCTTCACCACGCCCGGCCCCGCCATCCGCGCCGTGCTGCCCGATGGCGGCGACGTGGCCGAAGATCAGATTTTCCTGATCGCCGCCGAAGCTCAGCCCACGGCCGCCAGTCTGGCCAGCGGCGCCGCCTGCCTGATCGACGGGCTGGGCGAGCGTGTGCCGCTCGATCCCCTGCCCAACAGCACGCGCGATGCCCTGATCAAATCCAGCCGCGGCGATTGGAGCCTGAACGGGTTTCTGGAGCGCGCCGGCTGGCGGGCCGATTACGAAGGCAACCGCGCTGCCCCCGCCCACCTGATCGCCGCGCGCTGCCGCCGGCCGCTGCCGCAGGGCGGGCAGCTGACAATCAGCTGGCGCGGCAGCATCGCCGCCCCCAACGGCCTGAAGGCCGGCAATGATTGGCAACAGCGGTATCGCGTGCGCCAGGCCTTTGCCGCCAGCATGGCCTGCACCCGCGTCAACGCCGGGGCGGCCTGTTCGCCGCTCGATTCGATCCGGGTGGAATTCACCGCGCCGGTGCCGCGTGCCCAGGCCCTCGCCGCCCGGCTGCGCCTGCCCGATGGCCGAAGCATCGCCCCGGAAGCGACGGAGGGGCGGGCCAATGTGGTGAGCGATCTGCGCTTCAAGGGCCCATGGCCGGCGCGCGCCCGGCTGCAACTGCAGCTGCCCGCCGGCCTGAAGGATGATGCCGGCCGTCCGCTGAGCAACGCCAATCGCTTCCCGCTCGCCATTGCCACCGGCGAATTTCCGCCGCTGGCCAAGTTCGTCGGCCGTTTCGGCATATTGGAGGCGGAAGAGGGCGGCATCTTGCCCGTCACCCTGCGCGGCGTCGAAAATCCGCTGCCAGCCAGCGCGCTCACCCTGCCGGTGCGGTCGTTGCTTGTGGATGATGATGCCCAGGTGGCGCGCTGGCTGCGCACTGTGGCGCGCGCCGGGGAGCGGACGTTCCGCGATGAACCGCTGGCCGGTGGCGGCTATAACAGTGTGGAAACCACCGGCAGCGGCGCCGTTCTGGCCACCACGCCAGGCACGCGCCGGCTCAGCATCACCAGGCCGAAAGACGGCGCCATGCAGGTGGTGGGCATTCCGCTCAAAACCCGCGGGCTGCACGTGGTGGAAATCGCCTCCCCGGCGCTGGCCGGCACGCTCACGCCCGGCAGCGCGGGCAAGACCTATCATGTCAGCACCGCCGCGCTGGTCACCGATATGGCGGTGCATTTCCAGTGGGGCGATGGCGTGTCCCTGGCCTGGGTGACGCGGCTGCACGATGCCGCGCCAGTGGCGGGCGCCGCCATCCGCATCAGCAACAGCTGCAACGGCCAGATGCTGTGGCAGGGCAAGGCCGATGCCAGCGGACGCGCGCTGGTGCCGGCCGGCCTGCTGCCCAAGCCGGCCACCTGGACCAGTTGCGACGGCGAAACCCCGGCCCTGATGATCAGCGCGCGCACCAGCGATGATTACAGCTTCACCCTGACCAGTTGGGGGGAGGGCATTCAGGCCTATGATTTCAATCTGCCCTTTGGCGGCTGGAACTGGCGGCCGATTGCCCATGCCGTGTTCGATCGCACGCTGGCGCGGCCGGGGGAGCGGATCAATTTCAAGCTGTTCCGCCGCACCGCCAGCGATGCCGGCCTGCGCCGCCCGGCGGCCGAGCCCGTCACGCTTGTCGCCCGGCACTGGCAGAGCGACACCAGCCTGAAGGTCACCATGGCCGGCGGGCCGGATCCGGTGGGCCAGATCGTGCTGCCGGCCAGTGCCCCCACCGGCGAATGGGAATTGCGGTTGAAAACCGGCACGGCCGATGAAACCGGCGTGGGCAGTTTCCAGGTGGAGGAGTTCCGCCTGCCCACGCTGCGTGCCAGCCTGTCTGGCCCCAAGGCGATGCCGGTCGCGCCTGCCCGCCTGCCGCTCGATCTGGCGCTGAGCTATTTCTCCGGCGGGTCGGCCGGCGGCGCCCCTGTCACGCTGCGCACCCGCGTGGTGCCGCGCAGCGTGGAGGTGGCCGGCTATGAAGGCTGGACGTTCAGCGCCGACACCCTGCGACCCGGCCTCGCCCGCATGGACGAAGGCGAGGCCAGCGCCGCCCCCATCCGCGCCCGCGAGCAGCCGCTCAATCTGGGGCCGAACGGCACGGCGCGGGTGGAGGCCAGCGGCTGGGCCGCGATCACCCAGCCGGCCACGTTGGTGGCGGAAATGGATTATCCCGATCCCAATGGCGAAATCGCCACCCGCATCGCCCGGCTGCCGCTGGAACCGGCGGCGCTGCGGGTGGGCATTGCCCGCGATGGCTGGTTGATGAAGGCCGATGATGCGCGGCTGAAACTGGTGGTGCTGGGGCTGGACGGCAAGCCGCTGGCCGGCCGCGCCATCAAAGTGCGGTTGTTCGCGCGCGAGATCCTCTCCACCCGCAAGCGGCTGGTCGGCGGCTTTTATGCCTATGACAATATGGTCGAAACCCGGGCGCTGAAGGCGACCTGCACCGCCCGCAGCGATGACCGCGGCCGGGCGCTGTGCCAACTGGCCCCCGGAATGTCGGGCGAGGTGATCGCGCTGGCCGAGGTGCAGGATGATTCGGGGCGCACCGCGCGCGCCAGCCAGAGCCTGTGGCTGGCCGGCGATGATGATTGGTGGTTCGGCGGCGACAATGGCGACCGCATGGACCTGGTGCCGGAAGTGGCCGAAGTGCCCGTGGGCGGCACCGCGCGCCTTGCCGTGCGCATGCCGTTCCGCGAAGCGACCGCGCTGGTCACCATCATGCGCGGCGGCGTGATCGACAGTTTCGTCACCACATTGTCGGGCAAGGAACCGGTGGTGAACGTCAAGATCACCGGCAAGCATGCGCCCAATATCTATGTTTCGGTGCTGGCGGTGCGCGGGCGGGTGGCGGGCTGGCGGCTGTGGCTGGCCGATCTGGCGCGGCGCTGGAATATCCCCTGGCTCAGCCGCGATGGCGGCGCGCCCACCGCGCTGGTCGATCTGGCGCGCCCGGCCTATCGCATCGGCATGACGCAGTTGAAGGTGGGCCATGATGCCCACCGCCTTGCCGTGACGGTGACGCCCGACAAACCAAGCCACGCGGTGCGCGAAGCCGCCAGCGCCCGCATCCAGGTGAAAGCGCCCAAGGGCATGACCCTGCCCGCCGATGCCGAAGTGGCCTTCGCCGTGGTGGACGAGGCGCTGTTGGCGCTGAAATCCAACGACAGCTGGAAGCTGCTCGATGCCATGATGGAGCCCCGGCCGATGGGCGTGGTGATGGCCACGGCGCAGGGCCAGGTGGTGGGCAAGCGCCATTTTGGCGCCAAGGCGGTGGCAGCCGGCGGTGGTGGTGGTGCCACGGCCGGCATGGCCCGGCGCGATTTCACGCCGGTGATCGCCTGGGTGGGTCGGGCCAGGCTGGATGCGGCCGGGCAGGCGCTGGTGCCATTCCGCCTGAACGACAGCCTGTCGGGCTTCCGGCTGGTGGCGATTGCCAGCGCCGGCTCCGGCCTGTTCGGCACCGGCAGCGCGTCTTTGCGCACCACACAGGATCTGCAGATCCTGCCCGGCATCCCGCCCTTGGTGCGCAGCGGTGATGCCTATGTGGCGACCGCGCTGATCCGCAACACCAGCAGCGCCGCGATGCGCGTGGCGGTGACGGCCAAAATGGGCGAAATCGCCCTGCCAGCACAATCGGCCACCATCGCCGCCGGTTCTGCCACCACCCTGCGCTGGTCGGTCACCGCACCTGCAATTTCTGCCACAAACTGGGTCATCGCAGCCGGTTCCGGCCGGATTTCGGACCGGGTGGTGGTGCCCCAGACCATTGAACCCGCGGTGCCCGAACAGGTGATCGCCGCCAGTCTGATCCGCCCCGGCCAGCCGCTGGCACTGGCGCTGCCAGCCGGCGCGCAGCGCGGCCGGGTGAGCGTGGCGCTGCTGCCCAGCCTGGCCAATCTGCCCGGCGTGCGCGCCTATATGGCGGCCTATCCTTATGATTGTATTGAACAACGCCTCTCCCGCGCGGTGGCCACCGGGGACCTTGCACGCTGGGATGCCGAAGCCGCGGGCCTGTCCAGCTGGGCGGATGCCCAGGGCCTGCTGCGCTATTTCCCCACCACCAGCCTGCCCGGCGATGCAGACCTCACCGCCTATGTGCTGCGCCTGTCGCGCCTGGCCGGCTGGCCGCTGCCCGAAACGGTGCGCACGCGCATGGTGGCCGGCCTCACCCCGATTGCCGATGGCCGCACCGCCGCGCCCGATGCCACACGGCTGGCCGCGCTGGCGGCCCTGGCCGGTGAAGCGGCGCCCGTGGCCCGCATGCTTGCCGGCCTGAACATCGCGCCCGATGCCTGGGGGCCGGCCGCCCTGATGGATTGGCACGCCATCGCCAACGCCATGGGCAACCGGCGCGAGGCTGCCGCCACCCTGGCGCGCTTGCGGGCCCGGCTGGATGATCGCGGCAGCGTGATGCGGCTGGCCGGCCGCAGTGATGACTGGTCGTTGATGGCCGATCCCGATGCTGCCATGGCGCGGCTGCTGCTGATCGCAAGCGCCGATGCCAATTGGGCCGCCGATGCGCCGCGCCTGGCCCGTGCGCTGGCCATGGCGCAGCAGCGCGGCCATTGGCGCACCACGCCGGCCAATGCGCTGGGCAGCATCGCCATGCAGGATTTCGCCCGCCGCTTCGAAGCCGGCCGGGTGAGCGGCAACAGCCTGGTGACGCTGGCCGGCCAATCGGCCCGCATCGCCTGGCCGGCCAAGGGCGATCCCGCCCCCGTCACCCTGCCGCTGGCCGCCGGCCCGATCGGCTTCAGCCACAATGGCGGCGGGCAACCATGGGCGCAGGTCAGCCTGGCTGCCGCCGTGCCACAAGCCCGCGCCATCGCCGCCGGCCTGTCGCTCACCCGCACGCTCACCCCGGTGGCGCAAGCCGTGCCCGGCCGCTGGAGCCGGGGCGACGTCATCGCCGTGCGCCTCTCCATCCGCGCCGCCGCGCGCACGCCGTGGGTGGCGCTGATCGATCCCATCCCGGCCGGTGCCACCATCTTGGGCGGCGGTCTTGGCGGCCGGTCCGAACTGCTGGATCAGGGCGGCGCCGGTGGTGGCACCGGGGGCGGCCCCCCGCCCGACTGGCTGGAGCGCCGCACTGGCGCGGTTCAGGCCTTCTGGCGGCAGCTTGATGGCAGCGCCGTGGTCGAATATCGCCTGCGGCTGGGCAGCGAAGGCCGTTTCACCCTGCCGTCGGCCCGGGCCGAGGCCATGTATGCCCCTGATATCAGGGCGGCCTTGCCCGCCAGCCGCCTGACCGTCACCGCCGGCAAATGAGCTTGCATCTTCGGCGCGCCCGCGCTTTGCCATTGCTGCTGCTCGCCGTGCTGGCCCTGTTGCTGTGGCGCACCCAGCCAGCGCCACTGCCGGATTATCAGGCGCTTGCCCGGCAACCCGGCAGCATCGCCGTGCTGGTGGACCGCACGGGCCGTGAATTGGCCCGCCGCCGCACCGATGCCGCCACCCATCGGGGTGACTGGCTGCCGCTGGCCGCGATCAGCCCCGATCTGGTGCGACGGCTGGTGGCGGCAGAGGATCGGCGCTTCTGGCAGCATCATGGCATAGATTGGCGCAGCGTGGGCGGCTCGGCGCTGGGGCGCTTGCAGGGCGAAGGGGCACGCGGCGCCTCCACCATCAGCATGCAGCTGGCTGCCCTGCTTGATCCCGCGCTGGGCCGCGCCGGCCAGCGCGGCTGGCGGGCCAAGCTGCAACAGGCCCGCACCGCCAGCGCCCTGGAGGCGCGCTGGAGCAAGTGGCAGATATTGGAGGCCTGGCTCAATCTGTTGCCCTTGCGCGGCGATGTGGTCGGGGTGGCAGCGGCGGCGGCCAGCCTGGCCGGCCGGCCTGCGGCAGCGCTGGCGCCCGCCGAAAATGCCGTGCTGGTGGCGCTGGCCCGCCGCCCGTCGGCCCCGCCTGCGGCCGTGTTGGCCCGGGCCTGCCGGGCCGCGCCTGATCTGGATTGCGCGGCGATCGCGCTGGCCGCCGCCCGGCTGCTTGGCCCGCGCCAGGCCAGTGGCGACTTGGGCCTGGCCCCGCATCTGGCCGCCCGGCTGCTCGGCCCCGGCGTGCGCGGCACGGTGCGCACCAGCCTTGATGCTAATGTGCAACGGATGGCGCAGGCAGCGCTTGATCGCCAGATGGCCGCCCTTGCCGGCCGCAATGTCCGCGATGGCGCGGCGCTGGTGGTGGAGAATGAAACCGGCCGCATCCTGGCCTGGGTGGGGGCGGCCGGTGCCAACAGCCGGGCGGCCCAGGTTGATGGCGTCACCGCGCCGCGCCAGGCCGGTTCAACGCTCAAGCCGCATCTTTATGGGCTGGCGATCGAGCGCCGCCTGCTCACCGCCGCCTCGCTGCTCAACGACACGCCCATCGATCTCGAAACCGCCACCGGGCTGTATATTCCGCAAAATTATGACCGCAGCTTTCGCGGTGCGGTGAGTGTGCGCAGTGCGCTGGGCAACAGCCTGAATGTGCCGGCGGTGCGGGCCCTGCTGCTCACCGGGCTGGAACCGTTTCGCCAGCGCCTGTTTGATCTGGGCTATCGCGGGATCAACCGGCCGGGGGATTATTATGGCTATGCGCTGGCGCTGGGATCGGCCGAGGTGACGTTGCTGGAACAGGCCGCCGCCTATCGCGTGCTGGCGCTGGGCGGGCGGGGCGGACCGCTGACGTTGAAACCCGATGAGACGCCGGCCACGACGCCGCTGATCGATCCCGGTGCGGCCGCCATCGTTACCGCGCTGATCGCCGATCCAGCCGCCCGCAGCGCCAGTTTCGGTGAGGAATCGGGCCTGTCGCTGCCCTTTGCCGCCGCGGTGAAAACCGGCACATCCAAGGCCATGCGCGACAATTGGGCGGTGGGCTTCTCGCGCCGCTACACGGTGGCGGTGTGGGTCGGCAATTTCGAGGGTGATGCGATGATCGGCGTGTCGGGCAGCAGCGGCGCCGCCCCGGCCTGGACTTCGATCATGCTGGCCCTGCACGCGGTGCCGCCACCCGGCTTTGCCCTGCCCGCCAGCGTGGAGCGTTTGCCCGTGGCCTTTGCCCCGGCCGTGGAGCCGGCGCGGCAGGAGTTGTTCCTCGCCGGCACCTGGCAGCCCCTGTTTGCGCTGGCCACGCCGGCCGAAGCCGTGCCGCGCCTCACCGCGCCCAGTGACAACAGCCTGCTGGCGCTTGATCCTGATATTCCGGCCAGCCGCCAGCTGCTGATCATCCGCGCCGCCGGCAATCGCCCCGGCCTGTTCATCAGCGTCGATGGCCGCGCGCTCCCCGGCCTGCCGGCGCGCTGGGCCCCGGTGCCCGGCCGCCACGAGATTGCGCTCAGCGATGGGCGGACGACCTATGACCGGGTGCGCGTGATGGTGCGCTGAGGCAGTATCCTCCCCCCTCTGGGGGAGGTGCCCGAAGGGCGGAGGGGGCCGGCGAGTGCGGTCCACTCTGTCCCCTTCGCCTCCCTTCGGTCGGTACCTCCCCCAGAGGGGGAGGACCTGTTCAAGCCTTACGGATGCCAGTGGATATCGATGTCCATGTCCAGTTCGGCCAGCAGGCGACCGATGGGCAGTTTGCTGGATGAACCCTGCTTCAACGCCTGTTCCACCACCTTGCGCTTGGCTTTGCCGGCCAGTGTGAGGGTGACCGTGCGGGCCGAGGTGAGGGTTGGGCCGGTGAGCGTGACGCGCGGCACCGGGGCATTTTCGGGCAGCGGATCGGGCCGCACGCCGATGGCGCGGCGCGCCTTGGGGCCGGCGATGGCGGCTTCGAAATCCGGCCCGGGGAAGATGGAGGCGGTGTGGCCATCCTCACCCACGCCCAACCAGGCAATATCCAGCGGCCATTCCAGATCGGCGATGCGCTCGTCCGCCGCGCGGCCGGCGGCCACAGGGTCTTTCTCGCCCGCCGTCAGCGGCAGCACACGGGCCTTCTTGGGCAGAAACAGCCGGGCCAGCATGCCGGCGTTGGACAGGGGATCGGTGACGGGCACCAGCCGGTCATCCGTGGGCAGGATCGTCACGTCCGCCCATTCGATCTTCATGTCGGCCAGCAGCTTCAGCGCCGGCAGCGGGGTGGAACCGCCGGGGAAGGCCACCAGCGCCCGGCCGCGCGCCTCCAGCGCCTGGCCGATGATATAGGCGATATCGCCCGCCACCGCCTCGGCCATCTCGTCGGCGCTGTCATATTCCCACCACTCGGCGTCAATCACGTGTCATTCTCCAACCAGCACGGTGTAGTTGAGGCCCAGCCGGCCACCGTCCGCATAAAGTGTCTCGCCGGTAATGTAACTGGCGTCATCGCTCAACAGAAAGGCGGCGATTGCGGCAATTTCCGCCGGCTCGCCCGCGCGGCCCATCGGCGTGCGCGACAGGATCTGCCGCCGCGCTGCATCATCCGCCATCACGGCATTCTTTGCCAGCTCGGTCAGGATCGTGCCCGGCCCGATGCCGACCACCCGGATATTGTGCGGCGCCAATGCCACCGCCGTGTTGCGGGTGAGCTGGTTCAGCCCGCCCTTGGCAACATTATAGGCCAACAGGGATGGAATGGTGAGCAGGGCATTGACGCTCGACATGTTGACGATCACCCCGCCGCCGGCCGCAATCAGGTGCTGCACCGCCAATTGGGTGGCGTGAAAGGC
>JAIXQY010000170.1 GCA_027485485.1 Sphingomonadales bacterium | reverse complement strand
GCAAAGGGCAGCCGCAACATCCAGGCCAACAACTTTGTCGGCTCACAGTTCCAGGTGGTGGACCAGGCGGACTTTGCTGCCAACTTCAAATTGTCCCAGAATTTCAACCTGGCATCTGGTTATTCCTATCGCGATGCCCGTTATCGGGGATCAGTGGTCTCGTCGTTGGAAACCAGGCTGCGGGAACGGGATGAATTTCATCGCTACTTTGCCCGACTTGGCGGCAGGTTGGGCAAGCGCCTGAGATATGGTCTTGATGTGTTCCGCAATGAAAGACGGTCCGATCCGTCTATCTTCAATTTCACGTCGACAGGTGTCTCCGTGAATCTTGACATCGAATTTGGCAATCAGAGGTCGTGATGAACAAGACAGTCTTTCTCGCGCTTGCCCTTTTGGGTGCAACGCCCTCGCTGGCGCAAACCGCTGCACCGGCGGCTGCAGCCTATGCCGGTTACCGGCTTGGCGCTGATGATACGGTTCAGGTCATTGTCTATGGTCAGAGCGAGTTCAACGTCACCACCCGCGTGAAGGCGGATGGCACCATCGTGATGCCGCTGATCGGCATCGTGAAGGCGGAAGGCGAAACCAACATCACGCTGGCCCGGCTGGTCACCGAAAAGCTGGTTGCCGGCGGCTATCTGCGGCAGCCGTTGGTGAACGTCGAAATCGGCAGCTATGTCTCCCGTTCGATCAATGTTGCCGGGAATGTGGCGACGCCTGGCATCTTTCCGCTCGACCGTCCGTATCATGTGCTTGAGATGCTTTTGAAGGCGGGGTGGGTGCGTGCCGATGGAGCCAGTTTTGTCTATCTGCGGCGGCAGGGCCAGCCCGAGCAGCGGCTGGACGTTGAACAATTGGTGCGCGGCACGGCCGGCAGCGACCCGGCGCTTGCGCCCGGCGATACGTTGTTTGTCCCGCCCGCAGAATCATTTTTCATCTATGGCCAGGTCAACGCGCCCGGCATGAAAGCCATATTGCCTGGCATGACGATCCGGCAGGCGCTGGCGCTTTCCGGCGGCGTCACTGCCTCTGGCAAGGCTGACAAGGTTGGTCTGGTGCGGGCGGGTGGCAAGGAAATCGATGCCGATCCGTCACAGAAGGTTCAAAGCGGTGATGTAATCATCGTCAAGGAACGCCTGTTCTGATTGACTGCTCGCCAGGATTTCTGGCGATATGTTGCGTTTGAGGGAGCCGGCTATGCCGGAGGAGTTGCAATGAGCATCATCCAGTTGGTCAGAATCTTGGTGGCACGCCGTTGGCTGATCGCCTTCGCGGCGTTTCTGGCGTTGTTGGTGGGCGTGGCCGCCGGCAATATCCTGCCCGCTCGCTACCCGGCGTCTGCCCGCGTGCTGATGGACAATTTCAAGCCCGACCCGGTGACCGGTGCGGTGATGAATGCGTCCGGCATCAAGATGTTCATTCGGACCCAGCTGGAACTGATCAAGGATTATCGCGTCGCCGGCGAAGCGGTTGACCGCCTCGGCCTGACCGGCAACGCCAACCTGCTGGCCACCTGGCAGGCGGAAACCGGCGGCTACGGCGATTTCCGGCGCTGGCTGGCCGATCGGATCGTCAACAACGTGCAGGTCTCGCAGATCGAAAGCTCCAACATCATGGAGATCACCTATGAAGCCGGTGTGCCCGAAGTGGCCCGCCGCACGGTGAACGCGCTGCGCGATGCCTATATCGACAACAGCCTGAAATTCCGTACCGATTCTGCCGGCCGCACCGCTGAATGGTATCGTGAGCAGGCCGGCCGCGCGCTGCGGGTGCTGCAGAGCGCCGAAGCGGCCAAGACCAAGTTCGAACAGGAAAACGGCATCGTGATGACGGCGGCTGGCGAAGCCGAGACGGTCAAGCTGGCCAGCCTGCAGGCGGCCCTGACCGAAGGCCGTTCCAATGCCGGCCTGCAGAATTTCGAGGCTGTGCGCCAATCGACCTCAAGCGCGGTTGTCGATCAGCTGAAGGTGCAGCTGGCCACGCTGAACGATCAGATCGAGCAGGCGTCGGAGCGCCTGGGTGCCCAGCACCCGACCTATCTGGCCCTGCTTGCCCGTCGCGGCCAGTTGGAACGCCAGCTGGGGCGTGAACAGGTCGTTGCCCGCCAGGCCGGTGCCGCCCAGATGGGTGCGTCACGCGGTGGGTTGGCAGCGCTGGAAGCCGAATATGAGCAGCAGCGCTCCAAGGTTTTTGCCATGAAGGAAAAGCTCGACAAGCTGGGCCAGTTGACCAGCGAGGTGAGCCTGCGCCGTCAGCAATATGAGCAGGCCGCCAAGCGCACCAGCGAACTGCAGCTGGAATCCAACGTCGCCGATGCCGGTCTGATCGTGCTGGGTGACGCCATGGTCAGCCAGGATCCGACCTTCCCGAACTGGACCCTGATCCTCTCGCTGTCGACGGGCATCGGCCTGTCGGTGGGCGTGCTGATGGCGCTGCTGGTGGAACTGCTCAATCGCCGGGTGCGCGGTGCCGAGGATCTGGCCTTTGCTGCGCGGGTTCCCGTGTTCGCGGTGGTTGCCGAAAACCGTCAGCCGGAATGGCGCCGTGTGTTGAAGCGGCTGTTGAGCCGCGGCAACCGTGGCGCTGATCAATTCCAGCCGGCCCAGTAAGTTCAGCGGGCTCGATCGCCAAACGGCTGAGCAAGGACAAGTTGATGGACAACAACGAGCAAGAAATTCCCTTCGAGGAGGTGTCGACGGGTATCGTCGATCGCGGCCGCATCGCCGGTGGCGAGCGTTACGACGCGCCGATCCGCGATGTTCTGACCCGGTTGGGCTATCTGACCGAAGATCAGGCCGCCCATGTCGCCGCGCATGCAGCCGATCGCGCTCTGGATTTTGACCAGGCCGCCCTGGAAATCGGTTATGTCACCACCGAAGAACTGGACCGTGCCCGCGACCAGCTGATCAACGCGATGGCGCTGCAGAATGTGTCGCGTCGCCCGATCTCTGATGAATTGATCGTGATTTCGGATCCGGGATCGGTGCGGGCGGAATCGATCCGCATGCTGCGCACCCAGATCATCGCACAGCATATCAAGAACGGCCGTCGCGGTCTGGCTGTGGTCTCCACGGCCGATGGCACCGGATGCTCCTATGTCACGGCCAATCTGGCCGTTGCGCTGGCACAGGTGGGCTACAAGATCCTTCTGGTGGATGCCAACATGCGCAGCCCGCGCCAGGATCAGATTTTTGGCCTTGATCCCAACGCTGCGGGCCTGTCGAGCTTTCTGGCTCTGCAGGTTGCCCGTCCGGAACGGGTGGTGAATGCCAATGTGTTGCCGGGTCTGGCCGTGATCACCGCCGGGCCACCGACCAGCCGGCCGCAGGAGCTTCTGTCGGGCAACCGGTTCCGCGATGGCGTCAACACGCTGCTGCGCGAATATGATCTGGTGCTGTTTGACACGCCGGCCGCCAACACCAGCGCGGATGCGCTCAACATTGCGGGCGCTGCTGCCTATGCGCTGGTGGTCGGTCGCACCAACCAGAGCTATTACAAGGATATCAGCGTGTTGGCCGATCAGCTGGCCTCGTCTCGCTGCGCCTTGGTTGGCGCGGTGCTGAATGACTTCTGATGCAGCCTTGACTGCGGATCGAACGGTGGTTGCCAGCCCGGACTGGCGCCACCTGTTGACGCGGCAATGGCCGCTGGCCGCCGGCATGGCCGCCTTGGCGGCGCCAACGATCGTCAGCCTCGCACAAGGCCCGTGGCAGGAAGAATCGGGTGTTCACGGCGTCATCGTGCTGGTCACCGGCATCTGGCTGGTGCTGCGCCGCTGGGACGATATCCTGCGCCTGCGTAAGCCGGGGAACGCGGTCTTGACTGCGATCGTGCTGGCGGCAGCCCTGATCCTTTATGTGGCCGGGCGGGCATTCGAGTTCATCAGTGTCGAAGCGGCAGCCCTGCTGTTGGCGATGACGGCTGTGATGTATCAATATTGGGGCATGGCGGTGGTCCGCATGATGTGGTTCCCGATTGTCTATCTTGGGTTCGTGGTTCCGCTGCCGGGCTGGCTGCTTGATACGATCACCCTGCCCTTGAAGGAGCTGGTTTCCCAGCTGGTCACCAATATCCTGGCTGATCTGGATTATCCGATCGCGCGCCAGGGTGTGACGCTCTATGTCGGCGCGTATCAGTTGCTGGTGGAAGATGCCTGTGCCGGGCTCAACTCGTTGATCAGCCTGTCTGCCATTGGCCTTTTCTATGTCTATCTGCTGCGCGGATCGAACCCCACCTATTCGCTGCTCTTGCTGCTGATGGTGATCCCGATCGCCGTCATCGCCAATTGCGTGCGGGTCGCTGCGCTGGTGCTGATCACCTATTATCTCGGCAACGCCTGGGCGCAGGGTTATCTGCACAATTTCGCCGGTATGGTCACCTTCGTATCGGCGCTGCTGCTGATCTTCGTGCTGGATTGGGTGCTGACCCCGCTGCGCAACCGGCTTGAACCAAAGGCTGCCTGACGTGAGTGGACCGTCTCGCCGGGACATATTGGTGGGTGCAGCGCTGGCCGCAGGGGCCGGTGGCGCAGTTGCGATGACGCCGCGCGATCGGCTGGTGCTGATGCCGGCCGGCAAGAAGCTGGATGACATCGTGCCCGAACAACTGGGCGATTGGGTATCGGTACCATCGTCGAGCATCATCCTGCCCAAGCCGGCCAAAGGCTCGCTGGCAGATCGGCTGTATGGCGACCAGTTGGCCCGGCTCTATGTCGCCGAGGATCGTTCACCGATCTTCCTGGTGATGGCCTATGGCGCGTTGCAGAGCGATTCGCTGCAGTTGCACCGGCCTGAGGCCTGCTATTCCGCCGTTGGCTTTGGCATCGAAAATGTGCGGACGGCCATGCTGGATGTGGCGCCAAATGTGCGCTTGCCGGTGCGTGATCTGGTGGCGCGCAGCGAATCGCGCGTGGAAACCATCACCTATTGGACCCGGATCGGCGATGATCTGCCCACAAATGGCAGCGAACAGCGGATGATGAAGCTGCGCCAACAATGGAATGGTTATGTTTCGGATGGAGTGCTGGTGCGGCTCAGCATCGCGTCTGATACATCGGATCAGGTTGTGGCGACCATGCGGGAGTTCGCCCAGATCATGTTGCGGGCGATCGACCCTGCAGCATTGCCTGCGTTGATCGGGCGGCCTTTGGCATCGAACCTTGATGCAACAAGCAAGGGCCCTTCGGCTGCATGAACGGCGATGCAGCCTTGATCACATCAGCGATGCGCCGATCAGCCCTGATCGAAGGGCTTCAAAACCCGCCAGATGAAGCCGAGCGTGCCGACAAACAGCAAAACGGCCCCGCCATGCAGGGCGATCTCGCCGTTCTTCATGGCTTCGTTGCCAACATAGTTGGTGACGGCGCAACCCAGGGACGCAACCAGATATTGCCAAAGATGGTCGCGCGGTTCCCCTTGGCTGCGCTGCAGGAACAGCACGATAAGCCCGGCGAACGCCATCACCGTCAACCAATCGTACGGGGTCTCCATCCACTTCTCTCCCAAAGGCGGGTCTGTATAACGCAATCGGCTGGCAATTCTATCGAAATTCGTTCCGGGAATGCGCGAAACCGTAACGACCTGTTAGCACAGTTTGGGTATTGAATGAATTCTGAGCGTCCTCTTCTGCCGCCCGTGTCCGACGATGGTCTGGCCAGCCGCAAGGGTGTGCCGCTTGGCATCGCCATCATGCTGGGCCGGATATTCGAGTTCGTGGTGCTGGCCGTCATCGGTTATGGGCTGATCGTTTTCAACGCGGACACGCTGGGCGGCACGGTGGAGAATCACAGCCGGGTCGTGCTGTTCGGATCGCTGGCCTTTGCGGTGTTTGCCGAAAGCCTTGGCGCCTATGACATCGACGCCCAGTTTTCGGTGCGCAAGGGCTGGAACCGGGTGTTCATGGCCTGGATGATGGCGGCGCTGTTCCTGGTCACCATGGGCTATCTGTTGAAGGCGTCGGAACAAGTTTCCCGCGGCTGGGCCTTGAGCTGGGTGGTTGCGGGCGCCGTGTTCCTGTGTGTCACCCGGGCTGTCGGCGTTATCGGCATCCGCCGCCTCAAGAATCGCGGCACCTTCAATGAGCGCGTTGCCATCTTCGGCACTGGGGAACAGGGCCTGCGCTTTGCGCGCTATGTGCAGACGCATGATCGCCTGACCATGTCGCTGATCGGCATGTTCGATGATCGCACGCCCGAGCGCATGCCAACCGAAGTGTCTGGCGTGCCGGTGCTGGGCAATCTCACAACGTTGATCACCATGATCCGCGACGGCTTGGTCGATCAGGTTGTGGTGGCGTTGCCATGGGCGGCCGAACGCCGGTTGCAGGATGTGGTGAGCCGGCTGGCGCTGACGCCGGTGAAGGTGCGGTTGGCGCCCGATCTGGCGTCGTTCACCTTTGCGAGGCGGCCGGTGGTGATCCTGGGCGACATGCCGGTGATGACCCTGTTTGACCGGCCGATCACCGGCGTGTCGGCGGTGCTGAAGAATCTTGAAGACAAGCTGCTGACCATCATCATCCTGTTGCTGATCTGGCCGGTGCTGCTGGCAGTGGCCATCGCGATCAGGCTGGATTCATCGGGGCCGATCCTGTTCCGCCAGCCGCGCGAAGGCTTCAACAACCGCACATTCCTTTGTTTCAAGTTCCGGTCGATGTATCACAACCAGCTTGAGTACAAGAACGTCAACCAGGCAACCAAGGATGATCCGCGAGTGACGCGGGTTGGTCGCTTCCTGCGCAAGAGCAGCCTTGATGAGCTGCCGCAGCTGTTCAACGTGCTGTTCGGCGATATGTCGCTGGTCGGGCCGCGCCCGCACGCGCCGTCCACCCGCGCCGGCGGGCGGCTGTTCACCGAAGTGGTGCAAAGCTATGCCGCGCGCCACAAGGTCAAGCCCGGCATCACCGGTTGGGCCCAGGTGTGCGGCTGGCGCGGTGAAACCGATACGGAGGACAAGCTGGTCCGCCGCTTCGAGCATGATCTTTATTATATCGAGAACTGGTCGATCTGGCTGGATTTCTACATCCTGATCCGCACCGTTGGCGCCGTGCTGCTGCCCAAGAACGCCTTCTGACCGCCACTGCCCGCGACGGCGGGGCAGAATGTCGCACTCGCAACAATTGAACCGCTGAATGCTTGTGAAAGACATAATCTTTCACTAGAGCCCGCGTTATTCAATATTCCTGTCCGTTGGGTTGGCCTGTGCCAGTGCCGGCGGCGGCAAAGGGCAAAGCCATGTACGATCCCGCCGCTCCCTTGCGTCCCCCGGTGCCCCGGCCCGAATTCAACCCCGTCGCCACCCGCGCCGATTGGGACCGGATGCGCGCCGAGGTGATGGCCGATCCGGGCGCCTTTCATGGCGATATCGCCGGCCGCAACCTGCATTGGCTGGTGGATGTGGCAGGCCGCCCAGCCTGGTTGAGCCGGACCGAAGCTGGGCAATGGGCCGGTTGGGACGCCGAAACCGCGGCACCGGTGGTGGCCGATCTGGGTGCTGATTTTGCGCCGTGGACCCGCGCCTTCAATGGTGATGATGCGCCCAATTTCCGCTGGTTCGAAGGCGGCCGCACCAATGCGGCCTTCAACGAGCTGGATCGCCATGTGCTGGCTGGCCATGGCGCCGAAACGGCTTTCATCTTCGAAGGGGACCGTTGGGATCTGGCTGCCAACAATGGCCGCGGCGCCCCGGTGGATTGCGTCCATGTCTCGCGCCGCCAGCTGCTGCTGGAAGCCGCCAAGTGCGCCGTCGCGCTGCAACGCCTGGGCCTGAAGGCCGGCGACCGCATCGCGCTCAACATGCCGAACGTGCCGGCGCAGCTTTATTGGAGCGAGGGCGCCAAGCGCATCGGCGTGATCTACACCCCGGTGTTCGGCGGCTTTTCCGACAAGACGTTGTCTGACCGTATCCATGATGCCGGTGCGCGCATCGTCATCACCGCTGATGGAGGCTATCGCAACGCCCAGGTTGTGCCGTTCAAGACCGCCTATACCGATCCGGCGCTCGACAATTATGTGCCGGTGACGGTGGCGCTGGGCCTGCTGAGCGAGCGGCTGAAGGGCAATGATCTGGGCCTTTCGGCCGAGACCAGCAGCGCCATGGCCGATATTGTCACCACCGCGCTGAAGGGTGAGGTGACGGTGGAGCGCGGCGACGTGATGCGTGGCCTGGGCCGGGCGCTGGCCGAACTGGGCAAGGAAGGTCTGGTGGATGCCGCCCAATCCGCCCGCATCCGCATCGCCATCGCCGAAGCGCTGGTGAGCACGCCGCCGCGCGTGGAGGCGGTTGTCGTGGCCAACCACACCCATGTGCCCGATCTGGTGTGGCGCGACCGCGATGTGTGGGGCCATGATCTCACCAACGCCGCGCTGGCCGACATGCTGGCCGCTGCCGGCCTTGCCGATGAAGCGGCACTGCACGCGTTGGATGATCAGGCCTTTGTGGCGGCACTGTGGGCGGGTTCGAAGCCGCTGCCGGTTGATGCCGAATATCCGCTGTTCTTCATCTACACCTCGGGCTCCACCGGCAAGCCCAAGGGCGTTGTGCACGTGCATGGCGGCTATGCCAGCGGCATCATGGAAACCATGAAGGTCGCCTTTGATGCACGCCCCGGCGACACGATCTTCGTGGTGGCCGACCCGGGCTGGATTACCGGCCAGAGTTACATGATCGCTGCGGCGCTGCTGTCGCGCGTCACCACTGTGCTGGCCGAAGGCTCGCCCGTGTTCCCGCATGCTGGGCGCTTTGCCGCGATGATCGAAAATCATGACGTCACCATTTTCAAGGCTGGCGTCACCTTCCTGAAGGCGGTGATGACCGATCCGCAGAATCTGAAGGATATCGAGGCTTACGACCTGAGCAAGCTGCGCGTCGCCACCTTCTGTGCCGAACCGTGCTCGCCGCCGGTGCAGGCCTTCGGCATGGATCATATCACGCCGCAATATATCAACAGCTATTGGGCGACGGAGCATGGCGGCATCGCCTGGACGCATTTCTATGGCAACGGCGATTTCCCGCTGGCCGCCGATGCCCGCACCTTCCCGCTGCCGTGGATTGTTGGCGATGTGTGGGTTGAGGACGAGGCTGGCGACAAGCAGGCGCGCGTGCTGCAGACCCGCGACGGAACGGATGGCGTAAATTGGCGCCGGGCCGGTCGGGATGAGAAGGGTGAGATCATCATCGCCGCGCCCTATCCCTATCTGGCGCGCACCGTGTGGGGCGACAGCGACAATTTCCGCGTTGAAGATGGCAAAGTGGTCGGCGGTTGGGCTGGCGATGCCGGGCGCTGGCGCGATGGATACTGGGGCCGCTGGCAGGGCGTGTGGGCCTATACCCAGGGCGATTTTGCCGTTCAGGGCGATGATGACGGCTTCTCGCTGCATGGCCGTTCCGATGACGTGATCAACGTTTCCGGCCACCGCATGGGCACCGAGGAAATCGAAGGCGCGATTTTGCGCGACAAGGCGCTGAACCCGGAAAGCCCGGTGGGCAATGTGCTGGTGGTCGGCGCGCCGCACCGCGAGAAGGGCCTCACCCCGCTGGCGTTCATCACGCCGGCGCCGGGCCAGATCATCACCCGCGACGACGAACGCCGGCTGGCCGATCTGGTGCGCAGCGAAAAGGGCGCCGTGGCGGTGCCGGGCGATTTCCTCACGGTCAGCCAGTTCCCGGAAACCCGCAGCGGCAAATATATGCGCCGCATGGTGCGCGCGCTGGTGGAAGGCACGCCGCTGGGCGACGTGACGACGCTGAAGAATCCGGAAAGCCTGGATGAACTGAAGCGCGTGATCACCGCTTGGGAGCGCAAGCAGCGCCTCTCGGCCGATCAGGATATCTTTGATCGCTATCGCTATTTCCGCATCCAGTATAATCTGGTCGCGCCGGGCAAGAAGGTGGCGACGGTGTTCATCACCAACCCGCCGGTCAACGCGCTCAACGAACGCGCCATCGATGAGCTGGTGATCGTGGTGGAGCATCTGTCGCGCCGCGATGATGTGGCCGCCGTGGTGTTCACCGGCGATGGCACTGCCAGCTTTGTGGCCGGCGCCGATATCCGCCAGTTCATGGATGAAATCCACACGCTGGAAGAAGCGCGCGTGTTGCCGGCCAACGCCCAGCTGGCGTTCGGCAAGATCGAACAGATGGGCAAGCCGTGCGTGGCGGCGATCCAGGGCGTGGCCCTGGGTGGCGGCATGGAATTCGCGCTGGCCTGCCATTATCGCGTGGCCGAAGCCCATGCCCGTTTCGGCCAGCCGGAAATCCGCCTGCGCCTGCTGCCGGGCTATGGCGGCACCCAGCGTCTGCCGCGTCTGCTCACCGATCGGCGCGGGCCGGACGGGATGCTGGATGCGCTGGATCTGATCCTGGGCGGGCGCAGCGTGGAAGCGGCCGATGCGCTGGAAATGGGCGCGATTGATGCGATTGCCGACGGTGCGACCGATGCGTTGAGCCTCGCCCATGCCGCCGTGCGCGAATTTGTGCGCCTGGGCGATACCAGCCACCTGGGCCGGGCCTGGGCCGAACGGCGCAAGGCCGCCAAGACGGCGTGGCAGCATGAAGGCCATGTCGATCTTGATCATGCCCTGAACGATGAGTTCGTGCAGCGAATCCTGAAGCAACTCGATTGGGCCGGCCGCGGCAAGGCCGGCGAACGCGCCATCGACGCCATCCGCACCGGTTGGACCCAAGGCATGGCCGCTGGCCTGGCACGCGAAGCCGAATTGTTTGCGCAGGCCGTGGTCGATCCCGATGGCGGCAAGACCGGCATCCGCCTGTTCATGGACAAGAAGGCGCCGCCGCTCCCCGTGCGCCGAAATGGCGTGCATATCGAAGCCGAATTTGACGCCAAGGCCGAGCGGCTGGAAGCGGCCGGTGATCTGCTGCCGGTCGGTGCGCCCTTCTTCCCCGGTGTGACGCCGATTCCGGGCCATCAATATGGTTTCGGCATCGCCCGCGATCCCGATACCGGCGCGCCCAATTTCGGCCAGCCGGAGACGCATGAAAAGCAGTTGATCGTGCCGACGCCGCAGCCGGAGCCGAACGAGGCGCTGGTCTATCTGCTGAGTTCGGAAGTGAACTTCAACGATATCTGGGCCTTGACCGGCATTCCCGTCTCCCCGTTCGACAATCACGAGGAAGATGTGCAGCTGACGGGTTCGGGCGGCCTCGCGCTGGTTGCCGCACTGGGCAGCGAAGTGCGCGGGCAGGGCCGGCTGAAGGTGGGTGACATGGTGGCGGTCTATTCCGGCACCTCCGACCTGCTCTCACCCCAGGCCGGGCGTGATCCGATGTACGCCGATTTTGCCATTCAGGGTTATGAGACCAAATCGGGCAGCCATGCCCAGTTCCTGACCGTGCAGGCACCGCAGCTGCACCCGGTGCCGGGCGATCTGACGCTGGAACAGGCTGGCAGCTACATTCTCAACCTCGGCACCATCTGGCGCTGCCTTTACACCACGCTGGAAATCATCGGCGGCAAGACCATTTTCATCGAAGGGTCGGCCACTGGCACCGGATTGGACGCGCTGAAATCGGCCAAGGCCAGCGGCCTGATGGTGACGGGTCTGGTCTCCAGCCCGGCCCGCGCGGCGTTCGTGAAGACCAAGGGCGCCGTTGGCGCGCTGGACCGCACCGATCCGCGCTTCAAGTCGCTGTTCACTTCGGTGCCCGATGGCGGCAAGGCGGAATGGGCGGCCTGGGAACAGGCCGGCGAAGCGCTGGTGGCGGAATACAAGGCGATCAACGGCGGCAAGCTGGCGGATTATGCCGTTTCCCACGCCGGCGAAACCGCCTTCCCGCGCTCGTTCCAGTTGCTGGGCGATGGCGGCGTGCTGGCCTTTTATGGCGCATCGTCGGGCTATCACCTCAGCTTCATGGGCAAGAAGGGCGGCTCTGATCCCGTCTCCATGCTGGCCAAGGCGGGTGCGCGTGGCGGTGAGGCTGTGCTGATCTTCTATGGCCCTGGCACCAAAGCGCTGGCGGATGAAACCGGCCTGGAAATGATCGAGGCGGCGCGCGGGCTGGGTTGCCGCATCGTTGTGGTCACCAACACCGATGGCCAGCGTGAGTTCATCCTGTCGCTGGGCTTCGAAGATGCAGTGGCCGGCGTCGTCAGCCTGGAAGGCATCAAGCGGCGTGAGGGCGGCAATTTCGATTGGCCCGATACCATGCCGCGCCTGCCGGTGGCGCGTGAGGATATCGAGAGCTTCCGCGAAGCCGTGCGCCAGTTCCAGGACAAGACGCTGAAGCCGTTCGGCAACGCGGTCGGCAAGCTGTTGCGCAGCCCCGACAATCCGCGCGGCAACCCGGATATCGTGCTGGAACGCGCCGGGCAGGACACGCTGGGCGTGACAACCGCCATGGTGAAGCCGTTCACTGGCCGCGTGGTCTATTGCGAGGACATGGCCGGGCAGCGTTACAACTTCTACGCCCCGCAGGTGTGGACGCGCCAGCGCCGCATCGTGATGCCAATGGCGGAAATCCGCGGCACGCACTTGTGCAACGCCTATGAAGTCACCCGCATGAACGACATGATCGCGGCCGGCATCCTGGATGTGACCGAGCCGACGGTGGTGCCGTGGGAAGGCCTGCCGGAAGCCCACCAGAGCATGTGGGACAACCGCCACACCGGCGCGACCTATATTGTGAACCACGCGCTGCCCGCCATGGGCCTGCGCGGCAAGGATGAATTGTACGAGGCCTGGGCGTCCCTGGCGTCGGGCAGCGAAGGATTGGGGGAATGAACGCGATGAGCAAGACCAAGGGGGGCGATCCCGTGCCCGCGCCGCAGGCTGAACGCCAGGGCCGCCTGGCCGGCAAGGTGGCGCTGATCACCGGCGCGGCCGGCAATCTGGGCGGCAGCATCGTGCGCCGTTATCTGGCCGAAGGCGCCACCGTGGTGATGAGCGGCCGCGATGCCGCCCGCACCACTGCCGCGATGGAAGCGGCCGTGGCCGATGTGGGCGGCACAGCCAGCATCGTGACGATGGACGGCGCCGACATTGAATCGGTGCGTGCCGGCATAACCGAGATTGTTGCCCGCCATGGCCGCATCGATGTGCTGGTCAACAATGCCGGTTCGGCTGGCCCCAAGCAGGTGCTGGGCGATCTGCCGCTGAACGCCGATGAACTGGCCGGCACGCCCGACAGCGAGACGGTGGGCGATGCTGCGCGCAACATCATGGTGGTGGCGTGGAATCTGGTGCGTGCGGCAGCCCCGGCGATGGGCGAGGGTGGCAGCATCATCAATGTTTCCACCATTTTCAGCCGCACCGATTACTTCGGCCGCGCGGCCTATACCGTGCCCAAAGCGGCGCTGAACATCTTGTCGAAGCGGCTGGCGCGCGAACTGGGGCCGCGCGGCATCCGCGTCAACACGCTCTATCCCGGCCCGATCGCTTCGGAACGCATCCGCACCGTGTTTGCCGCCATGGATGGCCTGAAGGGCGATGCGCCGGGCAGCACCGCCAATCATTTCTTTGATCTGATGGCGCTGGAGCGCAGCGTTGCCGGCGAACCGAAGGCCAAGACCTTTCCGACCCCGGCCGATATCGCCAATGCCTGTGTGTTCATGGGCAGCGACGAAAGCGCCGCTTTTGCCGCGCATGATTTTGAAGTGACGCATGGCATGGCCGTGCCGCAGGAATCGCGATCGGATTTCCTGCACCGGCCCGATCTGCGCGCCATCGATGGCGATGGCCGCAGCATCCTGGTCGCGGCAGGCAACCAGCTGGATGATGGCCTCGCCATTGCCGGCCTGTTTGCCGCCCAGGGCGCGCGTGTGTTGCTTGGCTATCACGCCCAATCCGCGCTGGATGATGCGCTGGATCGGCTGCCGGCCGGCGTGACCGCCGTGCGCTTCCCGCGCCACGATCATGTCGCCATGGATGAAGCCCTGGCGGAATTCTCGCACGAAGGCGCCATCGATGGCGCGGTGATCCTGCCCACGCGCGGTCCCGGCTATTTCACCGGCGCCCTCGGCGAAGCAACGGATGCCAATGTCGAACGCTTTGTGGATGACGAACTGGAAGGCGCCATTGCGCTGGCCCGCACGCTCGACCGTTACTGGCAGCGCAGCACCAATCTGGCCGCAGATCCGCGCGTGGTGTTCCTCACCAACGGCGACGATGGCGCCGGCAATTTGTGGGCCGATGTCGAACGCGCCGCCACCGAGGAATTGCTGCGCGTGTGGCGCGACGAAGCCCGCGTGGCGCATGCCCAGGGCAAGACGCCGCGGGTGATCTGGGGCAACCAGATCGTGCGATACGGCAACAGCGAGGCTGAGAACGGCGATTTCGCCGCCGGCCATGCTGCGCGCCTGTTGCTGGGCGAACGCCAGATTGATCCGATCAACCTCTATCTGCCGGCCAGCATCGCCAAGGCAACCGGCGCGCGCCGGGCGCTGGCGGGCACGGCTGAGAACATCACTGGGCTGCATCTGGGCAAGGTGGCCCTGATCACCGGCGGTTCGGCCGGTATCGGCGGCGCGCTGGCGCGGCTGTTGGCGCTGGCCGGGGCCAAGGTGATGATGGTCGCCCGCCGCGAGAGCGAACTGGATGCCGCGCGTGAGCGTATTGTGGGCGAATTGCAGGACATCGGCTTTGCCGGCGTGGAGCGCCGCGTGCGCACGCTGGCCGGGATTGATGTGGCCGACATGGGATCGCTGCGCCGCGCCGTGGATGAAACCCTGAAAGCCTTTGGCCGCATCGACTATCTGATCAACAATGCCGGCATTTCCGGTGCGGAAGAGATGGCAGTGGACATGGAGGTTGGCGCGTTCCGCCACACCCAGTTTGCCAACCTGATCTCCAACTATGCCATGATGCAGATGGTGGTGCCGTTGATGCGCCAGCAGGGCAGTGGCTATATCCTCAATGTTTCCAGCTATTTCGGCGGGGAGAAATTCCTGGCCGTGTCCTATCCCAACCGCAGCGACTATGCCGTGTCGAAATCCGGCCAGCGCGCGTTGGTCGAGTCCATGGCCCGGCATCTGGGCCCGCAGATCCAGATCAATGGCATCGCACCCGGCCCGGTGGATGGGGACCGCCTGGCCGGCCTGGGCGGCAAGCCCGGCCTGTTTGATCGGCGCGGGCGGCTGATCCTGGAGAACAAGCGGCTGAACGCCGTGCACGCCGCCGTGATCAAATCGGTGCGCAGCGGCGCATCGGTGGCGCAGGTGCTGGCCAAGCTGGCCCGTAACGACAGCGTGCAGTTGAGCCACGACAAGGCCAATCCGCAGCCTGTGCGCGATCTGGCGTTGGCCTGCGCCCGCGAGGGTGATGAGCGTTGCTGCTGGGATCGGTTCATCCTGACGGCGCCGCTGGCGGCCAAGCTGCTGAAGCGGCTGCGCCTGGGCGGCTGGCTGATCGGCACAGATTGGCAAACCCGTGACCCGGGTGAGTGGCTGCTGCGGGTGCCGCCGGACGATCTGCCGTGGCTGCCGGTGGCCCAGATTGGGCGCGAGGCGGCCAAGGTGCGGAACGGCGTTCTGAGCCAGCTGCATCTGGGCAAGATGCCGACCGAAACCGAAGTGGCACAGGCCACTGTGTTCTTCCTGGCCGATCGCGCTGTTTCGGGTGAGACCTTCATGCCGTCGGGCGGCCTGAATGTGGAACGGTCCCACACCGAACGCGAATTGTTTGGCAGCCCGAAGGCGGAACGCCTGGTCCAGATGGGCGGCAAGACCGTGTGGCTGGTGGGCGAACATCTCGCCGATTATCTGGGTGCTGCCGCGCAAGGCTTCCTCGATACCGATGTGGCGCGCGTGGTGCTGATCACCGCCAGCACCGCCGGGGCCGAAGCCATCCGGGGCCATATCGGCCAGGGCGCGGCCCGTGTGGAAACGCTGGTGATCGATGGCGACATCGAAACCGCCATGGATCAGGCACTGGCGCAGTGGGGCCACCCGGCCACCATCGTGTCCACGCCGCTGGCGGCCCTGCCCGACCGGCTGTTTGATGGTGACGAGCCGTTGGATGGCGCCGGCTTTGCCGAGGTGGTGGAGCAGAACCTCACCCATCATTTCCGCATCGCGCGCAAGGTCTCGCTGTTCGATCATTGCCAGTTGGTGCTGGTGTCGCCCGATGTGCCGATGGGCGAAGGAGCCAAGGGTGCCTTTGCATTGGCCAATTTCGTCAAGACGACGCTGCACGCCTTCACGGCAACGATCGCGGTGGAAAACGAGCGGCTGGTGCACGAAGTGGCGGTGAACCAGATCAACCTCACACGCCGGGTGCGTTCGGAAGAACCGCGCAGCGATGTTGAGCATCAGGAAGAGGTGCGCCGCTTTGCCCGTGCCGTGCTGCTGGCCGGCGCGCCGCTGCCCGATGCGGAAGACAGCCGTTATCGCAGCCGCATCTATCGCGGCATGAGCCTGACGGTGTGAGAATGGACGGGTGGAGCGGTCAGCCGAGCAGCTGCCGCTCCACCGCGGCCCACAGGCCGTTGACGGCGCGGGCGGCCGGGCCAGCGGCGACAGGCTTGCGCGTGGCAGCCATGGCTTCCATCGCGCTGGCATAAGGGATCACCGGCCAATCCGGCTGGTCGTCCAGCGCCGCCTTGTGGATGGACTTGCGCCGATCCACCATCGAATAGACCGGCAACAGTGGCGGCGGCGATTTCATTTCGTCGGCCAGATGTGCCCGCAATTGCGCCACGGCCCGGCCTGACAGCGGCGACGGTACCGCCGGCACCACGATCAGATCTGCGGCGCGAAACATCTGGTCGGCCAGTTCCGTCAGGCCCGGCGGGCAATCGAGGATCACCCGGTCATAGCGGTCTTCAAGCGGTTTCAGTGCCCGCTTCAGGCGCTTCTCGCTGTCTTCTCCAGCCAGATCGGCCTCCAACCGGCGCAGCGAGCGATCGGCGGCCAGCACATCGAGATTGGGCCAGATCGATGGCTGAATGAGATCGGCCAGGCTGGCAGCGGCCAGGCTCTTTCGCGCCTTGGCGCCGGCCTTGGGCTCTACGCCCAGCAGCCAGCCCGATGCGCCTTGCGGGTCCAGATCCCACAACAGGGTGCGGCGCCCGCTCTGGGTGGCGGCGACATGGGCAAGGCAGGCCGACAGGGTGGATTTGCCGACACCGCCCTTCACACTGAACAGCGCGACAATCTTCATCTTGGCCCCTTCAGGCGACCAGCGCCGCTGCCAGCCGGTTGCGGATGGCAATCACCGCCGCCCGGTCCAGGCCGGCGGTGGCGGCGGCATTTGCATCTGCAGGTACCGGCACGGGGGCAGTGGCCGGCGCTTTGGCCGCCAACACCAATTGCGCACCCCGGATCGTCATGCCCTGATCTTGCAACAGGCCCTTGATCCGGCGCAGCAATTCCATATCGGCCGGGCGATAGAATCGCCGTCCGCCGGCGCGCTTCAGCGGCTGCAGCTGGGCAAAGCGGG
>JAIXQY010000196.1 GCA_027485485.1 Sphingomonadales bacterium | reverse complement strand
GAACACATGCATCGGCCCCAGGATCTTCACGCCGGGCGTGTCCATCGGCACCAGGATCTGGGATTGCTGGCTGCCCGCCGGGCCATCGACGCTGGTGCGCACAATCACGATCATCACCTTGCAGCGCGGATCACCGGCACCCGAGATATAGAATTTCTCGCCGTTGATCACCCAGTCCTTGCCATCCCGCACGGCGCGAGTGCGGATGTTCTTGGCATCAGACGAGGCCACATCAGGCTCGGTCATGGCATAGGCCGAGCGGATTTCACCGGCGAGCAAGGGCTCCAGCCAGCGCTCTTTCTGCTCGTGCGTGCCAACCCGTTCCAGCACTTCCATGTTGCCGGTGTCGGGCGCTGAGCAGTTCAGTGATTCCGATGCCAGCGGCACCTTGCCCAGTTCAGCGGCGATATAGGCATAATCCAGATTGCTCAGCCCCTCGCCGGTTTCGGCATTGGGCAGGAAGAAATTCCACAGGCCTGCCGCCTTGGCCTTGTCCTTCGCCGTCTGCAGCAATTCCAGCTGCCCCGGCGCCCAGCTCCAACGATCGGCCCGGCCCTTGCCCAGTGCTTCGAACTCCTCCGCAATCGGCACGACATTGTCGTTGATGTGGCGGACAACGGCATCGAACAGCGGCCGCGCCTTTTCCGACATGCGCAGATCGTTCATCTCGGGATTGGTGAAGATATTGGTCATCGTCTTGGGTCCTCTTGTGCGCTCACATGCTTGCCGCCACGGCACGGCTGCGCAAGCCCATCATTTGGTGATGGTCCTATGACGGAGACCCATAAAGCCGCGCGGCTGCTTTCTACCCAATTGCAGACCTCCGCGTGGTGAGAGATAACGTCGACCATGATCGACTATAGCGAGGAAGCTACCGCCCTTTTCACTCGCTTTGCCGAGAGGCATCGGTTTGCCTCCATAGTAGTACCTGATGCTCCAATCGAAGTTCTTTGGGAGTTTCCGGCGCAAGACGGACTATCGTTACCCATAACTCTCGGACTTCAAAACGGCGATGAACTGAACTTTGGCGTTGCTGGGTTCTGGTCCTATTTTTTCCCATTCGAAGGGGTCGCTTCCCATTTTGAGCATGTGTTAAACGCATGGGTGAAAGGGGATGCGCGAGTAGTCCATGTTGCCCTTGGCGGACGTGCCCTTCAGCTTTTGTATACTGGCGAGTGGAAGACGGTTTACCGGGCCAACTGTCTTCTTCCAGTGCCACAAAACCCCAAGCGGGCGATCACCAACGAGCCATCTCGGCAGCAGCTTTGAACGGCTGCAATCCACCCCATTGCAGACGTTCCCGCTCATGAGTTCACGACCAAGGGCCGGTTTTCCGTATGACTTTATCGACCATCGGCGCTTGCAACGCCGCAAGATCGCCGCCTACTATCAACCTCGTATAAGGCCGACCCTCCGTCAATCTGGGCCGTCACCTGTCTCAAATGATCTGACGACGATCATGCCGGAGAACAAATGGATATGAAGGCGGGTCTGTTGGCAAGCGTGCTTGGCGTCTTGATGATCTCCGTCAGCGCTGCCCCGTCAGCGGCCAAGGCCAAGCCTGGCAGTGCGGATCTGATTCTGACCGACGCCCGTGTCTATACGCTGCGCTGGGGCGAGCCCGCGCTTGATGGCACGCCGGCGCCCGATGCGCCCCAGGCCAACGGCAGGTGGCACCCCGATGCCGAAGCGGTGGCGATCCGCGGCGGCAAGATCGTCTATGTCGGCAGCGACAAGGGGGCGCTGGCGCTGCGCGGCAAGCGGACCCGGGAGATCGACCTCGATGGCGCGACCGTGATCCCCGGACTGGTCGATTCCCACACCCATTTCGTCGAACTGGGCGCCAAGCTGGAATCGGTCGACCTGACCAATGTTGCCACCGAAGCGCAGGCGGTGGCGCTGGTGGCCGCGCGGGCGAAGTCCGTCCCCAAGGGCGAATGGATCTTCGGTGCCGGGTGGGACGAAGGTGCCTGGGCCAACCGCTATCCCGACAAGCAGCAGTTGAGCGCCGCGGTGCCCGATCATCCGGTGGTGCTGCGCAGCCTGCACGGCTTTGCCATCTGGACCAACCAGGCCGCGCTTGATGCCGGCAAGATCACCAGCGCCAGCCCGGTTCCGGTCGGGGGCGAGATGCGGCTGGGCGCTGATGGCGAGCCCAATGGCCTGTTCCTGAACCGCGCGGCGACGATGGTCGACGCGGCGGTGCCGCCCGAGCCGCTGGCGGTGGTCGCGCGCCATGCGCTGAAGGGCCTCTCGCAGATGGCCAGCGATGGCTATGTCACGGTGCACGAGGCCGGTGTGCCTGCCCAGGCGATGGCCGCACTCCAGCAGCTGGAGGACCAGATCCGCCTGCCGATCCGGGTCTATGCCATGCTCTCGCTGCGCGATCCGGCCTTGATGCGGCAGTGGATCGCCCGGGGGCCGGACCGTGACAGTGAGACCATGCTCGTCACCCGCGCGGTCAAGGCCTATTACGATGGCGCGCTGGGATCGCGCGGCGCGCGGCTGCTGGCAGACTATGCCGACAAGCCGGGCCACCGCGGGATCAGCGGTGGCGGTTATGGCTTTGACCAGGATCTGGCCATGGCGGCGATGAAGGCCGGTTTCCAGCTCGGGTTCCATGCCATCGGCGATGCCGGCAACCGCGAAGTGCTCGATTTCTTCGAGGCGCAGTTCAAAGCGGATCCCGGCACCGCGCAGGGCCGCCACCGGATCGAACATGCCCAGGTCATCGCGCCGCAAGACCAGCCGCGCTTTGCCCGGCTGGGCGTGATTGCCTCGATGGAACCGCCTCATGCGGTTGAGGACAAGAGCTGGGCCGAAGACCGCCTGGGCCCGCAGCGCATCCTTGGCGCCTATGCCTGGCGCTCGCTGCGCCGCGAAGGCGCGCGACTGACCTTCAATGCCGACAATCCGGGCTCCGACCATAGCATCTTCTATGGCCTCCACAGCGCGATCACCCGCCAGGACAAGCAGCTTCAGCCCGCCGGCGGATGGTATCCCGCAGAGCGGCTGACGATCGAGGAAGCGATCCGCGCCTATACCAGTTGGTCTGCCCATGCCGCCTTCCGCGAAGGCCAGACGGGGATCATTGCCAAGGGCCGCTGGGCTGATCTGACCGTGATGGATATTGATCCCTTCGCCCTTGCCGGAAGCGCGCCGGAAAAAATCCTGGCCGGCAGGATTCAGGCGACCATCGTGGGCGGCAAGCTGGTTTATCAGCGGTAGGCCGTTCTCAGCCGGGGTCACTGCGCCATCCGGCCCCCAGCGCCAGATTGGCAAGGGCCCAGGCATCACGCTCACTGGCTTCGGCGGCGGCCTGCACGGACTGTGCGGCCAGACAATCGGCTTCGGCCTGGGCGCGTTCGAAGGGGCTGGACAGGCCAGCGCGGCTGCGGGAACGCGCGGCATTGAGCGCCACGTCCGCCGCCGTGCGCGCCGCGCGTGCGGCTTCGGCGCTGCGCCGGGCACTCAACCAGCCATCGATTGCGCTGTCCGCCTCTTCGACGGCCGCCAACAGGGTTTGCTGCCAGGTGGCAGCGGCGGCCTCACTGTTGGCATCGGCGGCAGCTATGCCGGCCTTGACCCGGCCGAGGTTGAAGATCCCCCAGGTCAGCGACGGGCCGATGGCAAAGCGAAAGGCGCCCACCTGGCCAAGATCGGCCGGCGGCGCCGCCAGCCCGGCCGAAGCGCCCAACGACAGGCTGGGATAGAGCGCGGCCCGTGAAGCGCCGGCGCGTTCGAACGCGGCCAGCAACTGTTGCTCGGCGCGCTGCACATCCGGGCGCATCCGCAACACGGCGCGCGGATCATGGACGGCCAAATGTGTCGGCATAATGGCCTGTGTGTCCAGGCTGGCCCCGGTGCTGACAAGGCGGATCGGGTCCTGGCCCGTCAGCACGGCCAGCCGCCGCAGGGCGTTGCGCTGCGCCAGATCGAGCGCCGGACGCTCGGCAACGGCTGTGCTGCGCACCTGTTCCAGTGCCGCGACATCGGCCGCGGTGCCGGCGCCGCGGGTCACCCGCAGCCGGGCCATCGCCATGAGCTGGTCGAGCGCGGCCAGGCGTTGGTCAATCACCGCTGCCTGCTCGCGGTTGCGTCCCAGATCGAGCCAGGCCCGCACCACCTGCGCGGCGACGGCGGCTTCGGTCTGGCGGCGCTGCCACAATGCTGCCTGCGCATCGGCACCGGCGGCGCGGGCGGATTTGGCGCGGCCACCGGCAAAATCAATCTCCCACGCCAATTCGCTGCCAATGCTGGCGATCGTCTGATCCGGAAAGGCCTCCGGTGTGCGGAAGATCGGCGGCTGTGTCGCCGATGGCTCGCGCAGCCGCTGCACGCCGGCCGCAACACCGCCTTGCGGCCGCTGTTGGGCCCGTGCGTCGCGGGCGAGGGCCCTTGCCGCCTTCAGATTGGCATCGGCGGCGGCCAGGTCGAAGTTGGCGGCCAAGGCCGTGGCAACCAGCCGGTCAAGATCGGCCGAGCCATAGGCCGTCCACCAATCGAAGCGCAGCTGGCCCTGGGCCAGCGCCGGGTCGGCCGCACTCCATTGGGGCGATGGGGGCGGCGGCACTGGCTTCGGCGGCGGCGCGCCGGCACAGCCAGCCAGCAATGCGGCCAGCGCAAGCGTTGCAAACAGGGATCGGGTCATGATCGGTCTTTCGTCAGGCAGCGGCCACCGCCTGCCGTTCGCGGAACAGCAGCGCATAGAGGGCCGGGATGAGGACAAGGGTGATGAGGGTGCCCAGCGCCAGGCCGCCGATCATGGCAGCCGCCATCGGCCGCCACAGATCGCCGCCGAACAGATAGAGCGGCACCAGCCCCATGATGCAGGCCAGCTTGGTCATCACGATCGGGCGCAACCGCACCGCCGCGGCCGTCGCCACCGCCTGGTTCAGCGGCAGGCCGGCATTGCGCTCCTCCTGGATGCGTTCAAGCAGCAGCACCGCGTTGTTGACGATGATCCCGGCGAGCGCCAGCAGCCCGAGGGTGGCGGTGAAGCTCATTGCTTCGCCGCTGAGCTTCAATCCCAGCGAGGCGCCGATCAGCACGAAGGGGATCGAGGTCATGATGATCGCGGTTTTGCGGATCGAACCGAATTGCCATAGGAACAGCGCCGCCATGCCCACCAGGGCGACGGGGAAATAGCGCTCGATGCCTTCGTTGGAGACGCGGCTTTCCTCGATCTCGCCGCCCAGTTCGAGCGCGTGGCCCGGTGCCAGCGCCAGCCGCGCGATGGCCGGCGCCACGCGGTCGACAAGCTCCTGCGAGGTCAGCACGGGGTGGTGGGCGGACACGGTGATGAGCGGGCTCTGATCGCGGCGCATCAGCACGCTGGGCTGGCTGGCCAGGCGCACGCTGGCGATCTGGCCCAGTGGAACACTGCCCTCCGCGCCGAACACCGGCAGGGCGGCCAGCCGCTCGGGTGCCGTGCGCGCCTCCTCGGGCGCGCGCAGCACCACCGGCACCAGCACATCGCCCTGGCGCAGCACCGTCACCGGCAGGCCCGCCGTGGCGGTTTCAAGGCTGCGGGCAACCGCGCTGGCCGACACGCCGGCCGCCATCGCCCTGGCATGATCGATATCAACCACCAGCCGGGTGATGCGGCCTTCGGCATCGTCGCGAATGTCGGTGACGCCGGGGATGGCCGCCAGCGCCCGCTTCAATGCCGCCGCGCCGCGTTCCAGTTCGGCACGATCGGGGCCGGTCAGCCGGAACACCGCCGTGCCGGCTTCGGACACGCCCAGCGAGAAGCGCTTGGGTTCGATACGCGCTGCCGGGAAGCGGCTGCCCAGCGTCTCGCGCAGCCTGGCCAGCGTGGCTTCGATATCGGCATCCTTGTCGAGATTGACGACAGCATAGATGCGGTGCGGCGCTGGCGATGGCGGGTTGAGGCTGAGGATGAAGCGCGGGCCACCGTCGTTGACATAGATCGCGTTCCCGGTCAGCTCGGGAAAGCGCGTCCGGTCGGCCAGCACAGCAGACATGTCGGCGGCCAGCCGATAGCTTGCCCGCGTCGAAGCGCCGGCCGGCAGTTCGACCGGGATCTGCAGCTGCGGCCGCGCCGAAGCCGACAGAAGTTGCGGCGGAATGCTGGCCAGGACCGCAAGGGAGGCCAGCAGCAGCCCGATCATCGCCGCCACCACCGTGCGCGGCCGGGCGACAATGAAGCCGATCTTGCCTTCATACCAGCGCCGCACGCGCGCCAACCAGCCCTTGTCATCCTGCGCGGCATCATGCGCACCGGCATAGTGGCGCGACATCAGCGGCGTCACGGTCAAGGCCAGGAACAGCGACAGCAGCAGCGTGATGGCCATGACGATGGCCAGGCTGCGCATATATTCGGCCGTGTCGCTGGTGCCGGCCGCCAGCGGCGCAAAGGCGAAGATGATGGCCAGGCTGGAGGTGAGCAGCGGCGCGGCCATGGTGCGGCCGGCGGCTTCGGCCGCCACATCAGCCGCTTCGCCCTCCGCCAGCCGGCGCTGATAATCCTCGACGACGACGATGCCATTGTCGACGAACAGCCCCAGCGAGATGATGATCGCCGCGATCGAGACCATGTGCAGATCGATGCCGAGCAGGCGCATGATGATCAGCGTGCCCATCACCGTCAGCGGCACGATCACGCCGGTGACCAGCCCGGCGCGCCAGCCGAGGAACATCACGACGACCAGCATGACGACCGCGACGGTTTCCAGGAAGGTCTGGCCCACCTTGAACAGATCCTTTGCCACCACTTGGCTCTGATCGGTGATCGTGGTCAGCCGCATGCCGGCCGGCAGTGCCTGTGCTACCTCGGCCACGCGGGCATCCAGCCGCTCGGCAAAGGACAGCACGTTCAGCGATTGCCGCATCGAGATGCCCAGCACCACCGCCGGCTGGCCGTTGACCAGAACTGCAGCCTGCGGCGGATCGGCGGCTTGCCGGGTGATGCGGCCCAGCGCGCCGAGCGGCAGGCTGCGACCGCCAGGCAGCGGGATCGGCACGGCCGCGAGCGCCGCCTCGCCGGACAGATCACCAATCGGTTCCAGCGCCAGCAGCCGCCGCCCGGTATCAATCTCGCCGGCGGTGGCGACGATGTTGCGTTCGGCCAGATGGAGCGCCACCCCGTCATAGGAAAGGCCGGCCGCGGCCAGGCTGGCGGGCGCCAGATCGATGAACACGCGCTCCTCACGCACCCCGTGTAGGGAAATCCGCTCGACGCCGGCCACCGTCTGCAACCGCTCACGCGCGATGCGCGCCCAATCCTGCAACTGGCCGGCGCTATAGCCCTTGCCGGTGAGCGCCAGGCTGCGCACGGCGACGCGGGCAAATTCGTCGTTGATGATGATCGGGCTGGTCCCGTCGGGCAGTTGCCCGCGCACCTCGTCCATCTTGACGCGCACGCGCTGCCAGATCGCCGGCAACTGGCTGGCGGCGGTGCCATCGTGCAGCGTGATCGCGATGAACAGCGACCCGGGGCGCACGATGGTTTCGATGGTCTTGACCTCGGCAATCTCGCGCAACCGCTCCTCGATCGGCTTGGCGACCAGTTGCTCGGTCCGATCGCTGGTCGCGCCGGGCAGATAGGCCTCCACCGTGGCGGCGCGCACCTGGACAAAGGGCTCCTCGGTGGCCGGGAAATCGAGCAGGGCGACCAGCCCTGACAGGAACAAGGCGATGGCCGCCACGATGGTGAAGCGGCTCCGGCGGAGCGCAGCAGCAGTGATCGACATGGACTAAATCCCGATTCAGCGCGCGGCAGGATGGGGGCGGACGAGCAGGCCGGCTGCCAGAAATTCGCCGCCGGCAGCGACGACCAGATCGCCCGCCACCAGCCGGCCCTGCACCAGGGCGCTGGCGCCAGCGAGGCCGAGCAAGCGCACCGGCACATCGCGCAAGCGGTTGCCGGCGCCGACCACCCGCACCGTCTGGCGGCCATCGCGGCCTTCCAGAACCGCCGACACCGGCACGCGGGCGGAGGCGGCGGAGGTGCCGCCGGGCAGCATCAGTTCCACGGTGGCGCCCGGCGCCGGTGCCCCGGTCACCACGGCAAGGCTGGCGTCGCGGCCGCCCGCGCCGTTGTCGCGCGCGCTGATCCCGATCAACCGGGCTTCGCCGGTGCCACCCGCGTGGCGAAAGCTGACGCTGGTTCCGGGTTGCAGCCGGGCCGTGGCTGCCGCTGTCAGCGCCGTGCTGATCAGGCGATCGCCATGGGCTTCAATCTCGAACACCGGCGCCCCCGGCGCGAGCGTGGCCGAAAGCAGGGCAGGGCGGGCCGCAACACTGCCACTGGCCGGCGCCCGCAGCACGGCCAGCCCTTGGTCGCGCTGGGCCTGGCGTGCCTGCACCTGCGCCAGTTGCAGCGCGGCGCGGGCCGCTGCCACTTCGGCCAGTGCCGCATCCAGCTCGGCCGGCGATGCGGTGCCATCGGCCACCAGTTGCTGCAGGCGCTCCGCATGGCGGCTGCGTTCGGCGGCGGTGGCCGCGGCGCGGGCCATGTCAGCCGCCGCGGCGCTCACCCGGAGATTGAATGGCGCTGCATCAAGCCGCGCCAGCAGCTGGCCGGCCACGACCCGATCGCCAACATCGGCCAGCAGTGCCACCACGCGCCCGCCCGGTTCGGCGGAAACCACATGCATCCGCGCCGAACGCACGGTGCCGATCACCATGTCGAGCGGGTTCACCGGCGCCTCCGCCCGGCTGACAAGGACTGTGCGCGGCGCGGCCTTTGCGGTTGGCGCGGCCGGGGGCGCACAGGCAGGCAGGGCCAGTGAAGTGCCCAGCATAAAGATAAGGAAGGCCTTGCTCATAAAAAACTCCTGTTGATGCGCCGGGCAGCGCCGCAGAGGGTGACCTCGGGATTAAATGCTTGGGTGGGAGGGTGGCTGGACGGCGGCGAGCGCCTGGAAAACAAAGCGGTCAGCAGCGGCAATCAACTCTTCTGTATCGCCCAGGCCAAAGGCAAAGCGGCAGAACATGCCATCATAGAGCGCGCCAATCAGCCGTGCGGCCGTGTTCGGTGCAATATCGCTGCTGAGTTCGCCCTTCGCCTGATAATGCGCGATCAACGCGCCGAGCGCATCAACCAGATGATCATCGGCCGCCTTGACCAGCGCTGCGATGGCGGGATTGCGGGCCGCCTCGGCAATGATCTCCAACCGCAGTCGGCTGTCCTGTGCGACATCGGTGTCCGAAGTCATAAGTCGGCCGGCCATTTCCAGCCCTTCCCGAAAACTGCCCGCCGCCTCCACCGCTTGCACAAGCGCGAGATCGCTGGCGAGATCTTGCTCGATCAATGCCCTGACGAGATCATCCTTGGTCTCAAAATATTGATAGAGATTGGCAACGCTCACCTTCGCCTCGGCGCTGATCTCGGCCGTGCTGGCGGCATGAAAGCCCTTGCGGACGAAACAGGCACGGGCACCCGCCAGGATCTGATCCCGCCGCATCGCACGCGCCTCTTCGTTGACCGGGCGGCCAAGTGTGGTCTGTCTGGGTGAGTCAGCCATCATGACGGCTTACATAAGCGTTCGCTCATTTATGTCAATTGGTCGGTGACAGATTCTGAGCATGATGAACGGCCGGGCTGAAACGGCGCCCGCTGCCGCTCGCAAGCCATCGGCATCCACTCGACAGCCCCGGCACCGCATCAAGTCCGCGGCAACTGGAAAGCAGGACCGCCCAATATCCAACGGGTCCAGGGTCTGCGACCCTGGCCGCCGGAGGCCATATTGCTTTTTCCTTGGTGCCTGTTGGCGCCATCAATTGGCCCAGTATACAAATTCCTGACGCCGGGACCATGGCGCATTCAGCGGCACATCGATGCGGATCGGGGCTTCGAGCAGGCCGGGCCACAGCGGTTTGGGCATGCGTGCGTTGTGATCCTCGATCAGCTTGCGCAACTGGGCGACACGCTGCGGTTCCTGTGCAGCCAGGTTGGTCTGCTCGGTTGGATCGGTGGCCAGATTGAACAGCCACAGCTTGTCTGGGCGTTTCGACACCTGCAGCTTCCAGTCGCCGGCGCGCACCACGCGATAATCGCCGGAACGCCAGAAGGTGAGCTGGCGGGCGGGCCCGGTGCCGAGCAGGTTGACGCTGTCCATCGGGCGATCCGTTGGCATCTGCGCGCCGGTGGCCGCTGCGATGGTGGCGAACATGTCGAGATGCTGGGCCACATCGCGGCGCACGGTGCCCGGCGCAATATGGCCCGGCCAGCGCATCAGCAGCGGCACATGGATGCCGCCTTCGAAGAATGTGCCCTTGAAACCGCGATAGGGCCGATTGAGATCGGGGATGCCGGCATACCAGGCCCCGCCATTGTCGCTGGTAAAGATGACCAGCGTGTTCTGATCTATCCCGCTGTCTTTCAGCTTCCGCAGCACATCGCCGATGCGCCTGTCCAACTGGCGGATCATCGCGCCATAGACACGCTGGGTGTGATCCTTGATCTGCGGCAGGGCATCATAATCCGCTTTGGTCGCCTGCAGCGGCGTGTGCGGCGCATTATAGGCCAGATACAGGAAAAAGGGCCGGTGCTTGTTGGCCTCGATCGCGGCGAGCGCGTTGTCGGTGAAATAGTCGGTCAGATGGCCCTTGGGGCGAAAGCGCTGATCATCGCCCCAATAGACGGCATAGGGCAGGTTGGCCCACAGGAAGCGATCGATCGGGTCCCACGGCAGCTTGGCATCCACCACATCGGGATCGCGGCTGGCGGTGTAGCGGCCGCCGCCGGCGCGCAGGCCCAGGCTTTCGTCAAAGCCCTGCGAGGTGGGCCGCAGCGGCTGGGCTTCGCCCAGATGCCATTTGCCGATGTGGATATTGTGATAGCCCTTGGTCTTCAGGATTTCGGGCAACATGATCTGATCATGCGGCACCCCCATGTCGGCATAATCCGGCAGATCGTGGTTCAGTTCCTTGTGATAGATCGCGGGATAGAGCGGGCTGTCGCCGGTGTGGGCCAGGTTGCTGACGAACGAGGCCGGCACGGCGGTGAATTCAAAGCCGAACCGGGTGGGATAACGCCCGGTCATCAAGGCGGCGCGCGAGGGCGAGCAGGTGGCATTGGCGGCATAGCCGTTGGCAAAGCTGGCACCCTGCCGGGCAATCGAATCGATATTGGGCGTCAGCACCGCGCCGCCGGCAACGCCGCCGCCATAAAGCGAGATGTCGTTCATCCCCAGATCGTCGGCAACGATCAGGATCACATTGGGTGGGCGCTCGCCGATGGGTGGCGCGGCCGGGCCTTGCGACCAGGTCACCGGCTGGTTGTCGGCAATCGGTTCACGCAATTGGCTGATCAGGCCGGGGATATAGATGCCATAGGTGTTGATTCCGACAAAGCCCGCGCCGCCCAGCAGGGCCAGAGCCCCGAGCCATTTCAGCGTGCGTTTCATCAGTGGCCTCCTTGTTGGTTCGCGGCCGGGCGCAGGGCGAGCAGCAGGAAGAATGATATCACCGGGATCAGGATCAGGCTGGCATAATGTTCGGGCGGATGATGAATGCCAGGCTCGGTGCGGCCCACCCAGGCCGACCAGCTGAGCAGACTGCGTTCGAGCAGGCTGACCAGCAGGAACAGCGGCACCAGCGACCGATAGAACAGCCCGACCAGCAGGGTCACGATGCCGTGGGCAATCTGGGTGGCGCCGGCCCAGGCGAACAGGCCGATGATCAGGGCCGGGTTCGGGCCAAGATCAAGCCCGGCAATGCTGCCGGCGCCGCCATCGGGCAGGAGGCTGTAGATCAGCCCCGGCAGGATCCAGCCCGCGCCATAGAGGGTTAGGAACCAGGCAGCCGCGGGGGAGCCGCGATACTGGTGGTTGGTGCTGGGCGGCAGCAGGGCGCTCATGCGGCAAGCTTCAGCAGCGCCAGGTGCGACAGGGCGGCAATCAGTGCCAGCAGCAGCGCCACGCTGATCCGCGGGCTGAGATAGACGGAGATCACCCGCTGCGTGGGGAACGAGAAGGTTGCCAGCGTGCCAAGCAATTTGTCGGGATGGCCGGCCGTGAAGGCTGGGTCCATCACCAGCTTGATCATGTCGCGCCGGCTGCGATAGCGCATCAGGCCAAAGACGGTCCAACCGGGATCAGGCTCGGTGTTCCAGGCATCGACATAGCCGCCCACCTTGCGGCCAACGATGCCGGGGTGGCCGCCATTGCGCAGCAGCACCGGCATGAAGCGTCTGGAATAGCGTTTGAGCAGTTCAAAGCCCTGCACGCGCTGGCCAGTGACGGGATCGTCCACCTCGGCCATCTGCGCCTTGACCAGGTTGAGCATCACGAACTCGCGGCCATCATCGGCAGCCAGAAAGGTCCGCAGGGTCTCAGGGCTGTTGCCGGTCCCTTCAAAGTGTCCGGCCATCCGGGCCAGAAAGGCGTCGATCTCGTCGGGGGTGAGCGGCCCGGACCAATTGTCATACCACCACCGAAAGCCGCCATAGGCCAGCAGCGCCGCGCCCCAGATGATCAATTCCGCCGTCATGCCAACCGCTCCCCTTGCTGCCCGGCATCGCCAGCTCGCTGGCTTATATTGACATTAATAGTGTCATGAAAAGCGCGCAAATGTTTTTGCCGCTTGCGCCGCTGCCGGTTTGCCGCAAAACATGGCTGATGGCCAACGCATCGCAGAAACTGGCAACCCGCGCGCAATCGCCCCTGGCCGATGGCCGGCGCGAGCGCAGCCGGTCCAGCCGCGGCAGGATTGTTGCAGCCATGCTCGATCTGGTTGGCAAAGGCGACGTGTCGCCCAGCGCCGCGCGGATTGCCGAGGTGGCGGGCGTTGGCCTGCGATCGGTGTTCCGCCATTTCGACGATATGGATGAACTGTATCGGGAGATGGGCGAGGCGATCGAGGCGCGGGTGATGCCGATCATCCTCCAGCCCCCCGCCGGTTCGACGTGGCAGGAAAGGCTGTTCGATATCGCGGAAAAGCGCTCGAAAGTTTATGAGGTGATCCTGCCATACCGGATTTCGGCCAACCTCAAACGCTTCCAGTCGCCCTATCTGATGCAGGATTATCGCCGGATGCTGCGCTTTGAAGCCCAGGCGATCGAGGCGCATTTGCCCGATGCGGTGAAGGCCGATGTGGCGGGCGCGCTTGGGCTGAATGTCGTTCTGAGCTTCCAGACCTGGCGGCTGTTGCGCCACGATCAGGAACTACCGGTGGAGGCGGCCAAGGCAGTGGTGCGGCGCCTGTTGGGCGATGCCATGGCCCGAATGCCCGACGCGTGATGCGCCGCCGCTGGCTTGCAGCCGGCCTGGCGCTGGCCCTGTCTGCCTGCGCAGAGCCAGACCAGCCGTCCGGCGCGACATGCACCGGGCTGGCCGGCAATCAGATGGTCTGGGTGCCCGGTGGCCGCTTCGTGATGGGCGATGATCCGCGCTATCCGGACGAAGGCCCGCCGCGCGCCATCACGATCAAGGGCTTCTGGATCGACGCCCATGAAGTGACCAACGCCCAGTTCGCGGCCTTTGTGGCGGCCACTGGTTACAAGACCATGGCCGAACGTGATCCACCCAGATTGCCCGGCGCGCCGTCCGAGATGCAGGTGCCGGGATCAGCCGTGTTCAACATCCCGTCAGAGCAGGATCCGCGTTGGTGGCGATGGGTGGCCGGGGCGCAGTGGCGGCATCCGGCGGGTTTGCCCGGCGATATTGCCGGGCGCGACCGCGAACCCGTGGTGCAGATCGCGTGGCAGGACGCGATGGCCTATGCCCGCTGGGCCGGCAAGCAACTGCCCAGCGAGGCGCAATGGGAATATGCCGCGCGGGCCGGTGCCGCGTCCCTGGCCGAACCGGTGGATGTGAGCGGCAAGCCTCAGGCCAACTATTATCAGGGCGTGTTCCCGGTCCGGAATCTGAACAGCGATGGTTATGCCGGGCGGGCGCCGGTGGGCTGTTTCAAACCCAATGGCTTTGGCCTGTACGACATGATCGGCAATGTCTGGGAATGGACCAGTTCCAGTGGATCGCGTGCCGATGCGGGCGAACCAGTCAACATCATCAAGGGTGGTTCCTATCTGTGCGCCGCCAATTATTGCGCCCGCTATCGCCCCGCCGCGCGCCAGTTTCAGGAACGTGGGCTGGGCACCGATCATATCGGGTTTCGGTTGGTGGACACGGCAAGGCCAGGGCCCGATGCTTGACCCGACCCGGGTAATATGACACCAATTATGCCAATAAAATTACTGTCAGTGGAGCCTGCCCGTGAAAATCCTGCGCACGCCTGAAAGCGCCTTTGCCGGCATCACGGATTTCCCCTTTGCCCCGCATTATCTGGAGATCGCCGATCCCGACGACGGCACGCCGCTGCGCATCCATTATGTGGATGAAGGTCCGCGCGATGCGCCGATCGTGCTGATGATGCATGGTGAGCCGAGCTGGTCTTATCTCTATCGGCACATGATCGGCCCGGTGGTGGCCGCCGGCTATCGCGTGATCGCGCCTGATCTGATCGGCTTTGGCAAATCAGACAAGCCGGCGCGGAAATCCGATTACAGCTATGCCCGGCACGTCGGCTGGATGCGCCAATGGGTTGAAGCGCTGGACCTGACTGGGATGACGCTCGTCTGTCAGGATTGGGGCTCGCTCATTGGTCTGCGCCTGGTGGCCGCGATGCCGGATCGGTTTGCCGGCGTGGTGCTGTCCAACGGCGGGTTGCCCGAAGGCGGCAAGCCGCCGCGAGCCTTTGCCATCTGGCGCGCCTTTTCCCAATGGAGCCCGGTGTTTCCGATTGGCCGCATCGTCAACGCCGGCGCCCAGCGCGCGCTGAGCGTGTCTGAAATCGCCGCTTATGACGCGCCGTTCCCGGACAGCAGCTACAAGGCCGGGGCGCGGATCTTTCCCAGTTTCGTGCCGTTCGAGAATAATGTCGCGATCCCCGATCAGAAGCGCGCCTGGCAGGTGTTTGATCAATGGGAAAAGCCGTTCCTGTGCTGCTTCAGCGATGGTGACCCGGTGACGCGCGGCGGCGAAAGCCGGTTCATCGGCCGCGTGCCCGGCACCGCGGGCCAGCCGCACCGCACCTTGAAGGGCGGGCATTTCGTGCAGGAAAATGATCCGCACGGCTTTGTGCGGGCCATTTTGGACGTGGTGTCGAACGCCTGATCCTGACGGGCGCCGCTGCCCGCGTCAGCGCGCCAGAACGCCAGAGCCGCGCGGCCATGGGCGGTGTAAACCTTCGTCATGAATACGAATCCGGTGGCAATTCCCCTGTTGCTCCCGGTGCGGCTGCCGTCATAGTCAGGGGTGGGGGAAAGATGGTGCCGCCAGAAATTCACCATTCCTGACGGGCCGCGACCCGTGTAGGGTGAACGTTCACATTCCAGGAGACAATGGCGCATGCCATCCACACCCAGTCCACAGGCCCAGGCGCTGGCGGCGCGTATCGACGATGCTTTGCGCCACCGTGTCGGCAAGGACGCAAGGTCGGCCAAACGGCATGACTGGTTCACGGCTGCCGCGCTGGCCCTGCGCGATGAGGTGATTGATCGCTGGATGGAAAGCACCCGCCGCACCCATGCCGCCGGGGCCAAGCGGGTCTATTATCTCAGCCTCGAATTTCTGATCGGGCGGCTGCTCCGCGATGCCGTCACCAATCTGGGCATGGTGCGCGATATGGAGCAGGCGCTGCGCATCCACGGCCTGGAACTGGGCGATCTGGCCGAGCTGGAGCCGGATGCGGCGCTGGGCAATGGCGGGCTGGGCCGGCTGGCCGCCTGTTTCATGGAGAGCCTGGCCAGCCTGAACATCCCCGCCTATGGCTATGGCATCCGCTATGTGAACGGCATGTTCCGCCAGCGCATCGATGATGGCTGGCAGGTGGAGCTGCCGGAAACCTGGCTGGCGCATGGCAACCCCTGGGAGTTTGACCGGCGCGAGAGTTGTTATCGCATCGGCTATGGCGGCGAAGTGGTGGCCAAGGGCGAGGCTGTGGCCTGGCAGCCTTCCGAGGTGGTGGAGGCTTCGGCCTTCGACACGCCGGTGGTGGGCTGGCGCGGCAAGCGCATCAACACGCTGCGGCTGTGGACGGCCAATGCGCTTGATCCCATCCGGCTGGATGCCTTCAACGCTGGCGACCATCTTGGCGCGCTCGCCGATCAGATGCGCGCCGACAGCCTGGTGCGGGTGCTCTATCCGGCCGATTCCAGCCCGGCCGGGCAGGAATTGCGGCTGCGGCAGGAGTATTTCTTCACATCGGCCTCCATTCAGGACATCGTGCGCCGCCATATCCAGTATCATGGCGACATTCACAGCCTGCCCGACAAGGCGGCGATCCAGTTGAACGACACCCATCCGGCGGTGGCGGTGGCCGAGCTGATGCGGCTGATGATCGACAGCCATGGCCTGGAATTTGACGTGGCGCTTGACCTGACGCGCCGCACCATCGCCTACACCAACCACACGCTGTTGCCCGAAGCGCTGGAAAGCTGGCCGCTGCCGCTGTTCGAACGGATGCTGCCGCGGCACATGCAGATCATCTATGCCATCAATTCGCGCGTGCTGCGCGATGCCCGGCGGCAGGGCATGGATGATGGCGATGTGGCGGCCATCTCGCTGATCGATGAAAATGGCGAGCGGCGGGTGCGCATGGCCAATCTGGCCTTTGCCGGTGCCCACAGCGTGAATGGCGTGGCGGCGCTGCACACCGATCTGATGAAATCCACGGTGTTTTCCGCGCTGCACCGGCTCTATCCGGGCAAGATCAACAACAAGACCAACGGGGTGACGCCGCGGCGCTGGCTGCAGCAATGCAATCCGGGGCTGACCAATGTGCTGCGCGATGCCATTGGCGATGCGTTTCTGGATGATGCCGAACAATTGGCGGCGCTGAACGATCACGCCGATGATGCCCAGCTGGCCGAACGCATTGCCGAGGTGAAGCGCAGCAACAAGCTGGCGCTGGCGGCGCATCTGAAGGATCTCACCGGCATCAGGCTTAACCCTGATGCGCTGTTCGATGTGCAGATCAAGCGCATCCACGAATATAAGCGCCAGCTGCTCAACCTGGTCGAAACGGTCGCGCTCTATGACCAGATCCGCAGCCATCCCGAACGCGATTGGGTACCGCGCGTGAAGATTTTCGGCGGCAAGGCGGCATCCAGCTATCACAACGCCAAGCTGATCATCAAACTGGCCGGCGACATCGCCCGGCGGGTGAACAATGATCCGTCGGTGGGCGGCCTGCTGAAGATCGTGTTCGTGCCCAATTACAATGTGTCGCTGGCCGAACGCATCATTCCGGCGGCCGATCTTTCGGAACAGATTTCCACCGCCGGCATGGAGGCTTCGGGCACCGGCAACATGAAATTCGCCCTGAACGGCGCGCTGACCATCGGCACGCTCGACGGCGCCAACATCGAGATCAAGGACCGGGTGGGCGACGACAACATCATCATCTTTGGCCTGACCGCCGATGAAGTGGCGGCGCAGCGTGCCGGCGGATACACGCCGCGCGCCATCATCGAAGCCTCCCGCGAGCTGCACCAGGCGGTGGAAGCGATCGCCAGCGGGGTGTTCTCGCCCGATGATCCCGGCCGTTATCGCGGCCTGATGGACGGGCTTTATGATCATGACTGGTTCATGGTCGCGGCCGATTTCGACAGCTATGCCGCTGCCCAGCGCGCCGTTGATTCCCGCTGGCACGATGCGGCCGGCTGGCGGCGCAGCCCGTTCCCCACCATCGCCCATGTCGGCCGGTACTCCTCCGACCGCACCATCGGCGAATATGCCCGGGATATCTGGCAGGTCGGCCCGGCATGAAGCCACCCGCCGCCGCCATCACCGCCCTGCTGGACGGCACCCATGCCGATCCGTTCGCCCTGCTGGGCGTGCACGCCGGGCCGGGCGGCAGCTTTGCCCGCGCCATCTTGCCGGGCGCACAGACGGTGATCGCGCACAGCCTGGCCGGCGATAGGCTGGGCGAACTGGCGCGGGTGGATGAACGCGGCCTGTTTGAAGGCGTGATCAGCGGCGCGCCGCAGCCCGTGCGCTATCATTGCCGCGCCGGCGAGCATCAGTGGCAGGTGGCCGATCCCTACAGCTTTGGACCGGTGCTGGGGCCGCTGGATGACTATCTGATCGGCGAAGGCACGCATCTGCGGCTGTTCGACAAGCTGGGCGCGCATCTGATCCACCACGAGGGCACCAACGGCGTGCATTTTGCTGTGTGGGCGCCCAATGCCCGCTTTGTGAGTGTGGTGGGCGATTTCAACGATTGGGATCACCGCCGCCACATCATGCGCTGCCGCGTCGATACCGGCGTGTGGGAAATTTTCGTGCCCGATATCGGCGCTGGCCGGGCCTATAAATATCGCATTGTCGCCGCCGATGGCACGCTGCTGCCGTTGAAGGCCGATCCTTATGCGGTTGCGTCCGAATTGCGGCCGGCCACCGCCTCGATCACCGCCACCCCCGCAAAACCCGATTGGGGCGATGCCGAACACCGGGCGCACTGGGCCAGTGTCGATCCGCGCCGGGTACCGATGGCGATTTATGAAGTCCACCCCGGCAGCTGGCGGCGCGATGGCGATGGCTGGTTCCAGAGCTGGGATGCCATGGCCGAAACCCTGATCCCCTATGCTGCCGGCATGGGCTTCACGCATATCCAGTTTCTGCCCGTGTCCGAACATCCCTATGATCCAAGCTGGGGTTATCAAACGACCGGGCTCTATGCCCCGTCGGCGCGCTTTGGCAGCCCGGATGGCTTTGCGCGCTTTGTCGATGGCGCACACCGCGCCGGGCTGGGCGTGCTGATCGATTGGGTGCCGGCGCATTTTCCCACCGATGCCCACGGCCTGGCGCGATTTGATGGCACCGCGCTGTATGAACATGAAGACCCGCGGCTGGGCTTTCACCCCGATTGGAACACCGCCATCTATAATTTTGGCCGGCGCGAGGTGATGGCCTTTCTGGTCAACAACGCCTTGTTCTGGGCCGAAAAATACCATGTCGATGGGCTGCGCGTCGATGCCGTCGCCTCGATGCTGTACCGGGATTACAGCCGCAAGGCCGGCGAATGGATTCCCAACAAGGATGGCGGGCGCGAGAATTGGGAGGCGGTGGAATTCCTGCGCGCCATGAACAAGGCGCTTTATGCCAGCCACCCCGGCATCATGACGATTGCCGAGGAATCCACCTCGTGGCCCGGCGTGTCGCGGCCGGCGCATGAAGGCGGGCTGGGCTTTGGTTTCAAGTGGAACATGGGCTTCATGCACGACACGCTGCAATATATGGCGCGTGATCCGGTCCACCGGCAGTTCCACCACGAGGAGATCACCTTCGGCCTGGTCTATGCCTTTGCCGAGAATTTCGTGCTGCCATTGAGCCACGACGAGGTGGTGCACGGCAAGGGATCGCTGCTGAACAAGATGAGCGGCGATGATTGGCAGAAGTTTGCCAATCTGCGGGCTTATTATGGCCTGATGTGGGGTTATCCCGGCAAGAAATTGCTGTTCATGGGCCAGGAGTTCGCCCAGCGCCGCGAATGGAGCGAGGAGCGCGCGCTGGATTGGGAGCTGGTGGATCAGCCGGCACATGCCGGGGTGAAGCGCCTGGTGGCCGATCTCAATCGCCTCTATCGCGACACGCCGGCCCTGCATGCCCGCGATTGCGAGCCCGAGGGCTTTGAATGGCTGGTGGTGGATGATGCGCAGGCCAGTGTGTTTGCATGGTTGCGCAAGGCGCCGGGCAGCCCGCCGGTGGCGGTGGTGAGCAACATGACGCCCACGCGTCATGGCCATTATCGCCTGCCGCTGCCGCACGATGGCGTGTGGCGCGAGGTGCTGAACAGCGATGCCGCGGCCTATGGCGGCAGTGGTCAGGGCAATCTGGGGGCGATCCGCGCGGAAGGGGGCGCGGCGCTGGTGGTGTTGCCGCCATTGTCCACATTGATGTTCCTGTTTGAAGGGGAAGGGCCATAACGGCCATGCTTGGGGAGGCAAGGGGATGACACAGAAACGACAGGCGCCATTGGCCCGTGATGCCATGGCCTATGTGCTGGCCGGCGGCCGCGGCAGCCGGCTTATGGAGTTGACCGACCGGCGCGCCAAGCCGGCGGTCTATTTCGGCGGCAAGACGCGCATCATCGATTTCGCGCTGTCGAACGCGATCAACAGCGGCATCCGCCGCATCGGGGTGGCCACCCAATACAAGGCGCATTCGCTGATCCGCCATCTGCAGATGGGCTGGAACTTCCTGCGGCCGGAACGCAACGAGAGCTTTGATATCCTGCCGGCCTCGCAGCGCGTGTCGGAAACCCAATGGTATGAAGGCACGGCCGATGCCGTGTATCAGAATATCGACATCATCGAATCCCACGGGCCGGAATATCTCGTGATCCTGGCCGGCGATCACATCTACAAGATGGATTATGAGTTGATGCTGCAACAGCATGTCAACCAGGGTGCCGACGTCACGGTTGGTTGCATGGAAGTGCCCCGGGAAGAGGCCAGCGGCTTTGGCGTGATGGCCGTGGATGATCAGGATCGCATCGTCGAGTTCGTGGAAAAGCCTGCCGATCCGCCGCCGATGCCCGGCAAGCCGGACACGTCGCTGGCGTCGATGGGCATTTATGTGTTCACCACCCGCTTCCTGTTCGAACAGTTGAAGCGTGATGCCGCCGATCCGGCCAGCACGCGCGATTTCGGCAAGGATATCATTCCCTATCTGGTGGCGCATGGCAAAGCCGTGGCGCACCGCTTTTCGGAAAGCTGCGTCCGCGGCAAGGATGAGGGCGGCGCCTATTGGCGCGATGTCGGCACGGTCGATGCCTATTGGGAAGCCAATATCGATCTCACCCACATCATCCCACAACTGGACATGTATGATCGCGATTGGCCGATCTGGTCCCACGCCGAAATGGTGCCGCCGGCCAAGTTCGTCCATGACGAGGCCGGGCGGCGCGGCGAGGCCATCTCCAGCCTGGTCGCCGGCAATTGCATCATCTCCGGCAGCCATGTCGATCGCAGCCTGTTGTTCACCAGCGTGCTCACAAGGTCGTGGAGCCATGTGGAGGAATCGGTGATCCTGCCGTGGTGCGACATTGGCCGCAACGCCCGGTTGAAGAAGGTGGTGCTCGATCGCGGCGTGAAGATCCCGCCTGGCTTGGTGGTGGGCGAAGATCCCGAACTGGATGCCCGCCGCTTCCGCCGCACCGAAAAGGGTGTGTGCCTCATCACCCAGCCGATGATCGACAAGCTGGAGCTGTGACCATGCGCGTGCTGTCGGTTGCCTCCGAAGCGGTGCCGCTGGTGAAAACCGGCGGGCTGGCCGACGTGGCGGGTGCGCTGCCGGCGGCGCTGGCCCCGCACGGGGTGGAGCTGACCACGCTGCTGCCCGGCTATCCCGCCGTGCTGAAGGCACTGGGCAAGGGCAAGGCCGTGCATAGCTGGCCTGATTTGTTGGGCCAAAAGGCACGGGTGCTGGCCGGCAGCCTGGGCGGGCAACCGCTGCTGGTGCTCGATGCGCCGTCGTTGTTCGTGCGGGAGGGCGGGCCTTATGGCGATGCCGGCGGGCAGGATTGGGCGGACAATTGGCAGCGCTTTGCCGCGTTCGCCCGCGCGGCGGCAGAGCTGGCGGTGATGCAGGAGTTCGATCTGCTCCACGCCCATGATTGGCAGGCCGGCCTGGCCCCCGCCTATTTGCGCTTCCTGCATGGTGCCAAGGCACCGCCTTCGGTGATGACCATCCACAACATGGCGTTTCAGGGCCATTTCGGCCGGGAGATTTTCCCGGCCCTGGGCCTGCCAGCCGAAGCCTGGTCGATGACCGGCGTCGAATATCATGGCGGCGTCGGCTATCTGAAAGCGGGGATGGAGGCGGCCAATATCATCACCACCGTCAGCCCCAGCTATGCCCGCGAAATCCGCTCGGCGGAGTTTGGCATGGGCCTGGAAGGCCTGATCGCCAGCCGGGGAGCGCGCGTGCGCGGCATCGTCAATGGCATTGATCCGGCCGAATGGAACCCGGCCAGCGATGTACATGCGCCGGCGCAATACAGCGCCGCCAGCCTTGCCCGCCGCCGCACCAACAAGCGCGCGCTGGAAGCCGAATTCGGGCTGGATCAGGACGACGGGCCGCTGTTCATCGTGGTCAGCCGCTTGACCTGGCAGAAGGGCATGGATGTGGCTGTAGAGGTGCTCGATCATCTGGTTGCCAATGGCGGCCGGCTGGCGCTGCTGGGCAGTGGCGATGCCGCGCTGGTGGCTGGCCTGTCTGCCGCGGCAGCGCGGCATCCGGGGCGCATCGGCCTGAAGATCGGTTATGACGAGGGCCTGTCGCACCGCATGCAGGCCGGCGGCGATGCGATACTGGTGCCCAGCCGCTTCGAACCCTGTGGCCTCACCCAGATGTATGGCCTGGCCTATGGCTGTGTGCCGGTGGTGGCACGCACTGGCGGGCTGGCCGATACGGTGATCGATGCCAATCTGGCGGCGTTGGCGGCCGGCGTCGCCACGGGCATTGTGTTCACCGGTGTCACACAGATGTCATTGGCAGATGCCATCAGCCGCGCGATCAGCCTTTACCGGCAACCGGGTGTGTGGAAAACCATGCAGCGGGCCGGCATGAAGGCGGATTTCAGCTGGGCCAGCAGTGGCGCGCTTTATGCCCAATTATATCAAGAAGTTGTGAGGGCATAATGACAATCATCACCCACGCCACCACGCCGTTCGATGGCCAGAAGCCCGGCACATCGGGCCTGCGCAAGAAGGTGCGGGTGTTTGCGCAGCCCGGCTATGCAGAGAATTTCATCCAGGCGGTGTTCGATGTGGTGGAGCGCGCGCCCGGCACCACGCTGGTGATCGGCGGCGATGGCCGCTTCCACAACCGCGTGGTGATCGCCAGCGCCATCCGCATGGCCGCGGCCAATGGCTATGCCAGGGTGCTGGTGGGGCAGGGCGGCATCCTGTCCACCCCGGCGGCCAGCCATGTCATCCGCAAATATGGCGCCAGCGGCGGCCTGATCCTGTCGGCCAGCCACAACCCGGCCGGGCCGGACGAGGATTTCGGCATCAAATACAACATCGCCAACGGCGGCCCGGCCCCCGAAGGCGTGACCGATGCCATCTTCGCCCGCACCAGGACGATCGACCGCTGGCTGGAAGAAGACGCGGGCGCAATCGATCTTGACCATATCGGCACCTATCGCATCGGCGCCATGGACGTGCAGGTGATCGATCCGGTCGCCGATTATGCCGATCTGATGGAAAGCCTGTTCGATTTTCCCGCCATCCGCGCGGCGGTAGACGGCGGCTTGCGCATGATCTTCGACGCGATGAGCGCGGTGACCGGGCCTTATGGAACCGAAATCCTGGAACGCCGCCTTGGCTTCCCGGCCGGCACGGTGCGCAATGGCACACCGCTGGAGGATTTCGGCGGCCACCATCCCGATCCCAATCTGGTGCACGCCCACGAGCTGTATGAGGCGATGATGGCCGCCGATGCGCCGGATTTCGGCGCGGCGTCGGATGGCGATGGCGATCGCAACCTGATCATCGGGCGCGGCCGCTTCATCACCCCGTCGGACTCGCTGGCCATGCTGGCCGCCAATGCCCATCTCGCCCCTGCCTATGCCGGGGGCCTGAAGGGCATCGCCCGCTCCATGCCCACCAGTGCGGCGGCGGACCGGGTGGCGGCGGCGCTGGGCATCCCCAGTTTCGAAACCCCCACGGGCTGGAAATTCTTCGGCAATCTGCTCGATGCCGGCATGGTCACCATCTGCGGCGAGGAAAGCGCCGGCACCGGATCGGACCATGTGCGGGAGAAGGATGGTCTGTGGGCGGTGCTGCTGTGGCTCAACATATTGGCGGTGCGCGGCATCAGCGTCGACGCGCTGGCACGGGAACATTGGGCGCGCTTTGGCCGGAATTATTATGCCCGCCATGATTATGAAGCGGTGGACAGCGCCGCTGCGAACGCCCTGATCGCCGAACTCACCGCCGCCTTGCCCGGCCTGGCCGGGCGCAGCTTCGGCCCGCTTACGGTGGCTGTGGCCGACAGTTTCACCTATGAAGATCCCGTCGACGGCTCCGTCAGCGCCAACCAGGGCCTGCGCATCCTGTTCGAAGGCGGTTCGCGCGTGGTGTTCCGCCTGTCTGGCACCGGTACTGAAGGCGCCACCTTGCGCGTCTATCTCGAACGCTATGAGCCGGCCGATGGCGCAATCGATGCCGAAACCCCGGCGATGCTGGCCGATCTGATCGCCGCGGCCGAGACACTCGCCGGCATCAGCCGCCACACCGGCCGAACGCGCCCGGATGTGGTGACCTGATGCCGCCCTTTGGCGCCACGGTCAGCCATGGCGCCACCCACTTCCGCGTGCGCAGCCCGCTCACCAGCGCGCTGTGGCTGTGCCTGTTCGATGGCGGGGGCGAAGATCGCATCGCCATGCAGCGACAAGGCGATGACTGGTTGGCCTGCCTGCCGGGCGACCGTGCCGGCCAGCCCTATGGCTATCGCGCCGAAGGTGCGTGGCGGCCAGATGCCGGCCACTGGTTCGATCCGGCCAAGCTGCTGGTTGATCCCCATGCGATCGAACTGGACCGCCGCTTCGTCCAGCATCCCGATCTCGCGCGCTTTGGCGCTGATACCGCCGCCATCGTGCCGTGCGCGCTGGTACCCGGCCCGCTGCCCATCGTGCCGCACGCTCCGCCGCTGTTTGCACCCGGCGGCCTGATCTATGAAATCAATGTGCGCGGCTTTTCCATGCTGCATCCCGATGTGCCAGCTGCGCAGCGCGGCACGGTGGCGGCGCTGGCCCACCCGGCGGTGATCGCGCACCTGCAGAAGATCGGCGTCGGCGCGGTCGAACTCATGCCCATCACCGCCTGGATCGATGAGCGTCACCTGCCGCCGCTGGGGCTCAGCAATGCCTGGGGCTATAACCCGGTGGTGCCGATGGCGCTCGATCCCGGCCTGTGCCCCGGCGGCGTGGCGGAACTGCGCGAAACGGTGGCGGCGCTGCATGCGGCCGGCATCGGCACCATCCTCGATCTGGTGTTCAACCACACGGGCGAAAGCGATGCGCACGGCGGCGTGCTGTCCCTGCGCGGGCTGGACAACGCCGCCTATGCCCATGCGCCCGATGGCCGCCTGATCAACGACAGCGGCTGCGGCAACACGATCAACTTTGCCAATCCGGCCGTGCGCGCGCTCACCCTGGCCGCCCTGCGCCATTTCGTGCGCCATTGCGGCGTCGATGGTTTCCGCTTCGATCTGGCGCCGGTGCTGGCGCGCGGCCCCGGCTTTGCT
>JAIXQY010000130.1 GCA_027485485.1 Sphingomonadales bacterium | reverse complement strand
CGATGCCAACCCTGCCGCCGCCGGGCTGACCGCCACCCGCCTCAATCATCCGGCCCCAGGCTCGGATCAAGATCGCGCGGGCGCACGAACTTCACCAGTTCGGCCCGGCCGCCATCAATTTGCGCCCAGCGATCAATCGCAATGTCCATGCGTGCCAGCGTGGCGGTGGGATATTTCAGCTCGGCTTCGGCCCGCAACGCACCGCCGGGCGGCACCAGTTCCAGCAGCAGATCCTCAAGCCCCGGATTGTGGCCGACCAGCATGGCGCTGGCATGATCGTCCGAGAAGCCCGCGCACAATTCGACCAGCGTTGCCGATGAACTGAGATAGATGCGCTGTTCATACACCGGGGCCAGCGGCCGGTTCATGCCGGCTTCCAGCCCTTCGATGGTCTGGCGCACGCGCACGGCGGGGCTGGCAAACACCAGGCCGGGATCGGGCATGTCACCCCGGCGGATCGCGGCGCCCAGCCATTGGCCCACCTTCATCGCCGCGCGCCGGCCGCGATCATTCAGGGGCCGATCAAAATCGCGGAGGATCGGATCGTCATAGCCCGATTTGGCATGCCGCAGGAGAATGAGCGTCTTCATGGCATCCCAAGGCTTGGCACATCGGCCGGGCCTTTGCCAGAGGCGACTCCGGCCTTCACAAGCGCCACCGCCTGATCCAGCGTCACCCGATCAATCCCCACCCCGGCCGGAAACGCCCCCAGCAGCCGGCTGGGCACGGCGGGGCCCAGCAGCACGAAATGGCCGCGATCATCGGCTCTGCGGATCAGCCGGCCAAAGGCCTGCGCCAGCCGGCCCATGGTGACGCGATCATCGAATGCATTGCCGCCACCGGCCAGCCGCCGCGCCGCGTGCAGCACGGTACGGCGCGGCCACGGCACGCCCTCCATGATCACCTGCCGCAAACTGTCCCCCGGCACATCCACGCCATCGCGCAACGCATCGGTGCCGAGCAGACTTGCGCCCGGTTCGGCGCGGAACATGTCAACCAATGTGGCGGTGTCGATCGGATCGACATGCTGGGCATAAAGCGGCAGCCCGGCGCGGGCCAGCGGATCGGCCAGCCTGGCATGCACGGCGCGCAGCCGGGCGATCGCCGTGAACAGGCCCAGCGTGCCGCCGCCCGCCGCCTCAATGAGGGCGCGATAGGCATGGGCCAGGCCGGCCACATCGCGCGGGCGCACATCCGTCACGATCAGCACGCGGGCCTGCGCACCATAATCGAACGGGCTGGCGGCGGAAAAATGCACCGGGGTGCCGGGCAGATGCACCGCGCCCGTGCGGGCATCGGCGTCGCGCCAATCATCGGCGGCGCGATCCGGTGCCGAGCGCAACGTGGCCGAGGTGACGAGCACGCCATGCGCCGTTTCCAGCACGGCGCCGGCGAAGGGCCGCATCGGATCAAGCCAGCGCCGCTGAAGGCCCACATCCAGCAGCCGGCTATCGGCGCGCACCAGTTCCAGCCAATCGATGAAATCCGGATCGGCCGGGCCGCCCAGCCGGGCGAGCAGCGCCGTCCACGCGGTGATCAGGCCAGCGCGCAGTTGCAGCCCGGCGCGCGCGCCTTCCACGCGCGCCCGGGCGCCGCCGTCCAGCCAATCGGGCGGATCATCCAGCAGGAACGCCAGCCGGCCATCCAGTTGCGCCATCGGCCGCGCCAGCTTCTGCAGCGCCGCCGCTGCCGCTGCGGCCGCCTCCACCAGCCGGGGGGACACCTCGGCCACTTCGGTTTCCAGGCCATAGACGCCGTCCGCCTCGTCCGCCGGCGCGCGCGCCAGCACCTGGCCGCGCACGGCCGCCAGCAACAGTTCCACCGCCGTATCACCGGCATCGGCCGCCACCCGCGCCAACCAGGCTTCGTTGGGCAAGGCCCGCGCCGCTTCGGCTACCGCCTCCACGGCGCGGGCGGCTTCGTCATCATAGCTGATGCAATCGGCCAGCCGCGCCGACAGCCCGCGCCGCCGCCCGCGCCCGGCGGCCCGTTCGGGGCCGAGCAGCCAGTTCTTCAGCTCCACCGCCTCGCGGCCGGTGAGCGCCACGGCAAAGGTCGCATCGGCGGCATCAAACAGATGATGGCCTTCATCAAACACCAGCCGGTTGAGGCCGGCACCCTCCGCCCGCCCGCGCGCCGCGTTGATCATCACCAGCGCATGATTGGCGATCACCAGATCGGCCCCGGCGCTGGCGCGGCTGGCGCGTTCGATGAAGCAGCTGCGATAATGCGGGCAGGCGGCATAGATGCACTCGCCGCGCCGATCGGTGAGCCCGGCAAAGCTGGTGCGGCCAAACAGCGGCGGCAGCCAGCCGGGCAGATCGCCGCCCACCATGTCGCCATCGCGGGTATATTCGGCCCAGCGTTCGGCCAGCTTGGCAAACACCACGGCGCGCCCGCCAAAGCCGCCCTGCACCGCATCTTCCAGATTGAGCAGGCACATATAATTTTCGCGGCCCTTGCGCACCACCACCTTGGCGCGGCGTTCCTGGCCGTCGGGCCAGATGCGCGCGGTTTCGGCGTCCAGCTGGCGTTGCAGCGCCTTGGTATAGGTGGCCACCCACACCGCGCCGTCGGCTTCGCGCGCCCATTGCACGGCCGGCGCGAGATAGCCCAATGTCTTGCCGATTCCGGTGCCGGCTTCGGCCAGAACCATATGTGGCCGGCCCGCTTCCTGCCGCGGCGCGAAGGCCTTGGCGGCGGCGCGGGCATAGGCACGCTGCCCGTCGCGCTGTTCGGCACCGGCGCCGACCAGCCGGGCCAATTCGCCCTGCACCTGCCCCTCGTCCAGCAGCACGACGCGCGGCGCCGGCCGGGCGGGGGCCTCCTCCCACTTGGCCAGGGTCTGGAACACGTGGCGTTCCGGTGCCTTGGGCTTGTCGATCAGGCGGGCCAGCTGCGGCGCCCAGGCCCAGCGCTGGCGGGACAGGCTTTGCAGCGATGTCCACGCGCCGTGGCGCTGCGCCCAATCGGGTTGCAGGGGCGCCGCCAGCAGGGCGGCAGCGGCGCGCTGCAGGAAGGCGGCATCGCCCTCATGCCCTGGCGGCGCGATGCCCAGCACCCCGGCCAGCCCGCGCGGCGTGGGCACGACGAACCGCGCCGGAAACAGGAAGGCAAACAGTTCGAGCAGATCAAGGCCCGACAGCTCGCCCAGCCCCAGCCGGCTGGCGGTGACCGGCGCATTGAGCAGCAGATGCGGGCTGTCGCCAGCGCGCGCAATCGCCTCGCCCCGGCTCAGCCCGCGCACCTGGCCATGGGCATCGGCAATCCACACGCCGGCATGGCTGGCCACCAGCGCCGGGATGGCCATGCCGCTTGCGCTGGATTCAGTTGCACTCATGAAGTTCAGTCGCCAGAGGAAGGCCGAAGCAACTTGATAGCCAAAAGCCATGACCATCACCACCGAAACCCTGCAAGCCGCCGCCCTCGAGAACAAGGCCTGGCCCTATGAGGAAGCCCGCAAGGTGCTGGCCCGCTATCCGAACGGCGTGCCGGCCGGCGATGCGGTGATCTTTGAAACCGGCTATGGCCCATCGGGCCTTCCGCACATCGGCACCTTTGGCGAAGTGGTGCGCACCACCATGGTGCGCCGCGCGTTCGAGGCGATGGCACCCGGCGTGAAGACGCGGCTGGTGGCCTTTTCGGATGACATGGACGGGCTGCGCAAGGTGCCGGATGGCATCCCCAACCCCGAGATGCTGCGCGAAGACCTGGGCAAGCCGTTGACGAAGGTGCGCGATCCGTTCGGCACCCACAGCAGCTTTGGCGCCCACAACAACGCCCGGCTGCGCGCCTTTCTGGATGGCTTCGGCTTTGAATATGAATTTCTGTCGTCCACCGATTGCTATGCCAGCGGCATGTTCGATGCGACGCTGCTGAAGATATTGGCCCATTATGATGATGTGATGGGCATCATCCTGCCCACACTCGGCCCCGAACGCCGCGCCACCTATTCGCCGTTCCTGCCGGTTGATCCGGTGCTGGGCACGGTGCTGCAGGTGCCGATCATCGCGCGCGACGTGGCGGCCGGCACCGTCACCTATGTCCGCCCCGGCACCAACGACAGCGTCACCGTTCCCGTCACCGGCGGGCACTGCAAGCTGCAGTGGAAGGTGGATTGGGCGATGCGCTGGCTGGCGCTGGGCGTTGATTATGAAATGGCCGGCAAGGATCTGATTGATTCGGTGATGCTCTCCGGCAAGATCGTCCAAGCGCTCGGCGGCAACCCGCCCGCCGGCTTCAATTACGAGCTGTTCCTGGATGGCGAAGGCGCCAAGATTTCCAAGTCAAAGGGCAATGGCCTCACCATCGAACAATGGCTGGATTACGGCCCGCCCGAAAGCCTGGCGCTCTACATGTTCCAGAGCCCGCGCAAGGCCAAGCGCCTGCATTATGACGTGATCCCGCGCGCCATCGAGGATTATGCCGATTTCCTCACCCGCTATCCCGCCCAGCCGCTGGACCAGCAACTCGGCAACCCGGCGCACCATATCCACGAAGGCGCGCCACCCGCGCCGGAACTGCCGGTCAGCTTCTCGCTGCTCCTGAACCTGGCGTCCGTCGCCGCCACCGATGATCCGGCCCGGCTGTGGGGTTTCGTGAAGAAATATGCCCCCGGCTCGTCCCCACAAACCCACCCACTGCTCGACCGGCTGGTCCACCACGCCGCCGCCTATGCGCGCGATTTCGTGGTGCCGGGCCTCAAGCGCCGCGCGCCGACCGAGTCCGAAGCCGCCGCCCTGCGCGATCTGGATTCGCGCCTCGCCGCCGTGGGCGAGGAGGCCGACGCCGAAGCCTATCAGTTCGAAGTCTACGAAGCCGGCAAGGCCGCCGGCTACGAGAATCTGCGCGACTGGTTCAAGGCGCTGTATGAAATCCTCATCGGCAGCCAGAACGGCCCCCGTATGGGCGGCTTCATCGCGCTTTATGGCCTGGCGCAGAGCCGGGCATTGATTGCGGATGCGCTGGGGGAAGGCTGACGCCGCGTCGCTGAAAGGGGAGAACTGTCGACCCAACGCCTGCCATGCTTGACCACCCCGAACGACATCCTAAGGTGAATCCAATGCCTTACGATCCTGCGACACTCCGTTTCTATTCGGACGAGGCACCGG
>JAIXQY010000175.1 GCA_027485485.1 Sphingomonadales bacterium | reverse complement strand
TGGGCTTACCCCGGTCGGGGGCTAAGGCGGTGCCAGTTGCTTGCGACTGGCACCGTTTCTCGTTTCGCGCTACCCGAATCTCATGTCTATCCCTCCTCCCACGGCTGCCGCTGCATTGGCCGGCGTCAAGGTGCTCGATCTGTCCCGCGTGCTGGCCGGGCCGTGGAGTGCGCAGGCGCTCGCCGATCTGGGCGCCGATGTGGTGAAGGTGGAGGTGCCGGGCCGCGGTGACGACACCCGTGCCTGGGGCCCGCCCTTCCTGAAAGGGGCCGACGGCGCAGACGAGATCGGCACCTCGGCCTATTATCTGGCGGCCAACCGCAACAAGCGCTCGATCGCGGTGGATTTCTCCCACCCCGACGGCGCGGCGCTGCTGCGCGATCTGGCCGCGCAGGCCGACATCGTCATCGAGAATTTCAAGGTGGGTGGCCTCGCCAAATATGGGCTAGATTGGCCAAGCCTGCGCCGCGTGAAGCCCAGCCTCGTCTATTGCTCCATCACCGGCTTCGGCCAGACCGGCCCTTATGCAGCCCGCGGCGGTTATGATTTCGTCGCCCAGGGCATGGGCGGTTTCATGGCCGTCACCGGTGAGCAGGGCGGCCAGCCGCTCCGGGCCGGGGTGGCCATGGCCGATCTCACCACCGGGCTTTATGCCACCATCTCCATCCTGGCGGCGCTGCGCCATGCCGAAGCCACGGGCGAGGGCCAGCATATCGACATCGGCCTGCTGGACACCCAGATTGCCTGCCTCGCCAATCAGGCGATGAACTGGCTGGTGGGCGGCGTCGATCCTGGCCGCATGGGCAACCGCCACCCCACGGTGGTGCCCTATACGCTGTTCAAGGTGGCCGATGGCCAGATCATCATCGCCATCGGCAATGATGGCCAGTTCCGCGCCTTCTGCACCGAAATGGGCGTGGCCGATCTGGGCCGCGATCCCCGCTTCCTCACCGCAGCCCAGCGCCTGCTGAACCGCGAGGCGATCGAGGCCGAGGTGCAGCGCCTGGTCGCCGACCAACCCGGCCTGCCGCTGATCGACCGGCTGGTCGCCGCCGGTGTGCCCTGCGGCCCGGTGAACAGCATTTCCGAGGTGTTTTCCGATCCGTTCGTCGAGGCCCGGCAGACGGTGCACAATTTCCAGCGCGATGATGGCGCCATCATCCCCAGTGTCGCCTATCCCGCCAAGCTCTCCGCCACCCCCGCCACCATGCGCCGCCCGCCGCCGCGGGTGGGCGAGGATGCCCACAGCATTTTGGCCGACTGGCTGGGCCGGGTCGATGCCGACGCGCTGCGCGCCAATGCCATCATTGGTTGACATTTTATTACCAAATTAACGCATTGATCCGCATTAAAATTACCTCCATAACGGATATAATGCAGGGGCAATTGCAATCCGCCGTGGTACCGCGCCGCAGCGTCTTCGGGCGCGGCTTTGTCGTGCTGGCGGCCGTCTGGCTGGTGGCCCAGGGCCATCATGGTGCCATGTTGGGCGCGTGGAGCGATCAGGCCAGCCTGGCTGGCAATGTCTGCTGGCTGTTGATCCTTTATTGCCAGTTGCGCCTGATGCTGGACTGGGTGGGTGGTGGCCTGTCCGCCCGGCGGCTCCACCCTGATCTGCTGCTGCTCCTCCTTTGTGTGGCGGCGCTGGAAATCGCCTGCCAGGCCAGTGGCGATCCGCTGGCGCGCGCCGGCTTTGGCCAGATAGTCTTCTTTGCCCAGCCGATCATCCTGCTGTTCGGCTTTGCCGCGCTGCACCGCCGCCCGTCTCAGCCGCTCTAGTCCCCGCTGAAATTCGGCGGGCGTTTTTCCAGAAACGCCGTCATCGCTTCCTTGTTGTCGGCCGTGGTGTGGGCCAGCGCCTGCATGGCGGCCGACAGATTGAGCACCGTGTCGAGGCTGGCGGTGCGCGCTTCCCACAGCAACCGCTTGGTCATGCGCACGGCCTGCGGCGGGTTGGCGGCGATGCGCAGGGCGATGGCGCGGGCGGCCTCCAGCAACGCGGCATCCGGCACCACGCGGCTCACCAGCCCGATGCGCAGCGCTTCGGCCGCGTCCACCATGTCGCCGGTCAGCGCCAGTTCGGCGGCCTTGGCATGGCCCACCACGAACGGCAGCAGCCAGGCGCCGCCGTCGCCGGGGATGATGCCCAGCTTCACGAAACTCTCGGCAAACCTGGCGCTTTCCCCCGCGATGCGCACATCGCACATGCAGGCCAGATCGCAGCCGGCGCCGATGGCCGGGCCGTTCACCGCCGCCACCACCGGCACTTCCAGCGCGGCAAAGGCGCGGGGCAGGCGCTGGATGCCGGTGAGATAGTTGCGCCGCGTCTGAATGGGTTTGGCGCTGGCCAGCCCGTCGCCGCTCGCCATCTTTCTCAGGTTGCCGCCCGATGAAAAGGCGCTGCCCGCCCCGGTGAGGATGGCAACGCGCGCATCCGGATCATTCTCCAGCCGGGCCAGCGCGGCCAGGATCGCGTCCACCATGTCGTCATCCGACACCGGGTTGCGCAGCTCAGGCTGGTTCAGGGTGAGCGTGACGATATGGCCATCGCGCTGGTAGAGAACATGATCGGTCATTGCAGCGTCCCCGGCCTGACATTCGGCCTTCAGTTTTGACTGTTTTCACGATTCTGGCGGCGTTTGGCGTCGTTCGGGTTGGCAAAAATCCGCTCCGACAACAGTCCGGGCCAAAGCCATGATGGCAGGTTCTGGCCCTGTAGGACAGACCATCACCGCACCCCGAGCCCGCGGGCGATGATGCCGCGCAGGATCTCGCGGGTGCCGCCGCGCAGGGAGACCATGGGCGCGATCTGGATGGTGGCACCCAGCGTGGCGATCAGGCTGGCCGGTGCATCGCCTGGGCACAGGGCGCGCGCCACCTCGGGGATGGCCTGTTCGAAACTGGCGCCCAGATCCTTCACCATCGCCGCTTCCAGCGCCGGGTCTTCCCCGGCTTCCAGCAGCGCTGCCATGCCGCGCGCCATCTGGCGCAACACCATCAGATGGGCGGTCAACCGACCGATGGGCGCGTGCGCGCTGGCCGGCGCGCTGCGGCCCAGCGCGCGCACCAGCTCTTCCAGCAGCACCAGCGTGGACAGGAAGCGTTCCGGGCCGGAGCGTTCATAGGCCAGTTCGCTCATCACCTGGGCCCAGCCCTGGCCTTCGCCGCCCACCAGCGCCCCATCGCCCACGAACACATCGTCGAAATGCACTTCGTTGAAATGATGCTCGCCCATCAGATCGATGATCGGCCGGATGCTGAGGCCCGGCGAATCCATCGGCACCAGCAGTTGCGACAGGCCTTCATGGCGCTGGCCCTCCCCGGTGCGGCACAGCAGCAGCATCATGTGCGCCTTGTGGGCATAGGTGGTCCACAGCTTGGTGCCGCTGATGCGCCAGCCGCCGTCCACGCGCCGAGCGCGGGTGGTGAGCGCCGCCAGGTCCGATCCGGCGCCCGGCTCGCTCATGCCGATGCAGGCATAGAGCTCGCCGCGCGCGATGGCGGGCAGATACGCCTGCTGTTGTTCCGGCGTGCCATACTTCAGCAGCAGCGGCCCGGTCTGGCGGTCGGCAATCCAGTGGGCGGCCACTGGCGCCCCGGCGGCGAGCAATTCCTCGATCACCACCAGCCGGTCGAGCGCGCTGCGGTCATGGCCGCCATGCGCCTTGGGCCAGGTCATCCCCAGCCAGCCGCGCTGGCCCAGCTTGCGGCTGAAATCCGGGCTGTGGCCGTTCCAGCTGTGGGCCCGCAGTTCGGGCGCCATGCCGGCCAGCGCCTCGGCGAGAAATCCGCGCACCTCGGCCCGCAGCGCGGCCTGGGCGGGCCGTTCGGCCACGGCGGGGAAGCGGAAGCGTTCGCCGGGCAGGGGCGCAGCGGGCGTGGCGGCACTGGCGGCTTCGCGGGTGGCCAGCGCCCACACGCTGCCGCCTGCCAGCGCGGCCGCACCCAACACCGCATGATGCTGATGCTCGCTGCCGGCGCGGTCGCGCCATTGCCACAGCGCGCGGGTGAACAGGTGCAGGCGATGGTCGGCGGTCACGCCGATGGCGCCGTGCAGTTGGTGGGCCAGCGCCGCCACAATGCCGGCGGCCTCACTGGCGCGGGCCTTGGCGGCGGCAACAGGCAGGGCGGCACTGGCGGGGTTGCTGAGCGCCAGCGCCGCCAGATTGGCGGCAGCGCCGGCCGCTGCGGTTTCGGCCGCCATGATGGCCAGGCTGTGCTGCACGGCCTGATTCTTCGCCAGCGGCTTGCCGAACTGCTGGCGCGTCTGGGTCCAGTCCAGCGTTATTGCCAGCACTTCGTCCATCAGGCCGGCCAGCTTGGCGGTGGCCAGCGCCGGCGTCCACAGATTGGGATCGCAATCGGGGGCGTGCAGCAGCATGGCGGCCGACAGCCGCCACGGCGCGCCCACCCGGCCATGGGCGCGGGAAATCGCCATCACGCTGGCCGGATCGAGCGCCAGCCCGCCATGGGCTTCGCTGGCCAGCGCCAGCGGCAGGCCGGCATCCACCAGCGCCTGCCAGCCGGCTTCGTTGTGGCCAGCCCGCGCCGCGCGCAGCCGGTCATCGGTCGCCTCGCGGGCAAACAGGCGGGCGATCTGATCAAGCAGCACAGCGTCCATCGCGCAAGTTTAGGACGAAGTTGCCCGGCGTAAAGGCTGGACAATAGGGCAGCCCATGCGCCACCTTCGGCCATGCTTTCGGTGCTCGACATGTTTCGCGTTGGGGTGGGCCCATCCAGTTCCCACACGGTGGGGCCGATGCGCATCGGCTTGCGCTTTGGGCAGCAATTGGCGCGGCAGGCCTGGCCGGCCGGCGCGCGCCTGATCGTCACGCTGCAGGGCAGCCTGGCCTTCACCGGGCACGGCCATGGCACGCTGCGGGCGGTGGCGCTGGGGCTGTTGGGCCATGCGCCGGAGACATTTGACAGCGCGGCGGCCGAGCATGATCTCAGCCGGCTGCCCGGCCGGCTGCGGTGCGGCCTGGCCTTTGATCCGGCGGCCGACATCCAGCTTGATTATGACACGCGCGATCTGCTCCACCCCAATGCCATGCAGCTGGCGGTGCTGGACGGCGGGCAGAGGCTGGTGGAGGAGGAGTGGTTTTCCACCGGCGGCGGCTTCATCGCCAGCCGCCGCCAGCTGGAACAGGCGGCGCCAGCCGATCGGGTGGGCAGCGGCCATGATGTGCCGCACAATTTTGGCAGCGCCGCCGAGTTGCTGGCCGTGGCCGAACAGCTGGGCGTTGCCCTCGAAACCATCGTGCTGGCCAATGAAGACGCGATCCGGCCGCGTGCCGAAACCATTGCGGGCCTCGATCATGTTGCCGCCGTGATGCTGGCCTGCATCGATCGCGGGCTGGTGACGGAAGGCATCTTGCCCGGCGGCCTGAAGGTGGAACGGCGCGCGCCGGCGTTGTGGCGGCAAGTGCAGCAGGGCCGCAGCGGCAACGAGCCCGAGCGGCTGTTCGATTGGCTCAACGTCTATGCCATGGCGGTGAACGAGGAAAATGCCGCCGGCGGCCAGGTCGTCACCGCCCCCACCAATGGCGCCGCCGGCATCCTGCCGGCGATCATGCGGCATTATTGCGAGAATGCGGACCAGCGCCGCCGCTTCCTGCTCACCGCAGGCGCAATCGGGCTGCTCTACAAGCAGCGGGCGTCGATCTCAGGGGCAGAGATGGGTTGCCAGGGCGAGGTGGGGGTGGCCTGTTCGATGGCGGCGGCGGGCCTGGCCGCGGTGTGGAATGCCACGCCGCAACAAGTGGCCAATGCCGCCGAGATCGGCATGGAGCATAATCTGGGCCTGACCTGCGATCCGGTGGGCGGCCTGGTGCAAATCCCCTGCATCGAACGCAACGCCATCGGCGCGGTGAAGGCCGCCAACGCGGCGCGGCTGGCGCTGCACCGGCCCGGCCATGGCCGGGTGAGCCTGGACCAGGTGATCGAGACCATGCGCCAGACCGGGATCGACATGAGCCAGAAGTACAAGGAAACCAGTCAGGGTGGGCTGGCGGTGAACGTGGTGGAGTGTTGAGATGGCGGTGCGGCTGGAGGTGCAGGACGGGATTGCGGTGATCAGCCTGGCCCGGCCGGAGCGGCGCAACGCGCTGACCCAGGCGATGCTGGCCGAGATCGAGCGCATGGCCGATGAGATGCGTGGGCGGGGCGACGTGCGGGCCGTGGTGCTGCGCGGCGATGGCGGGGATTTTTCGGTGGGGGCCGATATCGGCGAGATGGAGGCGCGCATGGCCCATCCCGCGCCGCTGGCCGAGGCGCGCCGGGCGGCGCAGCTGGGCGCGCGGGTGATGCGGGCCGTGATGGGCATTGATCAGCCAACGGTGTGTGCGGTGCAGGGCGTGGCCACCGGCGGCGCGACCTGCCTGGCCACCGCCTGCGATTTCCGGCTGGCGGCGGCCGGTGCGCGGCTGGGCTATGGCGAGGTGAAGATCGGCATCAACCTGATGTGGCACGCGCTGGGGCCGGTGGTGGCGCTGGTCGGGCCGGCGCGGGCCAAGCGGCTGGTGATGCTGGGCGCGCTGCACGAGGCAGGCGAACTGGCCGAATGGGGCCTGATCGACGAGATTGTGCTGGCCGATCAGTTGGATGCCCGGGCGCTGGCGCTGGCCGCCGAACTGGTCAGCCTGCCGCCGCTGGCAGTGCAGATGATCAAGCGCAGCATCAATGCGGTGGCGCACGCGCTGGATGCCGCCGTGCTGCACGCCGATGCCGATCAATGGCTGCTGGCCACCCAGGGCCAGGATTTTGCCGAGGCGGTGGCGGCGTTTCGCGAGCGGCGGCCGGGGCGTTTTACCGGAAATTGACCCGCAAGGTCATTGCCGCGCTTCCCTGCGCCTGCCAATTTGCCGGCAAGCAACAGGGAGTGCAGGCGATGATGATGTTCCGGGCGTGGTGTTTGGTGATCTTTGTGGTGCTGGCGGTCTATACCGCGCCGGTGCTGATGGCCGAGCCCAATCTGTTTCCGGCATTTTTCAGTGCCATCCAGGGCGGCGGCTGGCAGGGCCAGTTCAACCTGGATTTCGTCTTCATGCTCACCCTGTCAGGCCTTTATACCGCCTGGCGCCACCGCTTCACGCCCATGGGCCTGCTGCTCGGCGTGATCGCCTTCAACGGCGGCGCACTGTTCCTGTCCGCCTATTTCTTCATCCAGAGCTTCCGCTGTGATGGCGATGTGCGCCGAATGCTGGTGGGCTGATCACTTCACCTTCTTGGCCACATATTCGGCGAAATCCTTGGCATAGGCATCGCGCAATTCGGCCTTGGCGGCGGGGATCAGATCGGGCGTCTTGGGCGGGAATTGTTCCAGCGGGTTCTTCACCTGGCCATTGCCCATGCGCACCACCTTCGCGCCCGTGGGCCCGAAATCACGGAAGATCCAGTTGGTGAACAGGTTGCTGCCATACATCATGGCCTTGAAATAGAAGATATAGTCCACCATCAGCTCGGCATAGCAGGCCGCCTTGCTGTCAGACAGGCGCTGGCCGCCCTTGATCTGCGCGGCGATCTGCTTGCGCTGGGCGGCGATGGCGGGATCGGCCTTGGCCTCTTCCGGCGTGGGCAGAGCCGGGTGCATGATCACCTGGTGACCGGCAACGCCCAGCCTGGTCTTGTAATCGGCCTTCACCAGCTCTTCCATCTGGATATCGGGGCCCAGCCAGCCCTTCATCAGATCCTTCACCGTGGCAACGCGATCCTTGTGCGCCTCCATGTCCGCCACGGCGCCGATCGGGCCAAGGCCTGACAACAGGCCCATGTTGATGCCGATATAGGTTTCGGTGGGCCAGACGTGGAGCTCGCAAACCGGCGCGGCGGGGGCCGCAGCCTCCTGCGCCTGGGCGGCGACCGGCAGGGCAAGCATCGCCGTGGCGAGCAGGCGCAACATGGATTTCATGATCTTCTCCCCCATTTTGTGGCAATTCTGGCCCGGAACCGGGCGGCGGGCAAGCCTCAGCCGTTCCGCCGCGCCAGATATTGCCACAGGATGCCGCGCTGGATTTCGTTGGTGCCGGCATAGATGGAACCGGCGCGATCGTTGAAATATTTGGGGATGGCCCGCGCGGCCCAATCGGGGCCAACGCCCAGGCCGTCGGCGGGTGGCACATAGCCGGGCACATCGCCGCCGGGCAGCGTGCGGTGCGGCTGGAAGATGGCGGCGTGGGGCAGGGCGGCCTCCACCTCAAGCTCGGTGAGGCGCTGAGAGAGTTCGGTGCCGATGATCTTGAGCGCCGATGCCATCGGGCCGGGCGCCGCGCCGTTTGACAGGCCAGCGTTGAAGATCAGCTCCTGCGCGTCCAGCGCTTCGATCTCGGTGCGCAAGGCGGCGATGCGGCCCGGCATGGCCTGGCCGGTTTCGCCAAGATGGCGCCGCAGCACATCGACCCGCTTCACCAGGGACGGGGCATAGGCATGGCCGCCGCGTTCGAATTCCATCAGATATTTGGCCACCGTCCAGCCATCGTCGATGCGGCCGACCACATTGGCCACCGGCACACGCACCGAATCGAAGATCACCTCATTCTGCACATGCTCGCCCGACAGCGAGACGATCGGGCGCACGCTCACCCCCGGTGTCTTCATGTCGATCAGCAGGAATGTGATGCCGAGTTGCGGCTTTTCCATCCGGGTGGTGCGCACCAGGCAGAAGATCCAATCGGCATAATGGGCATGGGTGGTCCAGATCTTGCGGCCGGTGCAGATGAAATCATCGCCGTCGCGTTCCGCCTTCATCTGCAGCGAGGCGAGATCGGAACCGGAGTTGGGCTCCGAATAGCCCTGGCACCAGAATTCATCGCCGGCCAGCATCGGCGGCAGGAAGCGGCGCTTCTGTGCCTCCGTGCCATAGTGCAGCAGCACCGGCCCGCACATGCCCAGCCCCATCGGCGACAGCGGCGGCGCGCCGGCTTCGGTGGTTTCGCGGGCGAAGATATAGCGGCGGGCCACCGACCAGTCGCAGCCGCCCCAGGCGATGGGCCAGCTCGGCGCCACCCAGCCCTTGGCATGGAGTTTCTGCTGCCAGGCCCGCGCGACCGGCGGCGGCGCATAGACGCTGGTCATGCCGGCGGCGGCGGCCTTCAGATTGGGCGTGAGCTCGCTGGCCAGGAATTCCCGCACCTCGTCACGAAACTGCAGATCGTCGCTGCTCCAGGCCAGTTGCATCGCGTTTCTCCCCACCGCCTCTATGCGGGCCAATGGGGTGGCGCGAAACCGGCCCTTTTGGGGGGATCAAAAGGCTGGCGGCAGCTCGGCATCGCGCAGGCGCACACCCAGCCGGGCCGCGACGGCCGGGGCGATGCCGCGCATGTCGATCAGGCCCAGATCGCGCCCGGCGGGCAGGCCGGGGCCAACGGCGATCAGGCTGGTGCGCATGGCGGGCACATCGGGGAAATAGCCATGGGTGCCGCGGCTGGTGGTCGGGCTGCCCTGGCTGCCTTGCAACGCATCGCCCATCGCCCAGCCCGGCTTGCTGTTCACCCAGAAGCTGGCCGCCGCGCTGCCGCCGGCCGCCGCGATGGCCTGGCTGTCGATGATCCGGTCAATCCCGGCGGTGGGATCGGCGGCGGCTTCGGCCAGCACCTGAGCCACCCTGGCCTTCAGCGCGGCATCATCGGGCCGGGCCAGCACGATGGCGGCGCTGCCCCCGTCAATCCACGGCACCGCATCCCAACTGGCAATGGCCTTGCCATCGGCCGACAGGCGGATCAGGCCGGCCTTCACCAGGGGCAGGAACAAATTGGTGGTCCGGCTGATCGGCGCAAAGCCATGATCTGACACCAGAACGATGGTGGTGGCCGGATCAATGGCCCGCGCAGTGGCGACCAGCCGGCCCACGGCGGCATCGATGCGGGCCAGCACCGCCCAGGCGGCTGGCGTGTCCGGCCCGGCCTCATGCTGTTCATGATCGAAGGCGGTGAGATAGACGGTGGTGAACGCCGGCCTTTCCCGGCGCATCAATGCGATGGCATGGGCGGCACGGGCTTCATCGGCGGCGATGCCTTCATCGATGCCGGGCGGATAGGCCCCGGCCTCGGCCACCATTGCCGCAGGCAGGCCCGGTGTGGCCAGCGCGGCCAGCAGCTTGTCGTCATCGGGCATGCCGGTGTGCCAGATCTGCGGCAGGTTGGCGGCCAGGCCGGCCACACCAACACTCACCGGCCAATGCACATTCACCGTCTTCAACCCGGCGCCCACCGCCGCCTGCCACAGGGTCTGCGCCTTGATATCGCTGGCATACCAATACCAGCCGCCCTGGTTGCGGCGGAGGGGATCAAAGGTGAGATTGGCATCAATGCCGTGCCGGCGCGGCGCCGCCCCGGTGAGCAATGTGGTGTGCGACGGATAGGTGACGGTGGGCAGCACCCCGATCACCGCCGCGCTCACCCCGGCGCGGGCCAGGCCGCGCAAATTGGGCAGCGGCTGGCCGTTGTCAGTGCGTTGCCATTCCTGGGGGCGCAGGCCATCAATGGCGATCATCAGCACAGGGGCCGACAGGGCAGGCGCCGCGCCGATCAGGGCGGCAAACAGGATCAGGGTGCGCATCATCATGACACCAGCCATGGCGCACCCGCGTTTCAGCCGTGTGACGCCTGTTCCCAATCCCGCACGCGCAGGCCGGCTTCGAACATGCCGCGCGCCCGCAGCCGGGGGGCGAGGAAGCGATAGAAGAACCAATCCTTCACCGCATAGGGCGTCAGGGCATAGAGCAATCGTTCGGTGAGGTTCCAGCGCACATGGCCCTTCACCGTGCGGCGCGGCGCGGGCCAGCAGACATGATCGGCGGCGTGGGTGCTGCGGCCGATCTTGAGGATGCGGTGCATCAGCTCATGATCATAGAGCACGAACGGCCAATCATCGCTCTTGGGGCCACCGGCCGCCAGCAGTGGCGCAAGGCGGAAGGCCTGGCCAAAGGTGCCGGTGTGGCCCTGGCCCGACAGGAGGCTGGCGGTGATGGCCATGCGGTGCCGGATGATGCGGTTCGCGGGCGCGTCATAAGGCCCGTAAATGTCGAACGCCTGCACGCAGATGGTGCGCGGATCATCACCCAGCAGCTGATCGGCCCGGCTGATATAATGCGGCGGATAGAAGGTATCCGCATCCCAATAGGCAATCTTGGTGCAGCCATGGTCAGCGGCGATCTCGGTGCCGCGGCGCAGCGCGAAGGTGTGGCCCTGCGCCGTCTCCGTCACCAGACAAGCGTGCGGATGGCCTTCGATCAGGCCGGCGACCAGCGCGTGGCTGCCATCGGTGGAGGCGTTGTCGACACAGATCAGCAGGATGTCGTCCCGGTCCTGCGCCAATGCGGCGGCGATGGTGGGCGCGATGAAGCGCTCCTCGTTATAGAAGGCGATGATGATGGCCCATGTCGGGCGCCAGCCGGCAATCATGCACCAGCCATAAGGGCGCAACGGTTGACCGGCAAGCGGTGGCGGCCCACGCTGGCCGCTGATGCTGGAGGCGGATGATTATGCGCGGCTGCTGGTGCCGCTGGCGATCGGCCTGTTGATCGGGCTGGAACGCGGCTGGCAACAGCGCCAGGCTGCGCCGGGCAGCCGCGTGGCGGGCCTGCGCACCTTTGGCCTGTTCGGGCTGATCGGCGGGTTGGCGGGCTTTGCCAGCGGTGTGGCGGGCGGGACTGCAGGGGGTTGGGCGGTGGCGGCGGTGCTGTTGCTGGCCGGCGCGGCACTGGTGGTGATCGGCTATCGCCGCGACCGCTCGCCCAGCGCCACCACCGAAGCGGCGGCGCTGGTGACGCTGGGGCTGGGCTGGCTGGCCGGGCAGGGCCTGCCGGTGCCGGCGCTGGCGCTGGCGGCGATGACGGCATTTCTGCTGTCGCAGCGGGCGCGGCTGCACCAGTTTCTCGCCGGGATGGGCGAAGCCGATCTGGCCGCATTGGTGCGCTTTGCCGTGATTGCCGGCGGGCTGTGGCCGGTGCTGCCCGATCGCGCCATGGGGCCGCTGGATGCCTGGAACCCACGCGAATTGTGGCTGGTGGTGGTGCTGGTCTGTGCCATCGGCTTTGCCGGCTATGCCCTGTCGCGGCGGATGGGGCCGGGGCGCGGCCTGCTGGTGACGGCGGCGGTGGGCGCGATCTACAGCTCAACTGCGGTCACGGCGGCCCTGGCGCAGCGGCTGCGCAGCGAAATGGACGCGCGGCCCCGGCTGGCGGCGGGCATTGCGCTGGCGTCGCTGGTGATGTTCGTGCGGGTATTGGCGCTGGTGGCCGTGCTGGTGCCGTTCGCGCTGCCCGGCTTTGTGCCGGTGGTGGCGCCGGGCATGGTGGCGGCGCTGGCCATGGTGTGGTGGCTGGGCCGCCGGGCCGCCGCCGCGCCGGCCAGTGCGGCACCAACCGGCAATCCGTTCGCGCTGCTGCCAGCGCTGGGCTTTGCGCTGCTGGTGGCGCTGGTGCAGCTGGCAGTGAAATATATGCAGCTGCGCTTTGGCGATGGCGGCGTGGCGCTCACGCTGGCGCTGGCCGGGGCGCTGGATGTGGATGCCGCCATCGTGGCGCTGCGCGGCGCGCCGGCTGATGCGATTTCGCCGATGCTGGCCGGGGCGATATTGGCGTTGCCGGTGCTGCTCAACACGCTGTTGAAACTGGGCGTGGTGCTGGTCACGGCCGGCCGGGCGGGCGGGCAATCCGCCGGCGCGCTGGCGGGGGCGGCACTGGCGATGCTGGCAGGCTATGGCTTGGTTGCCAGTCTGGCAGGGCTGGGCTAGCCATGGTGACCATGACCCGATCCGCTTCCCTGCTGCCGGTGCGCCCGGTGTATGTGCTCACCATCCTGACCGGCAGTTTCCTGCTGTTCCTGGTGCAACCGCTGATGGGGCGCATCGTGCTGCCGGTGCTGGGCGGATCGCCCAACGTCTGGAACGTGGCCATGCTGTTCTATCAGGGCGTGCTGCTGGCCGGCTATCTTTATGCCCACGCCGTGCAACGCTGGCCGGTGCGGCAGCAGTTGATCATCCACCTCGTCCTGTTCGGCATTGCCGCCCTGTTGTTGCCGATCGGCATGGCGGCCTGGTATCCGGCGGCGGGCGATGCCGATCCCAGCCTGTGGCTGATGGGCCTGCTGGCGGCCTCCATCGGGCCAGTGTTCTTCGTGGTGTCGGCGCAATCGCCGTTGATGCAGGCCTGGTTTGCCCGCACCGGCGATGCCGATGCCGCAAACCCCTATTTTCTCTATGCGGCGTCCAACCTGGGCAGCTTTGCCGCGCTGATCGCCTATCCGCTGCTGGTCGAACCGCTGGCGGGCCTGCCCTTGCAGCGCTGGGGCTGGTCGGCCGGGTTCGTGGTGCTGGCGCTTCTGGTGCTGGCCAGCGGCCTGTTGGCGCGCGGCGGCGCCGGCAGCCCGGCGGCGCCGGCTGCGGCCTATCCCACCAGTTGGCGCGAACGGCTGCGCTGGACGGGGCTGGCGGCTGTGGCATCGGGGCTGCTGCTGTCCACCACCACCCACCTCACCACCGATCTGATGGCGATGCCGCTGTTGTGGGTGGTGCCGCTGGCGATTTACCTGCTCAGCTTCGTGGTCGGCTTTTCCGATGCCGGGCCAAGGGTCACGGCGCTGGCGGTGAAGGCCAGCCCCTGGCTGTTGCTGCTGGTCGGCGGGCCGCTGTTTCTGGCCAGCAAGGGGCCGGGCTGGGGCGTGGCGCTGGCGCTGGCCGGGCTGCTGCTGCTGCTGGTGATCACGCTGGCGCTGCACGGCACGCTGGCCATCGAACGGCCCCCGGCGGCGGGGTTGACCAGTTTCTATCTGTGGCTGTCGGTGGGCGGTGCGGTGGGCGGGCTGTTCTGCGCGCTGCTGGCCCCGGCCTTGTTCAGCTGGACGTGGGAATATCCCATCCTGCTGCTGGCCGCTGCGCTGCTGCTGCCGGGGCAGGCCCTGCTTGGCCAGGGCCTCACGCCGCGCCGGGGCGTGCTGGCCGTGCTGGTGGGGGCGTTGATGGCCATGCTGATCGCGCGCGGCGCCGATCCCTTTGGCGGGCAGGGCGTTGCCGGCCCGCTGGCGCTGGCCACGATGCTGATCGTGTCGCTGCTGGCCTTTGGCAATCGCTGGCGGTTTGCGGCCATGCTGGCCATCGTCATGCTGGGGCTGGGCGGCCTGTCGCGGCTGGCGGCGGTGGTGGCCGGGCAGCACACCCGCAGCTTTTTCGGCATCTATACGGTGCGTGACAGCAATGATGGCGATTTCCGCTTCCTCACCCACGGCACCACGTTGCACGGCGTGCAATCGCTGCGGCCCCATTTGCGCCGCGAACCGATGACCTATTATGTGCGCGGCAGCGGTGTTGGCCGCGCGCTGGCGGCGGTGCCGGCGATGTTTGGCGCACAGGCCCGCATCGGCGTGGTGGGCCTGGGGGCGGGCACGCTGGCCTGTTATGCCCGGCCGCAGGAACGCTGGACCATGTTCGAGATTGATCCGGCGGTGGTGGATATCGCGCGGCGCGATTTCACCTATCTGAAAGACTGCAAGCCCGATCTGCGCATGGTGGTGGGCGATGCCCGCCTGACGCTGCAACAGGAAGCGCCGGGCAGCTTTGATCTTCTGGCCGTGGATGCCTTTTCGTCCGACAGCATCCCGCTGCACATGATGACGCGCGAGGCACTGGCCATCTATGGCCGGGTGCTGCGCGCCGATGGCGTGTTGCTGATCCATATTTCCAACCGCTTCCTGGATCTGGAACCGGTGGTGGCGGCCCTGGCCGGCGATGGTGGCTGGCAGCTGCAACAATTGACCTATCGCCCGTCCCGCCAGGAATCCCCGCTGATGATGTCGGCGCGATCGACCTGGGTGGCCCTGTCGCGCGATCCGGCGCGGCTGGCGGCCCTGGCGGCAGCCGATGCCGGCTGGCAGCCGGTGAAGACGGACAGGGATGCAGTGGTGTGGACGGATGATTTTGCCAGCGTGCTGCCGGCGCTGCGCTGGCGGGTTGATTGAGCTATTGTCTGGCACGGTGAGTGCCATTAGGGGTGGGGCTCATGGCGCGCGCACCTTCCCATCCCGCACTGGCAGACGGTGCGCACCCGTTCCCGCATGCGCATCTTTTGGGCATTGCCGCGCTGAAACCCTGGGAAATCTGCTTCCTGCTCGATGAAGCCGAACAATGGGTTGAGCTGAACCGCAGCGCCGTGAAACATGTCGATTGGCTGGCCGGCCTTACCCAGATCAACGCCTTCTTCGAAAATTCCACCCGCACGCTGCTCAGCTTTGAGATCGCGGGCAAGCGGCTGGGCGCCGATGTCGTCAACCTCGGCGTGTCGGGATCCAGCCTGAAAAAGGGCGAAACCCTGCTGGATACCGCGCTGACGCTGAACGCCATGCACCCAGACATGATCGTGATCCGCCACGGATCATCGGGGGCGGTGCAGCTGATTTCGGAAAAGGTCGATTGCCCGGTGCTCAATGCCGGCGATGGCCGCCACGAACATCCCACCCAGGCGCTGCTCGATGCGCTCACCATCCGCCGCCGCAAGGGCCGCATCGCCGGGCTGCGCGTGGCGATCTGCGGCGACATCTTGCACAGCCGGGTGGCGCGCTCCAACTTCATGCTGCTGGCGGCGCTGGGCGCCGAGGTGCGCGCGGTGGCCCCGCCAACGTTGCT
>JAIXQY010000047.1 GCA_027485485.1 Sphingomonadales bacterium | reverse complement strand
TTCAACCACGGCCTGAGCAACGCCAGATAAGCCGCTGGATTGTCGAGCATGATGCTGTGCGCCGCGCCGGGGATCTCGGCAAAGCCGGCACCAGCCTGCTCAGCAAAACCGGCCACGGTGGCGGGGCGGGCTTCGTCATCACGGCCGGCGACAAACAGGCTCCGCGGCCCGTTCAGCTTCTTCAACAACGGGCGGCCGTCATAATCCTTCAGCGTGCCGGTGCAGGTGAACTCGGCGCGGCCCCACATGTGATTGTAAAGGCCCGCAGCAAAGGGCAGCGGCAGCCCATCGCGATAGGCGGCAAAGGCCGGTGGTGGCAGCACCTGGCGGACATGGCGGGCATAGAATGCATCGGTGGCGGCATCGCAGGCGGCCTGCGGCGCGGCACCCGGCGTGTCGCAGCGATCGAGCAGATCGCGCACATCGGCGGGCATCGCCGCCTTCAGCGCGGCGGCATCGCGCAGCCAGAGCGCGGTTGAAACCAGCGGCGATTGCAGCACCAGGCTGGCCAGTGCGGCCGGCCGCGTCGCGCCATATTCCAGTGCCAGCGTGCCGCCCCAACTGCCGCCCAGCACATGCCAGCGCGCAATACCGAAATGGGCGCGGATTGCCTCGATCTCGGCCAGAAAGCGCGGCACCGTCCAGTTCGCCGGATCGCCCGGCCGGTCAGAGCGCCCGCAATCGAGCTGATCATAAAGGATCACCGCCCGCTCATCGGCCAGCGCCGTGGCGTTGAGCCAGCCCCAGTGCGAGCTGCCCGGCCCACCGTGGATGAACAGGATCGGCGGCTTGCCACCATCCAACGCGCCATTGATGCGGACATAAACCCGGCCGCCAGGCACCTTCACCATCGCCTCCCGATCCGGCGCGATGCGGATGCCCGGCGCAGTGGCGCCCTGGCGCAGCGGGCTGGCCGCCAGCCGCGCCGGCAACAGGCTGGCCAGGCCGGCGGCCATCAGGGTGCGCCGCGCCATCACGCTGCCGGGCCGGATTTGCGCCGGAAACCGGCCGGATCAAGATGCATGTCGATATCCGGATAATGGCATTCGTCCACGGTCACGCGATCAGTGCCCACGGCCAGGAAGGTGCAGGGCAGGGCGGCGCGGTTCTGCAGATGATGGCCGTTGGCAACGCCGGCCGGGAAACAGGCGATGTCGCCGGGGCCCAGCCGGGTTTCGCCGCCGTCTTCCACCAGCACGGCTTCGCCCGACAGCATCACCACCATCTCATCCTCGTGGCTGTGCCAGTGGCGCTGGCTGGACCAGGCCCCCGGCGCCAGCGTGACAAGATTGGCACCAAATTGCGTCACGCCGCCAGCGGCCGCCACCGCCTTCCACGATCGCGCCAGCATGGGTTCCTGATACGGCAGCAAATATCCCGATCCGGTGCGAACGGGCAGGGCGGCAAGATCAAGTTTCGGCATCAGCGCCGTTCAAGCACAACCGGCAGCTTGCGGAAACCATGCACGAAGCATTGCGCCACATATTCGGCATCGCCCACCTGGCGCGGGAAGATCTTGCGGGCCAGAAGCTCTTCGAACAGCACCGCGATCTGCAATTCGGCCAACCGGGCCCCGACGCAGCGGTGCACGCCAAAGCCGAACGACAGATGGCGGCGGGCGTTGGCGCGGCTGATGTCAAAGCGCTCGGCGTCAGGGAACACGCTCTCGTCGCGGTTGCCGCTGATATACCACAGCACGATCTTGTCGCCCTTTTTCACCGGAACACCAGCGATCTCAGCATCTTCCACCGCAGTGCGGCGCATGTGCGCCAGCGGCGTCTGCCAGCGCAGCACTTCGGAAATGGCGTTGGAGATCAGGCTGGGATCGGCTTCCAGCTTGGCCCATTCGCCGTCGTACCGGTTGAAGGCTTCCACCAGGCCCGACATCGAATTGCGGGTGGTGTCGTTGCCGCCCACGATCAGCAGGATATAATTGCCGGTGCGTTCCTGGAACGGCATGTCGCCCATGGCATTGCTGTGGGCCATGGCGCTGATCAGGTCGCCGCTGGGCGGCTTGGCCTTGCGCTCGGCCATCAGCGCATCGAGCGCATGGGTCATGTCGATCAGATGCTGCTGGCGGATATCCTTGGTGGCAGGGTTCAGTGCGGCTTCGATGTCGCCGCCCCAATCCGACCACAAGGTGAGATCACGGCGCTTCTCCCACGGATAATCGAACAATATGGCCAGCATGCCGGTGGTCAGTTCGATGGAAACCCGGTCCACCCAGTCAAATTCCTCGCCAATCGGCAAGCTGTCGATCAGTTCCCGGGTGCGGCTGCGCACCTCCACCGCCATTCGCGCGATTTCTGATGGCCCGAAGGCTGGCGCCACCACCCGGCGCTGGTCGCTGTGGCGCGGCCGGTCCATGGCGATGAACTGCGGCAGATTATACTCGCCAAACAGATCGACCACGGTGATGCCGCCAAATTCATGGCTGCTGGAAAAAATGTCCGGACGGGCTTCCACCGCCATGATGTCGGCATGGCTGCTCACCGACCAGAAGGGGCCGAACGGGCTGTTGGCCTGGTGATGCACCGGGGCTTCAGCGCGCAGCCGCGCGAACACCGGGCGCCAGCTGTCGTTCGCATAAAAGGTCGCGTCTGAAACGTCGATTGCCTCTGTCGGCACGTCCATCGCGCTGGCGGGTGCAAGCGTGGCCATCTTATCCTCCCCATTTTGTGCGCCGCGTTCTGGCGGTCTGCAGTGCGATGCTACATCGGAACATTCCCAACTGCGAGTCCTCCAGCCATGGCCGTGCCCTCTCACAACAATCTGGATGCCAGCATCGATCCCACCCGCGATCAGGTGCGCGCCCTGCGGGATTCCGGCCGCGAGGGACCGGTGGTGATGATGAACCTGCTCAAGTTCCGCGAGACCGCCGCCTATCCGCCCGAAGCCGGCATGGCTCCCTGTTCGGGCAAGGACGCTTATGACCGTTATCAACACGCCTTCACCGTGGCGGTGGGGGCGATCAGCCAGGCCGAGGTGATCTATGACGGCCCGTGCGAACAGGTGTTCATCGGCAAGGCCGGCACGGAGGCGGCGGATTGGGACAAATTGTT
>JAIXQY010000164.1 GCA_027485485.1 Sphingomonadales bacterium | reverse complement strand
CGCCAGGCGCATTGGTGGGGCGACGGCCGTGCCGGGGCGCACACGCGGATGATGCCCAAGCGCGCGGACGAGCTGATCGGCGGTTCGATGTTCTGGATCATCGCCCACCGGCTGGTGGCGCGGCAGACCATCCTGTCGATCAGCATGGCCGACACCGCCTGGGGTCCCAAATGCGCCATCGAATTGCAACCCGGCCCGGTGCTGGTGGTGCCAACGCCAAAGCGGGCGCACCAGGGCTGGCGCTATCTGACGGCCGAGGACGCGCCGCCGGATCTGGTCATTGGGGCAACGCAAGGCGAAGCGCTGCCGGCGGGGCTGATGCGGGAATTGCTGTCGTTGGGGCTGGTTTAGGGCGGTAGCCTCCACTCCGACAGACCCCACACCCGAGCCCCTCCACCGCCGTTCCGGCGGTCCCCCCTCCCCAAACAAGTTTGGGGAGGATCTGGAGGATCACACCGCCCGCGCCACCGGCACTTCGATCAGCGTTGGCGCGTCACTGGCCAGCGCGGTCTGGAACGCCTCGATCAGGGCGGCGATGCTGTCCACCCGCACGCCGTGCACCCCATGCGCTGCTGCCAGCGCCATGAAATCGATGGCGGGGTTTTCCAGATCCATGGCCACGAACACCCCTTCACGCGCGCTGTGATCGCCGATGGCGCGGGTGCGCTGCTTGAGGATGCGATAGGATGAATTGTTGAAGACGATGGTCACCACCGGCAGTTTGTAATGCGCCAGGCTCCACAGCGCGGCGGCGCTATACATCAGGCTGCCATCACCGGTCAGCGCCACCACCGGCCGGCCGGGATTGGCCAATTGCATGGCGGCGGCCTGGGGCAGTGCCACGCCGATGCCGCCGCCGCGCATGCCGAACCATGAATCGGGCCGCGTCGCCGGCAACAGGCTGCGCACGACATTCATGCCGGAGGAGAGCAATTCCTCGATGATGATGGCATCATCGGGCATCACCTCGCCCAGCCGCTTCAGCACCGCCATCGGGTCCATGGGCTGCGCGTCCATCACCGCATCGGCCTTGGCCAGCAGCGCCGCCTTGGCCTCGGCGATCCTGGCCACGTTGCCGGCGCGGCGGCCGTCGCCACAACCGGCCACCAGCGCGGTCAATTCCGGCAGCGTCGCCTTGGGGCAGCCCTGGATGGCGGCGGTGGCGGCAAAATTCTTGCCGATTTCCCACGGGTTGTCGTCCAGATGCACCAAGACCTTGCCGGGCTCCAGCCCCTCCACGCCGGTGGCCTGGCTTTGGGTGAGCAGGTCCGCGCCGATGGAAATCACCAGATCATGATCGCGTGTCGCCGCGCGCAGCGCCGGGGTCATGCGCGGCACCGTGCCGGCAAACAGCGGGTGGTTGCTGGGGAAAGTGGCGCGGTTGGCCATGCCCTCCATATAGACCGGGGCGCCCACCGCCTCGGCAAAGGCGGTCATTTCGGCGAAGGCGTCGCGGTTGGCGATGCAATCGCCGGCAAAGATGATCGGATTGGTGGCGGCGCGGATCAGGTCGGCAGCCTTGGCCACTTCGCCGGCATCACCGCGCACGGCCGGCCCGATGCGGGTGGGCGCGCCGATATCCAGATCATCGGGCGCAATCGCGTTCAATATATCGCCGGGGATGGAGAGGAACACCGGGCCGGTGGGCGCCGTCAGCGCCACCTTGGCCGCCCGGCGCACGGCGCGCGGCAATTCCGCGATGCTGCTCACTTCAAACGACCATTTGCAGAGCGGCCGCGCCATAGTGGCCAGATCATCCCACAACAAGGGCTCAGTCAGGCGGATCGACATGTCCTGCTGGCCGGCGGTGACCAGCACCGGCGCGCCGGCCTTGGCGGCATTATAGAGCATGCCCATGGCGTTGCCCAAACCCGGCGCGGCGTGGAGGTTGCACACGGCCAATTTGCCCGTGGCCTGGGCCCAGCCATCGGCCATGCCCATCACCACCACCTCGTTCAGGCCCAGCACATAGCGCAGCCGGTCTTCCACCACGAAGGCATCGAGCAGCGGCAGTTCGGTGGTGCCGGGGTTGCCGAAGATGATCTCCACGCCTTCGCTGTGGAGAATATCGAGGAACAGATGCTTGCCGGCTTTTGTCATGGGATCATCTCGTCTTCGGTGACGGGTGGCAGGCGGATGCTGCCATCCAGCAGGCCGGCGCCGGGCAGATAGGCGCGATAGACCAGCACAAATCTGCCCTTGGGCGCCGGCAGCCAGTTCACCACCCGCTCGCCGCTGGGCTTGGCGTTCTGGATGAACAATTCGATGCTGCCATCGCGTTCGGGGCGCAGATGGCGGGACCGGTCGCCCACGGCAAAGCGGTCCAGCGCATTGGGCACGAAGAACAGCCGGCCATCTTCTTCCTGTTGATACATGGTCAAGGACCAGAAAGCGCCGACCGGCAGGCCGGGCGGGATTTTCAGCCGCCAGCTCTTGTCGCCAGTCAGCGGCTTGCCCTCGCCGTCGGTGCGGGCGGTGAAATACACCGCCTCCACCCGCGGCAGCGCTGCCAGCCCGCCCAGCGCCACCGCGCTGCGCAGATCATCATCCTCGCCATAAAAGGCCATGTTGAGCGGCGGATAGGACCAGCCATTGACCGGCGTGCCCATCGCCAGCCCGTCCCGCAATTCGTGGATCAGGGCCGGCAGGCTGTCGTTCCACAATTTTTGCTGCTCAGGGCTGAGCTGTTCCCATGGCGTGCCGATGCCCTGTTCGGCAAAGCCGCGCGCGCGGGCCATCAAACGTTCGTCGCCGGAGCGTTCGATGGCGGCATTCACCGTGGTGATGAAGGCCCGGCCATCGGGCACCGCCGGCACCGCCAGATCCAGCGGCGTTTGCCCGCCAATGGCCGACAGCGTGTAGCGGGTGAGGCCATCGGCGGCGGCGGCCAGATCGTCGGTTCCGTTCACCACCACCCGCACCAGCAGCCAGGCATCATTCGACGGGCTGCGCACCATCTCGACGCCCTTGGGCAGATCGCCGGAAAAATTCGGGCCAACAATGGCATAGCGCCCGCCGGCCGATCCCACCGATCGTGTGCCGAGCACGGCGACCACATCGCTGGTGATGCTCATCAACGCGGCGGAGTGATAGCGGCTGAGCGGCGGGATGGTGAAGAACACCGGACCATCGCGCAGATCGAGCCAGGCCGAGCCATAGAGCGTGTCGTTGTTGGGCGTCGTCACCTCGCGGCTGCTGGCATCGGCCAGCGTCAGGCGCGGAATCAGGGCATTGATGCCGCTGCCCATCCCCGCCGCTGCCACCCGCGCCGATTGGGCCTGGCGGGTGCGCAGCATTTCATACGGCGCAAAGCCGAACCGGAAGGCGCGGCGCAGCGCCCGGATTTCCGGCGTGTCGGGCAATGGGGCCTGGGCGAGCACCGCCGGCTTCGGGGCAGGCTTGGGGGCGGGCTTCACGGCGGCCGGTGCGGCCTTTTTCACCGGCGGTTTGGCCGGTGCCGCTGCGCCCGGCACCGCCAGCACAGCCAAAGCCGCAGCAATATATCCCCAAACCCGGTGCATTCGTGATTTCCTCATTATTTCGTCCGTCAATGCCCAAGGGGGGAGCGTGCGTAAAGTGTGAGCGTTGCGAATCCGATCCTGTGAAGGAGCCTGACCATGAGCGAAGCCTATATCGTTGCCGCCAAACGCACTGCCGGGGGTCGCCGCGGCGGCCTGCTGCGCGATTGGCACCCGGCCGATCTTGCCGGCAAGGTGCTGGATGCGCTGGTCGATGAAACCGGCGTTGATCCGGCGTTGATCGAAGATGTAATCATGGGCTGCGTGGGCCAAGGCGGCCAGCAATCCACCAACGTGGCGCGCAACGCTGTGCTGAGTTCAAAACTGCCCGAGTCGGTGCCCGGCACCTCGGTTGACCGCCAGTGCGGGTCCAGCCAGCAGGCCATCCACTTCGCTGCCGCCACGGTGATGAGCGGCCAGATGGACGTGGTGATCGCCGCCGGGGTGGAATCGATGACGCGCGTGCCGATGGGCATGACGGTGGCGCTGCCGGCCAAGGCCGGCATGGGCATGCCCTATGGCGACGGCATGGCCGCCCGCTATCCCGGCATCCAGTTCAGCCAGTTCACCGGCGCCGAAATGATCGCCGCCAAATATGGGCTGACCAAGGATATGCTCGACGAATTTGGCTATGAAAGCCAGGTGCGCGGTGGCCGCGCGGCGCAATCGGGCGCTTTTGCCAATGAAATCGTGCCCATCAACGTCACCACCCATGATGGCGCTGCCCATGTCCACACCCAGGATGAAGGCATCCGCTTTGATGTCAGCCTGGAAGGCGTGCGGGGCGTGAAGCTGATCAACCCCGATGGCGGCCGCCTCACCGCGGCCACCAGCAGCCAGATCTGCGACGGCGCGTCGGGCGTGATGATCGTGAATGAGCGCGGGCTGAAGGCGCTGGGCGTCAAGCCGCTGGCCCGCATCCACACCATGACGGTGGTGGGCGAAGACCCGGTGATCATGCTGGAAGCGCCGATCGGTGCCACCAAGAAGGCCCTGGCCCGCGCCGGCATGAGCATCGGCGACATTGATCTCTATGAGGTGAACGAGGCCTTTGCTTCCATCCCCATGGCCTGGATGCAGGTGCTGGGGGCGGATCATGCCCGGCTGAACGTCAATGGCGGGGCGATTGCGCTGGGCCACCCGCTCGGCGCTTCGGGCACCAAGCTGATGACGACGCTGGTGCATGCCCTGCACGCCCGCGGCAAGCGCTGGGGTTTGCAGACGATGTGCGAGGGTGGCGGGCTGGCCAATGTGACCATCATCGAGGCGCTGTAACGACGGGCGAAGCCCACCCCCAACCCCTCGCGCAAGCGGGAGGGGAGCAAGCTGGAATCCCCTCCCGCTTGCGCGAGGGGTTGGGGGTGGGAAACGCAGCAAGCGCGACAGTCGAGAAAAGAGGAACACCCCATGACCTACACCCAGATCGCCCTCGACATCGATGGCCCCATCGCCACCATCACGCTCGACCGGCCGGACAAGCTGAACGCCTTCACCGGCGTGATGATGGCCGAAATCATCGCTGCCTTTGACGAGACCGACGCCAATGATACGGTGAAGGCGGTGATCGTCACCGGGCGCGGCCGCGCCTTCTGCGCCGGGGCCGATCTTTCCGCCGGCGCCGCCACCTTCGATTATGAGAAATTGGGCGGCGCCCGCAGCGCCAGCCCGGTGGGCGATGATGGCAGCATTGATTGGACGCATCCGGCCACGCGCGACGGCGGCGGCCAGATGACCATGCGCATCTTCCGCAGCCTGAAACCGGTGATCGCTGCCGTGAACGGCCCCGCCGTCGGGATCGGCGCCTCCATGCAGTGCGCGATGGACTTCCGCATGGCCAGCGACACCGCCCGCTTCGGTTTCGTGTTCGCCCGGCGCGGCATCGTGCCGGAGGCCGGATCGAGCTGGTTCCTCTCCAAGCTGGTTGGCCTGCCGCAGGCGCTGGAATGGTGCATGACCGGCCGGGTGTTCGATGCCGCCGAGGCCCTGAAAGGCGGCTTCGTCCGCTCCACCCATGCGCCCGATGATCTGCTGGCGGCGGCCCGCGCGCTGGCGCTGGAAATTGCCGAAAACACCGCGCCGGTGTCGGTGGCGCTCACCCGCCAGATGCTGTGGCGCATGGCCGGCGCCCCCAGCCCGTGGGACGCGCACCGGCTGGATTCCAAGATGGTCTATATGCGCGGCCGCTCCGGCGATGCGAAGGAAGGCGTCGTCAGCTTCCTGGAAAAGCGCCAGCCGGCCTATCCCGACACGGTGAGCCAGAACATGCCGGCAGAGGTGTTCCCGTGGTGGCCGGAAGAGAAGTGGTAAGGCCGCTCAAGCCTGTTCGAGCAGCTCCGCCGCATCCAGCCCCAGCCGGGTGATGCGGGCCTGCACGCGCGGCCATTCTTCGGTGAGGAACAGTTCACGCTCGGCCACCAACAGATCGCGCACCGCGTCTTCGGCGGCAAACAGCCCCACGCCCTTCTTGGCCCGCACCAGGCCATTGTTCTGCAGATCCTGATAGGCCTTGGCCACGGTGAGCGGGTTCACCCCGGCTTCGGCCGCCAGTGCCCGCACCGATGGCAGCATGGCACCATCACCCAACGTCAATATGCGCTCCACAATCAGGTCACGGATCTGGCGATAGATGGGGCGGTCATTGGAAAACATGCAGTGTCTTATGCTGCCAGCACAGCCAAAGGTCAAGCTGTGTCAGGCGTGCAGCACGCCGGACTCTGACAATTGCAATTTGCACATCGCGGGGGTGCTCAGAACACCACGACGCTGCGGATGCTTGTCCCGGAATGCATCAGATCAAACGCCGTGTTGATCTCCTCCAGCGGCAGCACATGGGTGATCATCGGATCGATGGCGATCTTGCCGTTCATGTACCAATCGACAATCTTCGGCACGTCCGTCCGCCCCTTGGCGCCGCCAAAGGCGCTGCCCTTCCACACCCGGCCGGTCACCAACTGGAACGGGCGGGTGGCAATCTCCTTGCCGGCTTCAGCCACCCCGATGATGATCGATTCGCCCCAACCGCGATGGCAGGCTTCCAGCGCGGTGCGCATCACATCGGTGTTGCCGGTGCAATCGAACGTATAATCCGCGCCGCCATCAGTGAGTGCCACCAGATGCGGGACCAGATCGCCGGCCACGTCACGCGGGTTGACGAAATCGGTCATGCCGAACTGGCGGCCCCAGGCTTCGCGGTCCGGGTTGATGTCCACCCCAACGATCTGATCAGCGCCCACCAGCTTGAGGCCCTGGATGACATTCAGGCCAATGCCGCCCAGGCCAAACACGATGGCGCGCGCGCCGGGTTCCACCTTGGCGGTTTTCACCACCGCACCCACGCCGGTGGTGACGCCGCAGCCGATGTAACAGGCCTTGTCGAACGGCGCGTCGGTGCGGATCTTGGCCACGGCGATTTCGGGCAGCACGGTGAAGTTCGAAAAGGTGGAGCAGCCCATGTAATGAAAGATCGGCTGGCCCTTGTAACTGAACCGGGTGGTGCCATCGGGCATCAGGCCCTTGCCCTGCGTGGCGCGGATGGCGGTGCACAGGTTGGTCTTGCCCGACAGGCAGCTTTTGCACTGCCGGCATTCGGGCGTGTAGAGCGGGATGACATGATCGCCCGGCGCCACGCTGGTCACGCCCGGCCCCACCTCGCGCACGATGCCGGCGCCTTCATGGCCCAGGATCGACGGGAAAATGCCTTCCGAATCCTTGCCTTCCAGCGTGTAGGCATCGGTGTGGCAGATGCCGGTGGCCATGATTTCCACCAACACCTCGCCGGCCTTCGGGCCTTCAAGATCAACCTCGACGATTTCCAGCGGCTGGTTGGCGGCAAAGGCGACGGCGGCACGGCTTTTCATTGGTGCTTCCCCTGTTGAACGGCGGCCACACCTGCCGCCAAAGCCGGGGCTTGCCAAGGTGGGCGACTTGCTTTTTTTCATGGTTCGCGCCATGGGGCAGGCCGGTGGCCGTGGGCCGCCCTTCAAGCACAGGGAATATTCATGCGGTTTGCCAGCAGGAACAAGGCGTAACATGCCCAAAGAGGAAATCATCCGGATTGAAGGTGAAATCACCGAAATCCTGCCCGATGGGCGTTTCCGCGTGAAGCTGGAAAACGAGCACGAGATCATCGCCTATACCGCCGGCAAGATGCGCAAGAACCGCATCCGTTCCATCGTTGGCGATCGCGTGCACGTGGAAATGACGCCCTATGATCTGGACAAGGGCCGCATCGTGTTCCGCGAAAAGACCGCGCCGATGCCGATGAATCAGCGGCGCTTCTTCCGCCGCTGACCTGGTCTTGCCAGCGGCGCCGCCTTGCACCGCTGGCCCTTTACGCCTGAACGACGATTCCGCCGCCGCTGGCCTTGCTTTGCCGGCAGCGCTGTCGTGCTGTCATCACGGATAACAGCCGCGCCGATCAAATGCCCGTCAGCCGCCGCGGCCATGGCGAACCAGCTTGATTCGCTTGGCGGTCATGGCTGATTCGACCGCATGCGCATGTGCGCCTGCCGCCAGATGCGGCCCAAACTCCCCGAAAATCACGCCAATTGCCTGGTGGCGCGGCCGTGCGTCGGCGGATTCCATTACAATATCGTTAATTCGGGCGACGCTTTGCAAAATCGGCGATCGGCCTCACGAAACTGGTTGACACTTCATCAACGTTTCCCTAATTTTTGGTTAACGGCCAACGGGAGCCGCAGACCAACTTGCGAGGGAGCAGTTACATGATCACCCACACTGTCACAGCTTTGAAGTCGCAGGCCACGCCTGCAGGTGCCATCCTTGACCGCTTCTGCGGCCCGGGCTGGACGGCCACCCCGGCCAAGATGCTCGAACTGCTGCGCTCCGGCGTGCATGAATTCCGCCTGTCGGAATCCGACGATCTGCGCATCGTCGCCGATCGCAACACCGATGGCGGCTGGACGCTGGCCGTGGTTGGCGCCAATGGCCAACGCGTTGCGCCGACCAGCCTGCCGCACTGGCAGATGGATCGCCCGCGCATGGCCCAGCCGAAAAAGCGCAGCTGGTTCCAGCGGATGATCGATCCGGATGCCAATTGAGTTCTTGATGGGCCCTGCCGTTATCAAGGCCTGACTGACCGAGTTTTTTTCGAACTTACGTGTGTGTCGAAACCCATGACTGGCGGGCAGTGCAAACTGCCCGCCATTTTTTTGCGTCATGCAACGCGCGCCACGAACCAGGCGCGATGGCGGGCGGCGTGTCGGTTACTTGACGCGGTCGCCAGGCTTCAGGCCAATGCGATCGGCTTCGCCGGCATTCAGTTCGATCACCTCGGCCGTGACGCCAGCCGATTGCAGCACATCGCGCGAATAAGGCTGGCCGCGGCGCACGTTCAGCACGCGGCCGGCGGGTGAGACATAGATGATGTCCAGCGGCAGGATGGTGTTTTCCATCCAGAAGCCGGTGGCGCGCGGCGGCTGCATCGGAAAGGCCATGCCCTTGCCGCGATCCATGGCTTCGCGGAACATCATGCCACAGGCCTGTTGTTCGGCGGTGCGGGCAATTTCCACCACATAGGCAAACGTGCCGCGCGCGGTGGTGAATTTAACCGTGCGGGTGGCAAGGTCACGATTGGGGCAGGCCGCCTGCGCCGCCGCCGGCTGGGCCAGCCCGGCACTGGCAAGGCAAAGGGCGGATATCAGGGTGCGGATGGCGGGGCGGGATGCATTGATCATGCCTCACTATCGGCGATTTCGGCCAAGACTGCCAGAGGCCCCTTGTGCCCCGGCGCCACCCGCACGCGCAGGCGCTGGCCCGGCTGCGGATCGGCCACGCCGGCCCGGCGCATGGTTTCCATGTGGATGAAGATATCAGCCGAATCGCCGTCCCGCACCACAAAGCCATAGCCTTTCAGGCGGTTGAACCATTTCACCGCCACCGGCTCCATTGGGCCGGCCGCCGCCAGCATGGCATTGGGATTCACCCGATCGGCCGCCTTGGCCGCGGCGGTTTCCGGATCGGGCCCGATAGCCGTGCCCAGATCAAGATCGATGATGCGCCGGGCCTGGCGGCCGCGTTCACGCTGCACCACCACGCAGGTGACGGTGCAACCTTCCGGCAGGCTGCGACGGCCCAGTTCACGAACCACCGAAAAATGCACCAGAACATCCTGGCCGTCGCCAGTGACCGGCGTCATGAAGCCATAACCCCTGACGCCGTCGAACCATTTCATGGTGCCGCGCACTATGGTTTCATCGGCTGCCAGTTCAACCGATTGGCCTTCCTCCACCATCTCACCCCCGACATACAACGCCCGCCTGGCGGTGACTTTCCCCGCGCAGCGACAACCCTCTGCAAATGAGTATTAACGGAGTATTTCGCCAGTGCAATCGCCGAAATGGCGGAACCGTGCCCGAACTTGCTGATGAGGCGGGCCTGTGTCAGACACGCAACAACGGAAAGGCAGGCCCATGAAATTGCAAGGATCGGTTGACATTACCGCCCCGCGGGACGTGTTGTGGGCGGCGTTGAACGATCCCGATGTGCTGGCCAGCTGCATTGATGGCGTGGAAAAACTGGTGCGCATTGAAGGCGATGTGCCCAGCTTCGATGGCACCATGAATGCCAAGGTGGGCCCGGTGCGGGCGAAGTTCGCCGGCCAGGTGCGGCTGGAGAATATCGTGGCGCCCGAACGCTATCGCCTGGTGGGCGAAGGCAAGGGCGGCGTTGCCGGTTTTGCCAAGGGCGGCGCCGATGTGGTGCTCACCAGCCTGTCGGCCGGCACGACGCGGCTGGATTATGATGTGGATGCGCAGGTGGGCGGCAAGCTGGCGCAACTGGGCGCCCGCCTGATCGAAGGCACCGCCAAGCAATATGCCGATAATTTCTTCAACGCCCTGAAGGCCCGGGTCGAACAGGCCGAAGCGTCTGACGCGCCGGCCGAACCGGCGCCGGCCCCGCCGGCCCCGGCGGGCGGCCTGTCCCCGCTGCTGTGGGGCGGCGCGCTGGTGGCCATCGTTGTGGCCTTTCTGGCCTGGCAATGGATGGCGGGTTGAGCGGCCACGACGATCTCGCCACGCTGGCCACCGCGCTGGCGTGGCAGCGCGGTGGCCATGGCGTGGCCATCGCCACGGTGATCAGCACCTGGGGTTCGGCCCCGCGCCGCGTGGGCAGCCACCTGGCCTTGCGGGCCGATGGGCAGTTTGCCGGCAGTGTTTCGGGCGGCTGCGTGGAAGCCGATGTGATCCTGGCGGGGCAGGATCTGATCGCTGCCGGCCAGGGCCATGCCGTGCTGGATTATGGTGTGCAGGATGCAGTCGCATGGCAAGCCGGGCTGGCCTGCGGCGGCAAGATCAGCATCCTGGTGCAGCGGCTGGCGAATGATGCCCTGCCGCCGGCCCTGATTGCCGATGTGCTGGCGGCCACGGCCGCGGGCGATGCCGCCACGATCAGCAGCGATCCCGCCAGTGGCATGGCGGTTGCCGGCGATGCCGGGCCCTATGTGCGCCACTATCCGCCGCCGCGCCGGCTGGCGATCATCGGCGCGGTGCACATCGCCCAGGCGCTGGTGCCGCTGGCGGCGCAGCTGGGCATCGCCACCAGCGTGATCGATCCGCGCGGGCTGTTCGCGCAGGATGAACGCTTTGCCGGGCTGGTGCTGGATCGGCGCTGGCCCGATGAGGCGCTGGCCGAATTCCGGCCCAATGCCGCCACCGCGCTGGTGGCCCTTACCCACGATCCCAAGATTGATGATGTGGCGCTGGCCTGTGCGCTCAGGTCGCCGGCCTTCTATGTGGCGGCGCTGGGCAGCCGCAAGAACCATGGCCTGCGGCTGGAGCGGTTGGCGGCGATGGGCTTTGGCCCCGATGATCTGGCGCGGGTGCGCGGGCCGGCGGGGCTGGCCATTGGCGCTGCCGATCCGGTGGAGATTGCCCTGTCCATCGCCGCTGAACTCACTGCGGCGTGGCGCGGGGCGCTGGCCCCCCGATGAAATTCGGGCCGGTGCCGGTGGCGGCCGCCGCAGGCGCGCTGCTGGCGCACAGCCAGGTGCTGGGCACTCGCCGCCTGCCCAAGGGCCACTGCCTCAGCGCGGATGATGTGGCGCAGGCCGCCGCTGCCGGCCTCAACTCACTCGTGGTCGCCCGGCTTGAGGCCGATGATGTGGCCGAAGATGCCGCCGCGCAGGCGCTGGCCACGGCCCTGGCCGGCACGGGGTGCCGGCTGGCGGCCCCGGTGCATGGCCGGGTGAACATCATCGCCAGCAGCGACGGCCTGTTGCAGGTGCCGCCCTTGATGGTGAATGCGGTGAATGGCGTGGATGAAGCCATCACGCTCGCCACCCTGGCCGATGGCGCACGGGTTGCCGGCGGGGACGTGGTCGCGACCATCAAGACGATCTTCTATGCCGTGCCGTCTGCCGTGCTGGCCGATGCAGTTGCGGCGGCGCAGCCGATCAGCGTGCACCCGCTGCGCGCGCTGCGGGTGGGCCTGATCTGCACCACCCTGCCCGGCGTTTCGGACAAGGCGCTGGCCAAGGTGGCGCAGGTCACGCGCGGCCGCATCACCGCGCTGGGCGGCACGCTGGGCCTGTTGCCCCCCTGCCCGCACGCCATCCACGATCTGGCCGCCGCGCTGGCCGGCGCCGAGGCTGATCTGATCCTGATTGCCGGCGCATCGGCCACGGTCGACCGCGGCGATGTGATCCCGGCCGCCATCACCGCCGCCGGCGGCCAGGTGCAGCGGGTGGGCATGCCGGTGGACCCGGGCAATCTGCTGGTGCTGGGCGACATTGCTGGCCGCCCGGTGATTGGCCTGCCCGGCTGCGCCAAGAGCCCCAAGCACAATGGCCTGGATCTGGTGCTGGAGCGGTTGTTCGCCGGCCTGCCAGTGGATGCCGGCCACATCGCCGCCATGGGCGAAGGTGGCCTGCTGGCCGAAGCCGAACGGCCGCAACCGCGCCAGCCGGCGGGCAGGCCGGTCAGGGTGGGCGCGGTGGTGCTGGCCGCCGGCCGCTCCAGCCGCTTTGGCGATGATCACAAATTGCTGGCGCTGTGGCGCGGCAAGCCGCTGGTGGCGCATGTGGTGGATGCCATTGCTGCCGCCGGCCTGCCGCCGCCGCTGGTGGTGCTGGGCCACCGCGCCGATGATGTGCAAGCGGCGCTGGCCGGGCGGGCCGTGCATTATGCCACTGCACCCGATTGGGCCGACGGCATGGGCCGCAGCCTGGCGGCCGGCATCGCCGCTGTGCCGGCCGATTGGGATGCCGCGCTGGTCTGCCTGGGCGATATGCCGGCCGTTGAACCCGAGCTGATCGCGGCACTGGCGGGGGCGGCCGGTGATGTGGTCGCCCCGATGTGGGATGGCCGGCGCGGCCACCCGGTGCGCTGGCCGCGCGCCGCCTTTGCCCGCCTGTGCCAGTTGAGCGGCGACAATGGCGGCCGCGCCCTCATGGCCGATCATCTGGTCACCCACATGCCGGCCCCATCCGACGCCTGCCTCGCCGATATCGACACCAGGGCCGCGCTGACTGCACTTGGCGATTGAAGCATTTCGCATATTGTATACACTTCGTCGCTGACCCAACCAAGGAACCGCAGCATGGCCAATATCCAGCCGACCCAGGCGATGATCGACCTGTATGACCGCTTCACCCATGCCGGCGACCTGAGCCGGCGCGAGCTGATGGCGCAGCTCACCCGGATGGCCGGCAGCGCGGCCGCGGCCGGCACCATGTTGGGCGTGATCGCCGGGCGCGCCGATGCCGCGCCGCAGGTGGCCGCGGATGATGCCCGCATCAAGGCCGGCGATGTGCGTTTTGATGCCGGTGGCCGCACGCTGGGCGGTTATCTGGCGCAGCCGGCCAAGGGCGCAGCCACGGCGCCACGGGTGCTGGTGATCCACGAGAACCGCGGCCTCAATAATCATATCCGTGATGTGGCGCGGCGGTTGGCCACTGATGGCCTGGTGGCGCTGGCCGCCGATTTCCTGTTGCCGGTGGGCGGCACCCCCACGCAGCCCGATGGTGCAACCAGTGCAGAAGATGTGGCGCGCGCCATGATCGGCAAGCTGGATCGCCCGCAAACCATCGCCGATGGTGTGGCCATGCTGAACTGGCTGGCAGCCAAGGCACCGGGCAAGGGCGCGGCCGGCGCGGTGGGCTTCTGCTGGGGCGGCGGCATGGTCAATGCGCTCGCGGTCGCCGCCGGCCCGGCCCTGCGCGCCGGTGCGGCCTATTATGGCGCGGCTCCGCCGGAAGCCGCCGGGGCGGACAAGGTGAAGGCAAGGCTGATGCTGCATTATGCCGGCCTGGATGACCGCATCAACGCCATGGGCCCGGCGTGGCAGGCGGCGCTGAAAGCGGCCGGTGTGCGCTTTGAAGCCTTCACCTATCCCGGCGTCAATCACGCCTTCAACAATGATACCGCCGTGGGGCGTTATGATGCCACCGCCGCCGCGCTGGCCTGGGGACGCACGGTGGCGCTGTTGAAACAGGCAGATTGATTGTCTGCAATTGCATGTTAATTGGGGCGGGTGAGCAGTTCACCCGCCCTTTCTGTTGCCGGCCTGTGCACCGCGGCCAAGGTGCGCCGGCTGTCGCGCCGGGTCAGCCAGATTTATGATGATGCGCTTGGGCCCCATGGCCTGACGGTGGGGCAATATGGCCTGCTCGCCTGCCTGTCGCGGCGGCGCGGCACGGCGATTGGCGCGCTCGCTGGCATGCTGGCTGCCGATGCCTCCACCGTGTCACGCCTGGTCAAGCCGCTGGCGGCGGCCGGCCTGATCATCATCCGCAGCGCGCCGGACGACAAGCGCAGCCGGCTGGTGTGGCTGTCGGACGACGGCCACCACCGCCGCAGCGCCGCCCAGGCCGGCTGGCAGGCGGCCCAGGATCAGATGGCGGCGGCGCTGGGCGATGGCCGGCTGGCCGCCCTGCGCTTCATGCTGGATGAAGCGCACGAGCGATTGGAGGCCGCAGAATGACTGCAATTGCAGATAAAGGCGCAGCGATCATCATCGGCGCCGGCGATGCCACCGGCGGGGCCGTGGCCGCCGCCTTTGCCCGCGATGGGCTGGTGGCGGTGCCGGTGCGGCGCACAGCGGCCGGGCTGGAACCGCTGGCGCAGCGCATCGCCAGCGAGGGCGGGCACTGCCTGCCCATCGGCGGCGATGCCCGCGACGAGGATCAGATGATCGCCCTGTTTGACCGAGTGGAACGCGAGATCGGGCCGGTGGAGGTGCTGGTGTTCAACATCGGTGCCAATTCGCCGATGGGCATAATGGATGAAACCGTGCGCCGTTATCGCAAGATCTGGGAAATGTGCGCACTGGCCGGCTTCATCACGGCCCGCGAGGCCGCGCGGCGCATGGCTCCCCGCGGCCGCGGCACCATCATCTTCACCGGCGCCACCGCGAGCTTGCGCGGATCAGCCGGGTTCGCCGGCTTTTCCGGCGGCAAGTTCGCTTTGCGCAGCCTGGCCCAGGCGATGGCGCGCGAACTGGGGCCCAAGGGCATCCATGTCGCCCACAGCATCATCGATGGCGCGATCGACACCGAGTTCATCCGCAGCAATTTCCCGGAGCGCTATGCCCTGAAGGAAGACGCCGGCATCCTCGATCCCGAGGCGATTGCGGCGGAATATGTGCGGCTGCACCACCAGCCGCGCTCCGCCTGGACGCACGAGCTGGATCTGCGGCCCTGGCTGGAACGTTGGTGAAGGAGAGCAAAATGCCCAATGCAATCGAGTTTCTGTTCGATGTGGGTTCGCCCACCGCCTATCTGGCCTGGCACCGCCTGAAGGGCGTTGCCGCCCGCACAGGGGCGCCGTTGGTGCCGGTGCCGATCCTGCTGGGCGGCGTGTTCAAGGCCACGGGCGGGATGCCGCCGGGCACGGTCGCGGCCAAGGGGCGCTGGATGAACGAGGATATGCAACGCTGGGCGGCACGTGATGGCGTCACACTGGCGATGAATCCATTTTTCCCGGTGAACACCATCACCATGATGCGCATCTTGGCCGGCCTGCAGGGCGATGCGCGCTTTGATGCTGTGGCCGACACGCTGTTTGCCGGCATGTGGCTGCACGGCCGCAACATGGCCGATGCCGAGATACTGGGCACCACCCTGGCCGAAGCCGGCCATGATGCCGCCGCGCTGATGGCGCTGGCGCAGAGCCCGGAGGCCAAGCAGGCCCTGTTGGCCAACACCGAAGCCGCCGTGGCGCGCGGCGTGTTCGGCGCGCCGACCTGCTTTGTGGCGGGCCAGATGCATTTTGGGCAGGATCGGATCGAGTGGGTGGAAGCGGCGGCGGTGGGGTAAGCTTTCCCGGAGTGTGGTGCACATGCTTGCGCATGGGCCGCCCCCTCCGTCAGCCTTCGGCTGCCACCTCCCCCAAAGGGGGAGGATCAAACAAAAAAGGCCCGGCAGATTGCTCTGCCGGGCCCTTTCGTGCTGTCGCAAACCTGATCAGTCGCGGTTGCCCATGAAGCTGAGCAGGAACTGGAACAGGTTGATGAAGTTCAGATACAGCGTCAGCGCGCCCATGATGGCCATCTTGCCAGCGAAATCGCTGCCGGCAACCTGGTAGTACATGTCACGCAGGCGCTGCGTGTCATAGGCGGTGAGGCCGGCGAAGATCAGCACGCCAAGAATGTTCACCGCCAGCTGCAAGCCGCTGGAACCGATGAAGATATTGGCGATCGACGCGACGATGATGCCGATCAGGCCCATCATCAGGAAGCGGCCCATCGCCGACAGATCCTTCTTGGTGGTGTAGCCATACAGGCTGAGGCCGGCGAACGAAGCCGCCGTCACAAAAAAGGTCTGCGCGATCGACGCGCCGGTGTAGCGGGCGAAAATGACGCTCATCGAAACGCCCATCAGCGCGGCGAAGCCCCAGAACAAGCCCTTGAGCGTGGTTTCGCTCATGCGGTTGAGGCCGAAGTTCATGCCGAAAATGATGGCGAGCGGCGACAGCATGGCAGCCCAACCCAGAATGGTCGGCCGGCCGATCTCGTTGAAGAACACCGCAAACAGCGCCGGGGTCGAATAGACCAGCAGCGCGACGATGCCGGTGAGCAGCACGCCCGACGCCATATAGTTGTAGATCGACAGCATATAGCTGCGCAGGCCGGCATCATAGCCGGCGGTTGCCGGGGCCTGGGCCCGGAAGGCAGCAAGCCGGGGGTCCATGTTATTGGCCATGTGATTCATCCTCCTGTGACCGACAATTGGTCGGCGACACAGGCAATATCGGGCATCTTGGCTGAATATTCAATGACCCGTGCGACGAACTGCGGTTTCAGAGTTGTCGCAGGATCGCGGCCGGGCGGGCGGAGAGTGCCTGCCAGTTGCCGACAAGGCCGAGCAGCACGGTGGCGACCGCGCCAACCGCCACGGTGATGATCACACGCGGCCAATCGGGCGTCCATTCAAGGCTGAACACCTGGGTGATGACGAACCAGCCGGCGGCGCTGCCCAGCACCAGCGCCAGGCCGGAGACGATGATGGCAATGGCGCCATATTCCGCCAAGGTGGCGCGCGCCACCTGGCCGCGCGTGGCGCCGAGCAGTTTCAACAGCACGGCATCATAGGTGCGCGCCCGCGCACCCGCCGCAATGGCGCCCACCAGCACCGCAATGCCGGCGGCCACGGTGACACTGGCGGCGGCGCGGATGGCGGCGGACAATTGGCCCAACAGCGTCTGCACCTGGCCGATCACGTCTTTCACGCGAATCACGCTGGCGGTGGGGAAATCGCGGGTGATGGCGCGCGACAGGCCAGGCTCTTCGGCCGGCGGCACCTGCACCGTGGCCATCCAGCCGTGCGGCGCGGCCTCCAGCGTGCCGGGGGCGAACAATATGGCGAAGTTGAAGCCGAGGGACTGCCAATCGATCTTTCGGGTGGAGGCGATGGTGGCGGTGACTTCAACGCCGAGCACGGACACGGTGAGATTGTCCCCGATCTTCAGGCCAAGCGCGCGGGCGGCGTCTTCATCGATGGACACCAGCGG
>JAIXQY010000224.1 GCA_027485485.1 Sphingomonadales bacterium | reverse complement strand
GATTGCCCGGCTTCGCGAAGCCGGGCAATCGAACAGCGCTCTTCAAGCGATAGCTGGGCATATCTCGACATGGCAGCACCTGTCTGAGGTGTTGCACTTCGTTTGTGAACTCAGAGGGGCCCCGCTTTCTAGGCCAACGTTGATCTGTTCGTCGGCTGCGATATGGTTCTGAAATGCAAGCAACTACAAGGCCGCCTCCTGCGCAGAAAGGTGAAAGGGCCGCTTCAGCCTATCTGCACCCCTATGCCTGCTTCAAATGCCGGAAGAGCTTCAAGCGCGCCAGCCGTGTGGAGGCCGTTCTGCCCTGCCCGCACTGTGGCGGCCCCAGCATTGGCCTGACCCGGAAGTTCAAGCCGCCCAGAAAGGCCGATGTGCAGCAATGGCGCAAAGTGGAAGCGCTAGTTCGGCAGGGCTTCCTGTTCTGGAGCTTAGGCGAGCCATACCCTGAGACGCTGGCCGAGGTGGAAGCGTTCGCGGCGCGCCATGCCGGCTTTCTTGCGAACGAACGGGCGCGGAACCCGGCCGGATACGCCCAAATCGAGGCCGCGCTTGCGTTGCTGTGAGAGCAGATGGGTAGAGGTGAAGAGAAGTAATGGCCTCCGGCGGGCAGGGTCGCAGACCCTGCACCCGTTCGTTTTCAGTTGCGCTTATTAACTGCGAACTTGTCGATGGCGAAGAGAATGAGAGTGACCATGAAGTTTGCCTCTTTCGGTAGAGAAACTGACCTGAACCACATCGACAGATATGTCACCGACACTGAGGCAAGGGCTCTGCTTATAAAGATGACGGAAGCAGTGCATGATTTAAACGAAGGAAATGGAGACATAAACACGTTCATTGAATGTGTAAGAAATGCCGTTTATAGTAGATTCGGAGGCGTGCAGGAAAATGCACTCACGCTACTGTGTCGAATTGCCAAATACTATCCACAATGCAATGTCGTATGGCGTGAACTCATTCAGAACAAATCGTGGAGAATGCGATTTGAAGCTGCATGTCGCCTCTATTGGTACATCCCTGATGATCTGTCCGATCGTTTTTTTGCTGTACTAAGAAACGATAAAAGCCTGCGCGTTCGAGAAATAGCGGTCAGTCGCTATCAGAATCGCCCGGATGAGAGCGGTACAATAATCATGGGCCGATACGATGCAGCCAAATTCGATGAACGCGTGCGTCGGGGCGAAGTAAAAATCATCGGCGGGGCAGAATTTTGAATATCTCTGAGGCCCACTGCGCGCCTCAATCCCCCAACGTCACCGTCCCATCCGGCCCCGGCAGCATGAAGGGGTTGTAGGCCACTTCCCAAGGGTGGCCATCGGGATCGCAGAAATAGCCGGAATAGCCGCCCCAGAAGGCGTCGTGGGCGGGCTTTTGCAAGGTTCCGCCATTGGCGACGGCGCGAGCGAGGAGTTCGTCCACTTCGGCCTTGCTGCCGACATTGTGGGCGAGCGTGAAGCCGCCGAAGCCGGGGCCTCTATCCTGCATGCCGCAATCTTCGGCGAGTTTGTCGAACGGATAGAGAGCGAAGGTCATGCCGCCGCACTGGAACATGGCGATGGCCTCCCACTTTCGCATCTTGCGCGGCCAGCCCATGGCCTCCCAGAAGGCGACGGCGCGGGGGAGATCGTCGGTTCCGAGGGTGACGATGCTGATGCGTTGGTCCATGATGGGCTCCTGTTGACAAGGAAGACGATTGCATGAGCGACGGCCAAATGGAACGCATCGTGTTGGCACGGCATATTGTGGGGGCGCCGACACCGGACGATTTCCGGCTGGAGACGCTGCCGATCCCGGCGCTGGAGGAGGGCCAGCTGCTGATCGCCAACCGCTTCATCAGCTGTGATCCCGGAACCCGTTCGCGGCTGTCGCCTGGCGCCTCCTATGCGCCGCCGCTGAAGCCCGGTGCGATGGTCGATGGCTTTGCCGTGGGTGAGGTGATCGAAAGCCGCCATCCCCGATTCGCCGCGGGCGAGCTGGTGATGGGCACCGGCTGGGCCACGCACATGGTATCGAACGGGCGTGGGTATCTGGCCAAGGTGCCTGATCTGGGCGTGCCGCTCAGTCTGTGGAACGGCATTTTGGGCGTGCCGGGGATGACGGCCTGGTTTGGCCTCAAGCGTGTGGCCAATTTCAAGGCCGGGGAACGCGTGCTAGTGACGAGCGCGGCCGGGCCGGTGGGTGCCACGGCCGGGCAATTGGCCAAGCTGTGGGGCGCGTCCAACGTGACCGGCATTGCCGGCGGCGCGGAAAAATGCCGCTGGCTGGTGGAGGAATGCGGCTTTGATGCCGCGCTGGATTACAAGGCGGCCGATTTCGAGGCGCAGTTTGCCGAAGCCAGCGCGGATGGCTGGGATGTGCTGTTCGACAATGTGGGCAATGCCAGTGTTGATCGCGCCCTGCCGGTGATGCGCATGAAGGGCCGCATCGTGATTTCGGGCCAGGTGGCGGACTACAACTTCACGCCCGCCGAGGCGCCGGGCATCCACAACACCCGCGAATTCATCGGCAAGCGGCTGCGCATGGAAGGGCTGGTGGTGTTTGATGATCTGCCCGCCTTCCCGGCGGCGCAGGAGGAGCTGGCCGGCCTGATCCGCGCCGGGCAGGTGAAGTATCGCGAGGAGATTTTTGTAGGGCTGGCCAGCCTGCCCGCAGCCTTCTCGGGCCTGTTCAGCGGGCAAAGCTTTGGCCGCCGCCTGATCCGCGTCTAACGGGCCACTGGCCTTCCCCCGTCCAAGGGCGTAAGAAGCCCCAAGCACTCAATTTTTGCCAAGGATCGTTCGACATGGGTTCGTTGAGCCTCACCCACTGGCTGCTGGTCATCCTGGTTGTCATGCTGCTGTTCGGCCGGGGCCGGATTTCTGATCTGATGGGCGATTTCGCCAAGGGGATCAACAGCTTCAAGAAGGGCCTGAACGAAGGTGAGACGCCGCCGGCACCGCCGCCGCAGGTGACGTCCGCGCCGCCGGCGCCCGCCAATCCGGTGACCGAAGACACGCGCCGATAATCGGGCAGCACGGGCCGCCCCCGGCTCCAAGGGCACGCGATGTTTGGCATTGATTCCTCTGAACTGGCGATCATCGCGCTGGTGGCCCTGCTGGTCATCGGCCCGAAAGACCTGCCCAAGGCGCTGCGCTGGGCTGGCCAATATGTGGGCAAGGCCCGCGCCATGAGCCGGCATCTGCGCGCCGGGTTCGACACGATGATGCGCGAATCCGAACTGGAAGAGATGCAGAAATTGTGGGCGGCCCAGAACGAAGCCATCATGAAGGCCAGCAGCCTGCCGGAAAACAGCCTGCCCGATCTGGCCGGGCCAGTGCCGGCGGTTGATCCGAACATGGTCGATCCCTGGGCTGATGTGGTGCCCGATCCGGAACCGGCACCTGTGGCCGAAGCGCCCGCGCGCAAACCGCGCAAGCCGCGCGCCAAAAAGACTGTGGCGGCGGATGCCACAGGCACGGGAGACGCAGCATGAACGCTGATGTCGATCGCGCTGATATCGATGCCAGCAAGGCACCGCTGCTCGATCATCTGATCGAACTGCGCGGCCGGCTGCTGCGTTGCGTGGTCTATTTCGTCATCGGCTTTGGCCTGGCGTTCAGCCAGGCCGGACGCATCTTTGATTTTCTGGTGCAGCCGCTGATGGATGCCTCCGGCGCCGGCGCGCGGCTGATCTACACCAAATTGTATGAGGCGTTTTTCGTCGAGATCAGGGTGGCGGCCTTTGCCGGCTTCTGCATGGCGTTTCCGTTCATCGCCAACGAATTGTGGCGCTTTGTGGCCCCCGGGCTGTATCGCAAGGAACAGAAGGCGCTGCTGCCCTTCCTGCTCGCCACGCCGCTGCTGTTCACGGCCGGGGCGTCATTGGCCTATTATGGCGTGATGCCGGCGGCCTTCCGCTTTTTCCTGGGCTTTCAGCAGTTGCAGGGCGCCAATGGCATCAACCGCGAGGCGTTGCCGGCGATGGGCGAATATCTGGATCTGGTCACCAGCATGATCCTGGCCTTTGGCATCGCCTTCCTGCTGCCGGTGCTGCTGATGCTGCTGGAACGCGCCGGCATCGTGTCCCGCGCCAATCTCATTGCTGGCCGCCGCTATGCCATTGTCGCCGCGTTCATCGTGGCCGCCGTGCTCACCCCGCCCGATCTTTGGAGCCAGATCGCCTTGGCGGTGCCGCTGGTGCTGCTGTATGAACTGTCGATCATCGGCATCTGGTTCACCGAACGCCGCCGCGCCAAGGCCGTGGCCGCCGAAGCGGCGCAAGCCCCGGCCGAAGGCTGACCGGCGGGACGCGCCTCGGCCCGGGGGACGCGCTGATCATGGATTTTGCCCTGCCTGAACGGCCGTTGCCGGCTGATCTGCTGCCCTTGTTGCCGGATGGTCTGGACGCGCGGTTGCGCCTGGCTGCTGCTGCCGCCTGGGCCGATGCGCCCTTCCTGAAGGGCCTGATCCGGGGTCGCCCCGCCACCATGGCCCTGCTGGCCGATGCCGGCCCGGATGCAGCGATGGCCGCTGCGCTGGCGCTGGTGGCCGCCAATGATCAGCCGATCATGCCCCGCCTGCGCACCGCCCGCCGCGATGTGGCGTTGATCACCGCCCTGGCCGATCTGGCCGGGCTGTGGAGCCTGGAACAGGTGACGGCGGCACTTTCGGATTTCACCGATCGGGCCATCGATGCCGCGATTGCCGCCGCGCTGGCCGAACGCGGCGCCGGCAATCGCGGACTTGTCGCGCTGGCGCTGGGCAAGCTGGGCAGCCGCGAGCTGAATTATTCATCGGATGCCGATCTGATCTTCATCCATGATCCCGTGTCGATCCCCTGCCGGGGCGGCGAAGATCCCGGCCAGGCGGCAGTGCGCATCACCCGGCGAGCGGTGGCGATCCTGAATGATCTCACCCCTGATGGTTATGTGGCGCGCATCGATCTGCGGCTGCGCCCGGCATCGGAAATCACGCCCATGTCGATCAGTGTGGCGGCGGCGGAACATTATTATCAATCAGAAGCACTGACCTGGGAACGGGTGGCCTTCATCCGCGCCCGCGCCGTTGGCGGCGATCTGGCGCTGGGCCGCGCCTTTCTGGACCAGATCCGCCCCTTCGTGTGGCGGCGCAGCCTGGATTACACGGCGGTGCGCGATATTCAGGCGGTGAGCTTGCGCATCCGCGATCATTTCGATGGCGGTCAGGCCATCGGCCCCGGTTATGATGTGAAACGCGGCCGCGGCGGCATCCGTGAGGTGGAATTTTTTGCACAGATCAACCAGCTGATCTGGGGCGGGCGCGATCCGGCCCTGCGCTGCCCGGCAACGCTGGACGGGCTGGCAGCGCTGGCCGACAGCGGCCATGTGCCGGCGGCCGAGGCGGCGCGGCTGGCCGCCAGCTATCGCGGCTTGCGCACGCTGGAACATCGCCTGCAGATGCGCCGTGATGAACAGACGCACGCCATCCCGCGGCTGGCTGCCGATCGCCATGCCGTGGCCCGGCTGTGTGGGCTGAAGGATGGCACCGGCCTGATCACGCTGCTGGGCCGCGTCACCCAGCCCGTGGCCGCCGCCTATGACCGGCTGGTGCAGGCCGCCACGCCGGCGGCCACACCCGTGCCGGCCGATCCCAAGGCCTGGTTGAAGGCCAATCACCCCGGTCTGGCCCGGTCGCTGCCGCCGCTGATTGCCGGCTGGCGCCTGGGCAGGTATCGCGCGTTGAAAAGCGAGGCGGCGCGCGGTGATTTCGAAACCGTGCTGCCGGGGTTGATCGAACGATTGGCGGCGGCGGCCGATCCGGCCCAGGCCGCAGGGCGGCTGGATGGTCTGCTGGCCGCCTTGCCGGCGGGTGCCCAGTTCATGGCGCTGCTGCGCGCCAACCCGCCGCTGGTGACGCTGCTGGGCAATCTGATCAGCATCACGCCAGTGCTGGCCGAGGCGCTGGCGCGCGATCCGGCCTTGTTTGACGTGATGCTGTCCCCCGATGCCTTTGCGCCTGTGCCCGATGCCGCGGCGCTTGCGGCCGAACTGGCCAGCCTGTCCCACCATGCCGGCGGGGTGGAAGATCAGCTTGACCGGGTGCGCCGCTGGACGGCGGAGCGGCGCTTTCAGTTGGGCGCGCAGTTGATCGAAGGCCATGCCGATGCGCTTGCGGTGGGCCACAGCCTGGCCGATCTCGCCGATGCCGCCATTGCGGTCCTGTTGCCAGTGGTGGCCAATGATTTTGCGCGCAGCCATGGCCAGGTGCCGGGCGGCGACCTGATCGTGCTGGCGTTGGGCCGGCACGGCGGCCGCGCGATGACCCATGCCAGCGATCTTGATCTGGTGTTCCTGTTCAGCGGCAGCCACGAGGTCGTTTCCGATGGGGCAAAGCCTTTACCGGCCAGCCTCTATTTCAACCGGCTGGCGGCGCGGATGGTCACGGCGCTTTCGGTCCCCACCGCCGCCGGTGCCCTGTATGAGGTCGATACACGGCTGCGGCCGTGGGGGGCCAAGGGCAATCTGGCGCTTTCGGTGGACAGTTTCGCCCGATATCAGCGGGAGGAGGCGGAAAGCTGGGAGCATATGGCGCTCACCCGCGCCCGGGTTGTGGCCGGGCCGGCGGCAGCGTTGGGTACCGTGATCGCCGATGTGCTGGCCGCGCCGCGCGATGTGGTACAATTGCGTGCCGCCGTGCTGGCCATGCGGGCCGACATGGCCGCTGCCAAGCCAGCGCAGGGCCGTTTCGATGTGAAGCTGGCCAGCGGCGGCCTGGTTGATCTGGAATTCATCGTGCATTTCCGCCAGCTGGCCAGCGGGCGGGGGCTGCATCCCGAATTGCCGGCGGCGCTGGCCGCGTTGGTCGCCGATGGCCAGGTGCCGGCCGAGTTGCTGGCGGCGCATGATGTTCTGGCCCGCACCCTCATCTGGCTGCGGCTGCTGTTTCCCGGCGCGCGGGTGCCGGAAACCCTGGCCGAACCCGTCGCGGCCATCCTGGCCCGCGCGCTGGGTGCGGCAAATTTCGCCGCCTTTGCTGATCAGCTTGCCCTCGCCAGAGAGCAGGTGCGCATGGCATGGACATCGTGCTTTGCGACAGGAGAGAGATGATGAGCATGCCCCAGATTGGCGCCGCCGCCCCCGAATTTGCCATGGCGGGTGATACGGGCCCCATCGCGCTCGCCGATTTTGCCGGCAAGAAGCTGGTGGTCTATTTCTATCCCAAGGATGACACGCCGGGCTGCACCAACGAAGGCAAGGCGTTTTCGGCGCTGCAGGCGGACTTTGCCGCCGCCGATACGGTGGTGATCGGCGTGTCGCGGGACAGCGTGGCCAGCCACGCCAAGTTCCGCGCCAAGCATGGCCTGACAGTGCTGTTGGGCAGCGACCCCGGTGAGGTGACCGAAGCCTTTGGCGTGTGGGTGGAAAAATCCATGTATGGCAAGAAATATATGGGGATCGAACGCGCCACCTTCCTGATCGGGCGCGACGGCATGATTGCCCAGGTCTGGCCCAAGGTGAAGGTGCCCGGCCATGCCGAAGCGGTGCTGGCGGGGGCGCAGGCATTGGCCTGAACCGCCGGCGCCCCGTTTGCGGAGGTGCCAGGGTTGAAGAGGCTGGCCCGATTCGAAGGCACCGGGCTCGCATCGGGCCGAATCAAGGGCCAGCCTCTTGGCGGCTGCCCGCACCGGTGAATGACCAACACCGGCGCTTTAGACCCAATTGCAGGCCGCTCGCGGTATTTACGCCCGGCGTCGCCATTGGTTGCACAGCATGGGCACGTTTTTTTCACGGTTCGTCGCCAGCGGTGAACGGTTGGCCGCTTGGGGTGGAATGCCCCGTTGTTCACTCTGATCGCGGCTGGTTCATGGCTGTTGTCGCAGGTGCTCGCCAGCGATGAGGGGACAGCAGATCAGACAGACGCCGTGCAGGATCAGGTGATCCGGCAAAGCCGATTGTGTGAGCGCTGCAACCCCTGAACCAAAAAGGGTCGCAGCAGCAGATGAACTGGCAACTGGGCATATTGGGCAAGACAGGGCTGCTGGCCCTGGCCGTCGCCCTGGCGCCCGCCGGTGTCGCGCAGGCCCAGCTTGTCGCTCCGGTCAGCACTGCCGCTGCCTGCGAGACCATGCTGGGTGATGACAGCGCCACCAATCCGGCCACCAGCGTTGCCAGCGCCCGCCGTGAATTTCTGGCCGCACTGGCCGATGATCGTGCCGATCCGGCTGCGCTCGCCCGCATGCTGCCGCGCGCCGGCCAGACCGTGGCCGCCCTGATTGGCGCCGCCCCGGCTGGTGAAGCCCGCGCCGAAGCCGTGCTGCAGCGCCTGGGCCTTGATCCCTCCCGCTTCCTCAGCAACGAAGGCCGTGGCGGTCCGTTCATTGCTGCCAATGATCCGCAGGTGCGCGATCTGCAGGCCAATGCCGCCCGCATGGCCAAGGTCGCCGCCACCTTCGCCCGCATCCCGGCCTTCATGCCGGTGAACCAGTATCGCCCGTCATCGGATTTCGGCTATCGTTCCGATCCGTTCCATGGCGGCGGCGCCTTCCACGCCGGCATCGACATGCTGGGCGGCACCGGCGATGCCATTCATGCGTCTGCCGATGGTGTTGTGGTCCGGGCTGGCTGGTGGGCCGGTTATGGCAAGGTGGTCGTGGTTGATCACGGCAACGGCATGGAAACCCGCTATGGCCACATGAGCCGCTTTCACGTGAAGGTGGGTGACACAGTGCGCCAGGGCCAGGTGATTGGCGGCATGGGTTCCACCGGCCGCTCCACCGGCACCCATCTGCATTTTGAAATCCGGCTGGATGGCCGCGCGCTCGATCCGCAGCCGTTCATCGATCTGGCCAGCTTTGGCGTGAACAATCCGGTAAAGTCGCGGCCGACCGTGGTGGCGCCGGTGAATATCGCCAGCGACGAACCCTTCGCGCCACTGGCTGACGGCGACGAGGTGATGGCCGGCGGCCGCCGTTGGACCGTGCGCAGCGGCCGTTGAGCGCAACCGGTTGCATCAGGCAGCCTGCCCTCTTACATTGCGACCATGGATAGCCCCCCGCGCCTGACTTCGGCTGCTGCCGCCCGTGTTGCCACCATTGCCGCCCGTCAGGGCAAGCCCGGCCTGATGCTGCGGCTGGCCGTTGATGGCGGTGGCTGCGCTGGGTTCCAATATCGCTTCGGGCTGGAGGCAGCGCCGGCTGCCGATGACGTGGCCGTGGAGACGGACGGCGTCACCATGCTGATCGATCCCGATAGCCTGCCGTTCCTGGAAGGCTCCGAAGTCGATTATGTCGAAAAGATCGGCGCGGCAGCCTTTGAGGTGCGCAACCCCAATGCCGCCTCCGGCTGTGGCTGCGGTTCCAGCTTTTCGGTCTGAAACAGATTCAGCGCGGGCCTTCCGCTCCGCGGGGCGCAGGCAGGCCCTGCTCGGCCACCATCGCTGGCGTCACCTTGTCCTTGTATTTGTTGCCGAAATTGCTGCGCACATAATTGATCACGTCGGCAATCTGCGTGTCGGTCAGGCTGCCGCGGAACCAGGGCATGGCGCCCTTGCCACCCGTGACGACCATGATCGGATAGCCGGCGGCTTCCAGTCCGCCGTTTTTGGCCAGTGCCGGGATCTTGCCGGCACCTTCGCCGCCCAGCGCATTGGCCATGTGGCAGGCTTGGCAGACATTCTGATAGACTTCGGCGCCGGGATGCGGGGGAGGCGGAGCCTTGGCCGGCTTTTGCGCCAGCGCCGGGGTGGCCAACAAAGCGGCCGCAGCAAACAGGATGATACGCATTCTCAAGCCTCCAGCGCGCGCTTGTGCAGGCGGGTGACGGCATCGAGGGAGGACAGGATCGCGCCTTCCATCCAGCAGCCGACATAGGATGCGTGCTCACCGGCCAACACCAGCCGATTGTCCACCGCCACCAGCGTCTGATAATGTTCCTTGCGGGTTTCCTCGTTCCACATGGCGCAGCAGCCCAGGGTGAAGGGCACCCGGCTCCACGCCACGGTGGCGCCGCCGATGAACTCTTCCTTGTAGCGGCCGGGGTGGAACACGCTGCCCTGGTCGAGCGCGCGCGCAATCCGCTCTTCCGGCGTCATGCCCGCGAATTTGTAACTGGCTGGGCCAAAGGTATAGGCGCCCAAGATCACCGCCGGGCCATCGCTGTGCAGCTTGCCCGACGGATAGGAGATCATGCTGATCTCGCGGTCGGTGAAGCTGATGCCGCCGTAAATGGCCTCTTCCTCTTCCCAGAAGCGCCGCTTGAATTCGAGACCGATCTTGACCGAGTTGGAATAGGGCACTGCCTTGATCGCGGCATCCAGCGCCGGATTGCAATCCACATCGATCTGGCTGAGCACCGACAAGGGGATAGTGCAGACGCAATAATCCGCTTCCGTGGTGCCGGTGACGCCGGTGCCGGTATCAGTGTGGGTCACCGTGACCTTGCCGCCCTGCTGGCTGATCGCCGTGACCTTCTGGTTATATTTGATCTTGCCTTCCACCTGCCTGGCGAAACCGCGGCCGATCATGCCCATGCCGCCCACTGGCTGAAACATGGCATGCTGGTGATCGATGCTCATGTGCTGAGACACGACGCGCCAGATGCCGGAATCGAGAATATCCTTGAACGGGTAGACGTCGGACGGGATCGGCTCTCCCAGCACGCCGCCGCCCTGCGCCCGCTCAAAGCCACGCCGGCGCGACGAGCGATAATTCTTGGTATATTTGAAATTCTGATCCAGCGCGCCCCAATCGCGCAGCGCCAGGCGCAGGCGGTCGGCATCGTCCTTGGTCATGACTGAATCAAGGGCGCGATTGTCGATGGCTTTCGACAGCAGCTCGGCCACATTGCCATCCCAATCGGCGTGCAGTTCGCGATAGCGCATCGGCTTGCCGCCAAAGGCCTTGGCCGAATGCACCAGCGCCTGCTGGTTCATCTGGATGAAGGGTTCCAGCGCAACGCCGAAGGCCTTGCAATAATGCAGCAGGGCGCGGTGGTGATAAGGAATGCGCCACGGGCCGGGGTTGAGATAATTGCCATCGGCAAAGCCGACCTTCTGGGTGGCGCCGCCCAGTTCGGTGTAGGTGTCACCGCCATAAAGCGACCAGTTCCGGCCGCCGGGGCGGTTGTTGTATTCGAGGATCTGCACCTGGTAACCGGCCTTGGCCAGTTCATGGGCGGCCAGCATGCCGGCCAGACCAGCACCCAGCACCACCACCCTGGCTCCCGGGCGGGCGCCCTGCAGATTGGGCGGACCGGCGAACTGGGTTTCCTTGGCGTGGCCAAGCGCTTCCATCGCCTGATACAGCACGGTGGTGCCAGCCATCAACCCGATCGCATGCAACACTTCACGCCGCGTCGGACCCCGTTTTGCCAAATTCATCGGCCGTCTGCTTTCCCTGCTCTGCCCCGGATCAACTTGCCACCGGCTGCCCCACCACACCAGTGGATATGATTGCCATGAAGCGATGCGCCGCAGCCCGTCTGCCCGATAGTGGCGAAATGACGGGGTTTTTTGCCTCGGCCGTCAATAGCCAGCGGCATAATCGTCTTCGGCCCGGTCGGCGAATTTGGTGAACTGCTTGATGAAGGTGAGCGGCACCGTGCCGGTGGCGCCATGGCGCTGCTTGGCGATGATCACTTCGGCCAGACCAAAGATTTTTTCGGCTTTTTCCCGCCACTTGGCGTGCTTTTCCGTCTCTTCCGGATCAGGCTGTTTCAGGCCGTGATAATATTCCTCGCGATAGACGAACATCACGATATCGGAATCCTGCTCGATGGTGCCGCTTTCGCGCAGATCAGACAGCTGCGGCCGTTTGTCTTCGCGGTTTTCGACCGCGCGGCTGAGCTGCGACAGCGCGATCACCGGCACCTGCAGTTCCTTGGCCAGTGTCTTCAGGCCGCGGGTGATCTCGGAAATTTCCTGCACCCGGTTGTCGCTGCCGCTGGTCTTGGAACCCGAAAGCAACTGGAGATAATCGACAACGATCAGCCCGATGCCGTGCTGGCGCTTCAGCCGGCGGGCGCGGGTGCGCAGCGCGGCGATGGACAGGCCCGGCGTGTCGTCAATCCACAGCGGCAGCGCGGCCAATTCGGTGGAGGCGCGGGCCAGCCGGGTGAAGTCATCATCGCTGATCTTGCCCATCCGCAGCTGTTCGCCGTTCACTTCAGACTGTTCGGCCAGGATACGGGTGGCGAGCTGATCGGACGACATTTCGAGGCTGAAGAACGCCACCGGCGCGCCCGAGGATTTTTCCGGTTCGATGCCGCGTGCCCGGTCCTGGATGAAGCGCTGGGCACAGGCAAAGGCGATGTTGGTGGCAAGGCTGGTCTTGCCCATGGCCGGACGGCCGGCAAGGATGAGCAGATCGGATTTGTGCAGGCCGCCCATCTTCTCGTTCAGGCCGGTGAGGCCGGTGGTGTAGCCCGAAAGATGCCCGCCCGACCGCTTGGCGCGATCGGCCTGGGCCACCGCCTCCATCGCGGCTTCGCGGAAGGTCTTGACGGCGCCCTGCACTTCGCCGGCCTCGGCCACCTTATAAAGTGCCATTTCAGCCGCTTCGATCTGATCGATCGGCACGATATCGCGGCTGGTGTCGCAGGCCTGGCTCACCATGTCGCGGCCGACGCGGATCAGTTCGCGCAGCAGCGCCAGATCATAAATCTGGCTGGCGAAATCCCGCGCCGCCAGCAGCGCCGCGCCATTCTGGGTGAGGGTGGCGAGATAGCCCGGCCCGCCCAATTCGATCATCGCCGGATCGGCATCGAACATCGGTTTCAATGTGACCGGCGTTGCGGCCATGCCACGCGCCGAAAGGGTGAGCACAGCAGCAAAGATGCGGCCATGCAGCGGATCGGCAAAATGTTCGGGCTTCAGCCGGGCGACGACATCTTCCACCAGCCGGTTGTCGATCATCAGCGCGCCAAGCAACGCCGCTTCGGCTTCGATATTCTGCGGCAGGCCGGCGTGCGGCTGGGCCGGATCGACGATGCGCAAGTTGGGAATGGTGGGGGGGATGGAGGCCATGCTGCCTTGTCGCCCAATGCGTGGTTTGGCTCAAGGGCCGCAGCCGGCCGAGCCGAATTTCGGCGGGGGCGCTTCTGTGCATGCCCTGTGGATAACAGCCCGTGCTTGCCGCCAGCCGCGTTAATGGCGTAAGGCCGCGCCGTGAACACACAACCCGATTATCGCGCCCGCTCTGCGGCCCGGCTTGCCGCTGTGCAGGCCCTGTATCAGCTGGAAATGCGTGGCCTTGGCGCCGGTGAAAGCGTGCCCCGGCTGTTGACCGAATTTCACCAGCACCGGCTGGGCCAGGAAATCGAGGGCGCGGAATATCTCGCCGCCGATGAGCCCTTCTTCGACGATCTGGTCGCCGGTGTCGCCGCCCGGCAGGAGGAACTCGACACGCTGATCAGCGGCGGGCTGGCGGAGGGATGGTCGCTGAACCGGCTGGACCGGCCGATGCGCGCCCTGCTGCGCGCCGCCCTGTATGAGCTTCTGGCCCGCCCCGATGTGACGGCGGCCACCGTGATCAACGAATATGTGGATGTCGCCCACGCCTTTCACGACGAGAAGGAAGCCCGCTTCGTCAATGGCCTGCTCGACACGCTGGCACGCCGGGTGCGCGGCTGACTCTAATGGCGGAGCGGGAGTTCATCGCCCGCCATCTGGCCCCGCTGGCCACCACAGCAGCGGCGCGCGGCCTTGCCGATGATGCCGCCGTGTGGCTGCCGCCGTTGGGCCGTGAACTGGTGTTCACCCATGATGTGCTGGCGCAGGGCGTGCATTATCTGCCCGATGATCCACCCGGCGACGTGGCGTGGAAATTGCTGGCGGTGAACCTGTCTGATCTGGCGGCCATGGCCGCCACCCCGGCCGGCGTGCTGCTGGGGCTGGCGGGGCCGGATGATCAGGATTGGCGCGCCGACTTTGCAGCGGGTCTGGGGCGGGCGCTGGATCATTTCGGCGTGGCCTTGTGGGGCGGCGATACGGTGAGCGGGCTGGATACCACCGTGCTGGGGTTGACGGCGATCGGCTGGGTGGAACGCGGGCAGGCGCTGGGCCGGGCGGGCGCGCAGCCGGGCGATGCCCTGTGGGTTTCGGGCACGATTGGCGATGCCGGGCTGGGGCTGGCGGTGGCGCAGGGCACGGCACCCCATGACAAGGCGCTGTTGAACCGCTTTCGTCGGCCCACGCCGCGGCTGGCGCTGGGGGCGGCGCTGGGCGGCGTGGCAAGTGCCGGAATGGACGTGTCAGATGGGCTGTTGATCGATGCGGAGCGGCTGGCGGCGGCCAGTGGGGTTGGACTGGCCATCGCGCTGGATGCAGTGCCATTGAGCCGGCCGGCCACCGGGCTGGATGATGTGCTGGCCCGGGTGACGGCCGGCGATGATTATGAACTGCTGTTCTCCGCGCCCACCAGTGTGGACGTGGCGGCGCTGGCCGCGCCAACCCGCACGCCGGTGACCCGGATCGGCACGGTGACAGCCGGCAGCGGCCTCAGCCTCAGCCATGCCGGCAAGCCAATCACCACGCCCACCCGGCTGGGCTGGGAACATCCTTAGCCGCGGGCGATTTTCGGCACCAGATCCTGCAAAGCCGCCACCATCCGGGCACAATCGGCCGGCGTGGAAAACAGCGCCGGCGTCACCCGGACACAGGCGCCATCGGCCAGCCCGGCGCGGTGCACGGTCATGATCCTGTATTGGTTGAACAGGGTGTCGGTGATGGCGATGTTGTCGGCCAGGCTGGTGTGGCCGGCGATGCGGAAGCTGGTGATGGCGCCAAAAGTGGCCGGATCATCGCCCAGCATGATCTCCAGGCCCGAAAGCCCGCGCAGCGGCTTTACCCACAGGTTGCGCAGATATTGCAGACGGGCCAGCTTCATCGGCACCGGCAGCACCCGGTCCTGGAAATCCAGCGCCGCCGGCAGGCTGAGCTGCGGGGCATAATCCAGCGTGCCCTGATGCACCTTGGCTTGCACATCGTCGGGCCTGGCGTCCGGCTCGGCAGCGGCAGGCGCGATCATCGCCGCGGCACCGGGACGGATCCAGAAACCGGCCACCCCCACCGGCGCCCCCACCCATTTGTGGAAGTTCAGCACGACGAAATCCGCGCCGAAATCCGGGATCAGGAACGGCCGCTGCCGGAAGCTTTGGGCGCAATCGACCAGCACCATCGCGCCGGCCGCCTTGGCCAGTGCCGCAATCTCGGCCACCGGCACCACCATGCCGCTCTTGTGAGTGCCGTGGGTGAGCAGCACGAACTTCAACCGCGGCGTCGCCTTGATGGCGGCGGCATAGGCGGCGATCACATTCTCCCGCGTCGGTGCCCGCGGCAGCGGGATCATCACAGCCTGCGCCCGGCGGCTCCTGGCCAGGGTTCGCATCGTGTTGTGGCTGGTGTCGTAATCACTGTCAGACCACAATATGGCATCACCTTCGCCCACGCCCTGGAACTGGCTGATCAACGCCTGCAACCCCTCGGCGGCATTGCGGCAAAAGCCGATCTCGCCCGGCTGCACGCCCATGGCCTGGGCAGCGCGGGCCTTCACCACCTCCTGATCCTTGCGCATGGCCCGCCTGGCATAGATGCTGGTGTCGCGGTTCAGCCGCTCAACGATGGCGCGGTGCGCTTGTGCCACCTCCAACGCCATATTGCCCCAATAGCCATGCTCCATCTGGGTCACCGGCCCGGCCATGGCGGGATACAGCGCCGCAATCCGGGCCCAGCCGGCTTCATCATCCGGCGCAATCGCACCGGCGGGAAGGGCCATGGCCGGGGCCGCCCCGGCCGCTGCGGCCAGCATCATCGCGTCTCGCCGGGTGATCGTCATTGCGCCTGCTCCCTTTTGCCAGTGCTTCTATCTGCACGTGGCCGCTTGCGTTCGCCGAATCCCATGCCATGGTGCGACAAAATGCCCAAGCCCATCATAAGGGACGCGGCACATCAGGGGAGGGAAAGCATGGACAGCGTCGTTTTGGCCATCATCTGCGGCTTGGTCGCAGTGGTTTATGGCATCATCACATCAAGGCAGGTGCTCAGTGCCTCGGCAGGCAATGAGCGCATGCAGGAAATCGCCAAGGCCATCCAGATCGGCGCCGGCGCCTATCTCACCAAGCAATATACCGCCATTGCCATCGTCGGCGTGATCGTGGCGGCGCTGGTCGCGGGCTTCCTTGGCATCATTCCGGCCATCGCCTTCGTGCTCGGCGCCGTCCTCTCCGGCGCCACCGGCTTCATCGGCATGAACATCTCGGTGCGGGCCAACGTCCGCACGGCCGAGGCGGCGCGCCAATCGCTGCAGGCCGGGCTCACCATGGCGTTCCGCTCCGGCGCAGTGACGGGCATGCTGGTCGCTGGCCTCGCACTGCTGGCCATCGCCGGCTATTTCTATGCCCTCATCTCCTCCGGGCTTGAGCCCACCAGCCGCGCCGTGGTCAATGCGCTCGTCGCGCTGTCGTTCGGTGCCAGCCTCATCTCCATCTTCGCCCGCCTGGGCGGCGGCATCTTCACCAAGGCGGCCGACGTGGGTGCCGACATGGTCGGCAAGAACGAGCTCGGCTTTGACGAGGATGATGATCGCAACCCCGGCGTGATCGCCGACAACGTGGGCGACAATGTCGGCGATTGCGCCGGCATGGCCGCCGATCTGTTCGAAACCTATGTGGTCACCATCGGCGCCACCATGGTGCTGTGCGCCCTGCTGGTCGCCGGCCCCGATGCCACCCGCCTGATGACCCTGCCGCTGCTCGCCTGCGGTGTGTGCATCATCACCTCCATCATCGGCACCTATTTCGTCCGCCTCGGCGGCGGCTCGATCATGGGCGCGCTCTACAAGGGCCTGATCGTCACTGGCCTGCTCTCCGTCCCGGCGCTGTGGTTCGCCACTGCCGCCATCTTCCCCGACATGAACGCCGTGATCGGCGCCGATCCAACCTCGGCCGACGCCATCAGCGTGGCTGGCGTCGAAGGCGGCTTCACCGGCCGGGCGCTGTTCTACTGCATGCTCATCGGCCTCGTCGTCACCGCGCTCATCGTGTGGATCACCGAATATTACACCGGCACCGATTATCGCCCGGTGCAATCCATCGCCAAAGCCTCTGACTCCGGCCATGGCACCAACGTCATCCAGGGCCTGGCCGTCTCGATGGAATCCACCGCCCTGCCCACGCTGGTCATCGTCGCCGGCATCATCACCACCTACAAACTCGGCGGCCTGATCGGCATCGCCTTTGCCGCCACCGCCATGCTCGCCCTGGCCGGCATGATCGTCGCGCTCGATGCCTATGGCCCCGTGACGGACAACGCCGGCGGCATCGCCGAAATGGCCGGCCTCGATGGCGAAGTGCGCCAGCGCACCGATGCCCTCGATGCGGTGGGCAACACCACCAAGGCCGTCACCAAGGGCTATGCCATCGGCTCGGCCGGCCTGGCGGCGCTGGTGCTGTTCGCCACCTACACTGAAGATCTCTCGCAGTTCTTCTCCACGGTTGCGGTCGATTTCTCCCTGTCCAACCCCTATGTCGTCGTCGGGCTGTTGCTCGGCGCGCTGCTGCCCTATCTGTTCGGCGGCATGGCGATGACAGCGGTTGGCCGCACCGCCCAGGCCGTGGCCCAGGATATCCGCGCCCAGTTCCGCGAGAACCCCGGCATCGCCACCCGCGCCGTCAAGCCTGACTATGCCCGCACCGTCGGCCTCGTCACCGCCGGCGCCATCAAGGAAATGATCATCCCCTCGCTGCTGCCGGTGCTCGCCCCGGTCGTGGTCTATTTCGCCATCACCGCGGTCGCCGGCCAGGGCAATGGCTTTGCCGCACTCGGCGCCCTCCTCATGGGCGTCATCATCTCCGGGCTCTTCGTGGCCATCTCCATGACCAGCGGCGGCGGCGCGTGGGACAATGCCAAGAAGGTCATCGAACAAGGCGCCTATGGCGGCAAAGGCTCCCCCGCCCACCAGGCCGCCGTCACCGGCGACACCGTGGGGGACCCCTATAAGGACACCGCCGGCCCCGCCGTGAACCCGATGATCAAGATCACCAACATCGTGGCCCTCCTGCTCCTCGCCGCCCTGGCGGGACACTGAGCCCCTATATTCCCCTCCCGCTTGCGGGAGGGGCCGGGGGTGGGCCTCCCCACCATCACCAACCCCAACCGGGGCGGCCCACCAGCCGCCCCGTTTTTTCTATTCATCACCCCGGGCTTGATCCGGGTCTGAGTTCACAAACGAAGTGCAACACCTCAGACAGGTGCTGCCATGTCGAGATATGCCCAGCTATCGCTTGAAGAGCGCTGTTCGATTGCCCGGCTTCGCGAAGCCGGGCAATC
>JAIXQY010000114.1 GCA_027485485.1 Sphingomonadales bacterium | reverse complement strand
CGTCGCGCCGCCGTCGCTGCCTGATCTTTCGATCAGCTGATGTGCAGGGGGATGCACCGGCAATGCCGGTGCAGCCCCTTTCACGTTTGGGCCCCAAACTGCACGAGAATGGGTCCAGATCGCTCCAAAAACTGTCGGAATTTTTTACACATTTGAATCTGTCGTTAAGGTTTACAAGTCGTAAAGATCTGATTTTGTTAAGGCTAATTTTCCAGCCTGCCATGTGATGGCCTGCCTTCATCCACTTTGAAGACTGCAGCTGCGCTGCCTGGCATCGATCACCGATACCGGGACGGCAAGTTTTTGCGCCATCTCTGCAAATTAACGTTAAATCTACCTTCTGTTCATTTTTATCGTCCGGTATGAGCCCTGTGTCCAAACACGGGGTCAGTACATATGCGTCGCCAATCCATCCACATCGCCTTGCTCGCGGCCGCGGCTGCCATCGCCATGCCGGCCCAGGCCGTTACGCCGGCGCGCGCCGGCCTGCAGGCCATGCGCGAACTCAACCTGATCGTGCTGGGTGATCTGGTGATCCACGGCGGCGAGGTGGAGGGCAAAGCGTTTGTTGGCGGCAATGTCTCGGGCAACAGCAGCCAGATCGGCATCGGCAGCAGCGCCAACGGCCAGCGCTTCACCGCCTCCGGCCGCGCCACCCTGTCGGTGGGAGGCAGCGTCAGCCAGAATCTCAACATCAACAACGGCGCCAACGGCACCGGCGGGGCCAGGGTGGGCGATTTCGGCAGCCAGAATGCCTATGGTGTCGCCATCCAGGGCAATGTGCCCGGCATCAACTTCAACAGCACCGGCGGCACCGCCCGCATCGGCGGCAACATCAGCAACAATCTCAACGTGGGCCAGGGCACCACGCTGGAGGTGACCGGGTCGCTGCAGAACGGCGTCAACCTGTCAGACAATGTCACGCTCAAGGTGGGCGGCAGCGTCAACGGCAACATCAACGGCGGCCAGAACACCAATGTGCAGGTGCGCGGCAATGTCGGCAATCTGGGCTTTGGCAGCGGCGGCACGGCCACCATCGGTGGCAGCGTCGGGCAGCTTTCCGGCAGCAACAACCAGACGGTCTCGGTGGCGGGCAGCATCGGCAGCGGCAATGCCGGCAGCGGCATCACGATCAAGGCCGGCGGCAGCATCAGCAACCTGAATGGCAGCAATGGCGTCACCGTCTATGCCGGCGGCAGCATCAGCGGCAATCGCAACGGTGCCAGCTTCAACAGCAACTACAGCTTCAACGCGATGGTGCCGGCCCCCGTGGTGCCCAACGCGCCCACTGCCCCCGCCATCACCGCCGAAGCCGCCGTGCTGTCCGCCAATGTGCTGGCATTGTCGTCCTCCCTGGCCAGCCTGGTGGCCACCAGCCCGAGCAGCATCAGCCTGTCCAACAACAATCAGCGCGCGACGTTCAACGCGGTCGCCAGCAACGTCGGCCCCGCCAACCCCACCGGTTTCGCTCTGTTTGAAATCACCAGCGCCAGCTTCTTCAACGTTCAGGAATTCAGCTATAACTTCCCCAACACCACGCTGCCGGTGATCATCAATGTGCGCAACATCGGCAACACCACGCTCAACATCAACACCAATTTCATCAACAACGCCCGCGCCAACAACCAGCAGGTGATCTGGAATTTCATCGATGCCACCAGCATCAACATCGGCCGCCAGTTCCAGGGATCGATCCTGGCGCCGCTGGCCAGCATCACGGCGCATGTTGTCGAAGGATCGGTGGTCGCCCGCCATTATGCCATGCGCGACGAGGTGCATCTGGGCACCTATCAGGGCAATGACTTCATGATCGGCGGCGTGGTGCCGGAACCGTCGAGCTGGGCGATGTTGCTGGCCGGCTTTGGCCTGATCGGCGCCACGCTGCGTCGCCGCCGGATGGCGGTCTCGGCCTGAGCCGGCGCTGGATCGGCCGCTTTCATATTCCGCATGCGCTGCATCGCGTATTGATGCAGCTGCGTAACTTCCTCCATGGTTCCAGCAGTGGAGCCGCCGCGGTGTGACAGAACCGTGACCGCAAGTTGTTGAAACCTGTGCAGGAAGCCGAACGGCCTTCATGCGTTTGTCATCAACACCGGTTATGTCGCAGTGCAGCAGACGTGGGGGATGTATGCGGATTTTTATGGCAGCGATTCTTGGTCTGGCAGCAGCGACGGCAACGCCGGCCGTGGCCACGGTCATGATTGCCGAACCCGCCCGCCAGCCCAGCGCCTGTTTTGAAAGCGCCGGCCCTTGCGAACCGCAGGTGACACCGGCGGTGGTCAATGCTGCCACTCCGGGCAACAGCGAACCGCTGGCTCCGATCATTCCGGCTGTGGTTGGCGTTCTGGCGCTGGGTCTGGCCTTTGTGCGCCGCCAGGGCGGAATGCAGGAAGTGGTCTGCTGATCACAACCAGACCAGCCTGATCGTTGCCCATCGGCCTTCTGGCCGTGCGCATGGCCATTGTTTGCCGCCGCCGGCAATTCAATCAATGAGACGCCTCCGCCGATGACGTGAGGCTTGCCTGAGTCCCTGCCGATGCAGGCGATGAGGCCGCCAACGTGGCGCATTATGCAACAGGGAGTCCCCAAGAGTCGCATTTTGCTGCGCCGAATGCGCAATGCTGCCTCATTAAGTCCTTGATTCTCTATCGTCGCAAGACTGGCACGCTCTTTGCATAAATTAAATCAAGCGCAACGCTTTGTTAATTTGGAGAGTGGGACATGCACAACATCCTGGCCATCGCGGCCGTCACCGTTGCCGCCGTGGTGGCCGCCCAGCCGGCAACAGCGGTCAACAGAATCGTCAACGGCAGTTTCGAACAGGCCGGCACCACGGGTGTTGGGGCCTTCAACGGCTGGAGCAAGCTGAACACGCCGGACAACAGACCGACCCAGGATCAACCGGCCAGCGTGATCCGCTACAACAGCAACGCTGCTTATCCGATCAGCGCTTATGGCGAACGCGTGGTGGCCGACAACGCGGCCTCGGGCAGCCCGGATGCCGTTGGTGGCTATGCCGCCTATTTCGTGGGCGATCATTCGGTGAATGAAACCCTGTATCAGGATGTCTATCTGTCGCCGGGCAATTTCCGCGTCGGCTTCAACTATTATCTGACCGCCAATGGCCTGCGGAACCGCAACAACGCCAGCCTGGCCGTCACCATCCTGGGGATCCCGGTCGCCACCACGATGATCACCGGCACCTCGCTGGGCCAGCGCTGGACCAATGTCAGCGGCGTCGGCCAGATCCTCACCGCCGGCTGGTATCGCACCGCCCTGGTGTTCAACTCCAACGGCGCCCCGTCCAAGGATGTTGTGGTTGATCGTGTGTTCGGTGTTCGCACCATCGATGCGGCGACTGTGTTGATCGGGCCCGGCCTGGCCGGGGTTCCGGAACCGGCAACCTGGTCCACGCTGATCGCGGGCTTTGTGCTGGTGGGTCTCGGCATGCGCCGCCGTCCCCCGAATGTCCTCGCCGCCTGAACCTTCCCTGGCAGCGCCAGCCCCCATGTCATCACGCCCCCGCCAGCCATGGCGGGGGCGCTTTACAACCGCAATATCCGTGACTTGCGCCTCGATTTCCGGGCAGCCGGCCTGCCCTGGAGCGGCGCCACAGACCGAGCAGAACACCCAAAAAGTGTCGGCTGGCTTTACACCTTTCAGTGCGAAACGTCGTTAACGAATAGATAACTCCTTAGAAAGAAACACGCCCCCGAAACTGGCACGTTAATTGCTTCTTAACCAAATGTGCAGCAAATCCCCGGCTGCAAGATGTTTGAAAAGGACCCTCAGATGCGCACCAACATTCTCCTAGCCGCCGCCGCCGCCGCCCTGCTGGCCGCAACTCCGGCGCTGGCCGTCACCAACCTGATCAAGAACGGCAGCTTCGAAAACAGCACGCTCGGCGGCTCGCAGTTCGGCGCTCCCCCCGTCCTGCCCGATTGGACGTTGACGAACCGCCCGGCCAGCTATGCCGGAATCGTCATCGGCTATAACAACACGCGATCCTATGCTGCGGGCGGCGCGTTCAACGAGAATGTGTTTGCGGACAATTCGGTGTCGCAGAGCCCGGATGCCGTGGGCAGCCGCGCCGGCTATTTTGTCAGCGACGTGGCCACCAATGAGACCCTGTCGCAGCTCACCTATCTGTCGGTGGGCAATTATCGCGTCGGCTTCAGCAGCTTTCTGACGCAGAATGGCATCAGAAACCGCAACAACTCCAGAATCGCCGTGACCATCCTGAGCACGTTGGTGACCGCGACGAACATCACCGCTGCATCCACGGCCCGGACATGGACTCACCAATCGGCCGTTGCCAATATTTCCAAGGCTGGCTGGTACAACACCAACCTGGTGTTCAACTCGGGCGGCAACCCGGCCAAGGATATCGTTATCGATCGCGTCTATGCGATCCGCACCACCGATGCGGCCACCGTGTTCGTTCCGCAGACCACCTTGTCGGTTCCGGAACCGACCTCTTGGGCGATGATGCTGGCCGGCTTTGGCCTGATTGGCCTTGGCATGCGCCGCCGTCCCCCGACTGCCGTCGCCGCCTGAACCGGATCACCCGTCCCGGTGCGCCGGGCTGCACCTGCAAGCCCCCGTCGCATCGCGGCGGGGGTTTTGCGTTGCTTCCGGCGCCTCACATCCGGCCGCCTTGTCAATTATTGTTCCAATGCCGGCAGTTCGCGCATGATAATTGCGCACTATGGGGTTGACGTAGCATTTTTCTTCTTTTAACAGCAGCCGTCCGCCGGGTTGCCGGCGATAACAGCATGGAAAGCAGATCATGGGCCTGGAGATTGCCGGCGCCGAAATCGTTGTGCAGGCGCTGACTGATCTCGGCGTTGAGGTGGTGTTCGGCTATCCGGGCGGCGCCGTGCTGCCGATTTATGATGCGCTGTTCCAGCAGAATCGCATCCGCCACATATTGGTGCGCCACGAACAGGCCGCCGTGCATGCCGCCGAAGGCTATGCCCGTGCCAGCGGCAAGGTGGGCGTGGTGCTGGTCACCTCCGGCCCCGGCGCCACCAATGCGGTGACGGGCATCACCGATGCCCTGATGGATTCGGTGCCGCTGGTGGTGATCACCGGCCAGGTGCCCACGCATCTGATCGGCACCGATGCCTTCCAGGAATGCGACACGGTGGGCATCACCCGCCATTGTTCCAAGCATAATTATCTGGTGAAGGACACGGCCCGGTTGGGCCCGGTGCTGCACGAGGCCTTTTATATCGCCCGCTCCGGCCGGCCCGGCCCGGTGGTGATCGACATCCCCAAGGATGTGCAGATCATGAAGGCCCGGTACGACAAGCCCGGCACCATCAGCCACAAGACCTACAAGCCGCAGGTGAAGGGCGATCTGGCCGCGATCGAAGCGGCGGTGGACATGCTGGCCGCGGCCGAGCGCCCTATCCTCTATACCGGCGGCGGCATCATCAATTCGGGCCCGATCGCCAGCCAGTTGCTGCGTGAACTGGCCAAGGCCACCGGCGCACCCGTCACTAGCACGCTGATGGGCCTGGGCTGTTTCCCGGCCGAACATCCGCAATTCCTCGGCATGCTGGGCATGCACGGCAGTTACGAAGCCAATATGGCGATGAACCGCTGCGACCTGATGGTCTGCCTGGGCGCGCGGTTTGATGACCGCGTGACCGGCCGGCTGGATGCGTTCAGCCCGACCAGCCGCAAGATCCATGTTGATATCGATCGCTCCAGCTTCAACAAGACGGTGCGGGTGGATCTCACCATCCAGGGCGATGTTGGCAGCGTGATGGAAGACATGCTGAAGCTGTGGCGCGCGCGCGGGCATCGCCCGGCCGATCTGAAGCCATGGTGGGCTGATATCGCCGCCTGGCGCGGGCGCAACAGCTTCGGCTTTGAGCAGAAGGGTGACGCGCTGCTGCCGCAGAAGGCCATCCAGCGCCTCTATGAGATGACCAAGGCCAAGAAGCCGATCATCTCCACCGAAGTGGGCCAGCACCAGATGTGGGCGGCGCAGCATTTCGGGTTCCACGATCCCAACAAATGGCTGACCAGCGGCGGGCTCGGCACCATGGGCTATGGCCTGCCGGCCGCGATCGGGGCGCAACTGGCCTTTCCGGGTGCGCTGGTGATCGATATCGCCGGCGAAGCCAGCATCCAGATGAACATCCAGGAACTGGGCACCGCGACGCAATATCGCCTGCCGGTGAAGATCTTCATCATCAACAATGAATATATGGGCATGGTCCGCCAGTGGCAGGAGCTGAACCACGGCGGGCGCTATTCCGAAAGCTATTCCGATTCGCTGCCGGATTTCGTGATGCTGGCGCAGGCCTATGGCTGGAAGGGTATCACCATCGAGGGCCCGCATGATCTGGACGCCGGCATCCAGGCCATGCTGGATCACCCCGGCCCGGTGGTGGTGGATTGCCGGGTGTCGAAACTGGCCAATTGCTTCCCGATGATCCCATCCGGCGCCGCGCACACGGACATGATCCTGAGCGCGGCCGATGAAGTGGGGCCGGCCGATGATGATGCGAAGGCGTTGGTGTGATGAAACATCTTCCGTCTGAACGGCACACACTGTCGATCATGGTCGACAACGAAGCCGGCGTGCTCGCCCGCATCGTCGGGCTGTTTTCGGCGCGTGGCTACAATATCGAAAGCCTCACGGTGGCCGATGTGTCTGACAATCACGAGGTGTCGCGCATCACTTTGGTCACCAACGGCCCGCCGCCGGTGATTGATCAGATCATGGCCCAACTGGATCGGCTGGTGCCGGTGCACAACGTGGTGGATCTCACCGATTGGGGCCCGCATGTGGAGCGCGAGATGGCGCTGGTGAAGGTGGCCGGCGTGGGCGAGAAGCGCGTTGAGGCGCTGCGCCTGGCCGATATCTTCCGCGCCCGGCCGGTGGACACCAGCACCACCAGCTTCGTGTTTGAAGTGTCGGGCTCCACCGACAAGGTGAACCAGTTCATCGCCCTGATGCGGGAGGTTGGCCTGGTCGAGGTTGCCCGCACCGGTGTGGTTGCCATCGCGCGCGGCGCGGAGGCGGTGTAATTCTCCCCTCCCGCTCGCGGGAGAGGTCGGGGGTGGGCAGTGCCCGTAGACCCGAAGTTTCGTAAGGGCGGTGAGACCCACCCCCAGCCCCTCCCGCAAGCGGAAGGGGAGCCAGAAGGGAAGCAAGACAGATGCGCGTTTATTATGATGCCGATGCCGATGTCGGCCTGATCAAGGGCAAGAAGGTCGCCATTGTTGGCTATGGCAGCCAGGGCCATGCCCATGCCCAGAATTTGCGCGATTCGGGCGTGGCCCATGTCGCCATCGCCCTGCGCGCCGGTTCGGCCACCGCCAGGAAGGCCGAAGGCGCCGGCTTCACCGTGATGAGCAACGCCGAAGCCGCGGCCTGGGCCGATGTGATCATGGTGCTGGCCCCCGATGAGCATCAGGCCGCCATCTATGCCGATGATCTGGCCGCCAACATGAAGCCCGGCGCCGCGCTGGCCTTTGCCCATGGCCTCAACGTGCATTTCGGCCTGATCGAACCGCGCGCCGATATCGATGTGTTCATGATCGCGCCCAAGGGCCCCGGCCACACGGTGCGCGGCGAGTATCAGAACGGCGGCGGCGTGCCCTGCCTGATCGCCATCCATCAGGACACCAGCGGCAACGCCCATGATATCGCGCTGTCCTATGCCTCGGCGGTGGGCGGCGGCCGTTCCGGCGTGATCGAAACCACCTTCCGTGAAGAGTGCGAAACCGATCTGTTCGGCGAACAGGCCGTGCTGTGCGGCGGCCTCACCCACCTGATCCAGGCCGGGTTCGAAACCCTCACCGAAGCCGGTTATGCGCCGGAAATGGCCTATTTCGAATGCCTGCACGAAGTGAAGCTGATCGTCGATCTGATGTATGAAGGCGGCATCGCCAACATGCGCTATTCGATCAGCAACACCGCCGAATATGGCGATATCACCACCGGCCCGCGCATCATCACGCCCGAAACCAAGGCCGAAATGAAGCGCGTGCTGGCCGATATCCAGGGCGGCCGCTTCGTGAAGAACTTCATCCTCGACAACCGCGCCGGCCAGCCCGAACTGAAGGCCAGCCGCAAGGCCGCCGCCGCCCACCCGATCGAGGAAACCGGCGCCAAGCTGCGCGCGATGATGCCGTGGATTGCCAAGAACCAGCTGGTTGACAAGGCGAAGAACTGAGGCATGGCAGTTCCTCCCCAAGCTTGCTTGGGGAGGTGGCATCCGAAGGATGACGGAGGGGTGCCGGCGGCAAGCGCCCCTCCGTCGCGCGTACCGCGCGCCACCTCCCCAAACAAGTTTGGGGAGGAACAATTCCTCAGTGACGCCCGGTGAGCAAATCCGCCGCCCGCACCCGCACGCTGCGCAGGGCCAGCTGAATCTCCCACAGGAACAGCAGCAACCCGATGGTGAGCAACAGGGTGGCGGCGATGAACACCCACGCAATCGCGATATCGAGCGGATATTTCACCAGCTGTTCGACAAACAACAGCACCACCACCAGGCACACCAGCAGGGCCGACATGGTGCACAGCGCAATCGCCCAGTTGGCCGCCGCCATGCGCCGGGCCAGCACCGCCAGATCATCAATGGCGATGCGCCGCCGGTCTGCCGTGTAGGCGCCAACCTGGGATTCCAGATGCCGGGCGCGGTCCACCACGCGGCTCAGGCGGTGGGCCAGCACGTTCAATATGCCGCCAATGGCGGTGAGCAGAAACACCGGCGCCACCGCCTGCTGAATGGCGGAACCGATATCGATGACGGTGAAGAAATTGGCCATGGCCGCCATCAAGCCGCGCAACGCCGTTGGATGCAAGCCTGGCTTTGGCGCAATTCAGCACGGGGCGGCTTGCACTGCGTCGGCACTTCGGGTTATGCACAGGCATGGCTTATCTGATCGCCCGCTCGCTTCTGCGACTTATCCGCCCTCGGGCGTGATCGGGCTGTGGGCTGTTGTCCCTCGGCCGCCGCGCCTTGAGGGGATGAACCGCCCACTATATTCAGCGCTGCAATCAGCCCAAATCGACAGGCCAAAGCCATGACCAACCATATCCGCATTTTCGACACCACCTTGCGCGACGGCGAACAATCGCCCGGCTGCTCGATGAATCTGGAAGAAAAACTGAAGGTCGCCGCCCAGTTGGAAGCCCTGGGGGTGGATATCATCGAAGCCGGCTTCGCCATCGCATCGGAAGGCGATTTCGAAGCCGTGCAAGCGGTGGCCAACATCTGTGACACCGCCATCGTAGCCAGCCTGGCCCGCGCCGCCACCGGTGATATCGAACGGGCCTGGGCCGCGCTGAAAGGCGCCCGCCAACCCCGCATCCACACCTTCATCGCCACCAGCCCGCTGCACATGAAGGTGAAGCTGAACAAATCGCCGGATGAGGTGATCGAAGCCATCCGCCACTCGGTCAATCTGGCGCGCAACCTGTGCCCGGACGTGGAATGGTCGGCCGAAGATGCCACCCGTTCCGATCCCGATTTCCTGTGCCGGGCGGTGGAAACCGCCATCCGCGCCGGCGCCACCACCATCAACCTGCCCGACACGGTGGGTTATGCCACGCCCGAAACCTATGGCGCGATGTTTCGCGATGTGATCACCCGCGTGCCCAATGCCGATCAGGCGATCTTCTCCACCCATTGCCACAATGATCTGGGCCTGGCCGTGGCCAACACCCTGTCTGCCATCATGGCCGGCGCCCGCCAGGTGGAAGCCACCATCAACGGCATCGGCGAGCGCGCCGGCAATGCCGCGGTGGAGGAAATCGCCATGGCGCTGAAGGTGCGCCAGGATGTGATGCCCTATCAAACCCGCATCGTCTCCACCGAAATCACCCGCGCCAGCCGGCTGGTCAGCGGGGTGACCGGAATGGCGGTGCAGGCCAACAAGGCGGTGGTGGGCGCCAACGCCTTCGCCCACGAAAGCGGCATCCACCAGGACGGCATGCTGAAAGACAGCTCCACCTATGAGATCATGACGCCCGACAGCGTGGGCCAGGGCGCCACCAATCTGGTGCTGGGCAAGCACAGCGGCCGCGCCGCCTTCCGCTCCAAGCTGGCCGAAATGGGCTATGACCTGTCCGACAATGAGTTCGGCGACGCCTTCAAGCGCTTCAAGGATCTGGCCGACGCCAAGAAGCAGGTGTTTGACGAGGATATCATCGCGCTGGTCGATGACGAAGTGCTGCGCGGGCACGATCGCATACAGGTGGTGGAGGTTGAGGTCTATTGCGGCAGCAACGGGCCCCAGCGGGCCATCCTGACCCTCTCCATCGACGGCGAAGAGGTGACGGCGGCAACGCGCGGCAATGGCCCGGTGGATGCGCTGTTCAACGCCATCCGCAAGCTGGTCCCGCATGAAGAGGCGGTGCTGAACCTCTATCAGGTGCACGCCGTCACCGCCGGCACCGATGCCCAGGCCGAAACCAGCGTGGTGCTGGCCGAGAACGGCCGCACCGTGCGCGGCACCGGCGCCCATACCGACACGCTGGTGGCCTCCGCTCGCGCCTATGTGAACGCGCTCAACAAGCTGATGGTGAAGCGGGGCAAATCCGCCCTGTCCGCGTCTGCCTGAAGGGCTGGGGCATGAGCAAACGCCTCGTCATTGTCTACAACGCCAATGCCGGGCTGATGGCAGGGGTGATGGACAGCGTGCACAAGATCGTGTCGCCCTCCACCTACCCCTGCCAACTCTGCGCCGTCACCTATGGGCTCACCAGCATGCGCAAGGACTGGCGGGCCTTTCTGGACGAGACGGGGATGGGCCTGTTGTTCCACCACCGCCCGGATTTCCGGGACGCCTTCCCCCAGGCTGCCGATTGGCCGCTGCCGCTGGTGGCGGTGGAGCAGGGCGGGGAATTGACGGAGCTGGTCAGCGCCGCCGATTTCACCGCCATCCCCGATCTGCCCACGCTGATCCGCGTGGTGCGGGAGCGGTTGGGCAAATAAAGATCCTCCCCCTCTGGGGGAGGTGGCAGCAGGGCGGAGGGGGCTTTTCAGTACTGCGCTCGCCCACCCCCTCCGTCGCCTTCGGCGCCACCTCCCCCAGAGGGGGAGGATCATGACCGGATCAATTCCGCCAGCAGCGGGTTGGGAAACCGCCGCCGCTGGGTGATGGCGTGGAAATCCTCGCTCAGGCCGGGGATGCTGTACACCTCCACCAATGTGCCGGCGGCCAGTTCATCCTTCACCACGATCGGCGGCACCAGGGTGAGCGCGTCTGATGAGCGGGCGAGCAGGCGCAGCATCGCCATGTCGTCCACCTCGGCCAGGATGATCGGCTGGATGCCGGCGGCATCCATCAGCTGATCAAAGCCGGTGCGGATATCCAGGCCTTTCGCTGGCAGCAGCACCGGCAGTTTCGCCAGATCCTGTGGAAAGGCCAGCGGCCGCTGCAGGAGGTCCGGCGGCGCGACCAGGCCCACCGGCTGCTGGGCAATGCGCCGGCAAATGATGTCAGGGGCGATGGCGCCGCGCGGCGGCTGGTTGGCCAGCACCACGTCCAGTTCATGCGCTTCCAGCCGGGCCACCAGATCGCGCATCGTGCCCGATAGCATCACCAGCTCCACATCGCGCCGCCCGATCAGCGGCGCGATGAATTCGGCCTGGAAATTGCGCGACAGCGTGGGCAGCGCGCCGATGCGCAGCACCTGCTGATCCATGCGCACCCGCCCGGCCAGCGTCTGTTGCAGCGCATCGCCGGCGGCAAACACCGTATCGGCATAATCCAGCGCGATCTTGCCGGCCTCCGTGAGGGCCATGCGGCGCGGGCCACGATCGAACAGGCTGTGGCCCAGCGCCTCTTCAAGGCTCTTCAACTGCACCGACAGCGCCGATTGCGACAGGTTGAGCAGCTCCGCCGCCCGGGTCAGGCTGCCGGCATGGGCCACGGCGTGAAAATAGCGCAGGTGGTTATAGTTGAGCGCGGCCATCGCCAGACTTTCACAAAACAGAACGAACCAGTTCAATATATCTATTTTACGCGCTGCCGGGCAACCCCTAGATGAACCGTCGTTCCCTGATCCCTTGCCGGAGCGACTTGCATGATCATCACCCCCCTTGCCTGGAGCGCGCTGGCCGGCCCGTTGGCCCTGCTTGCCGTTGCGCTGCTGCCGGCGGCCAAACCCAAGACGCTGGCCGCCCGGGCCCGCACGGCGGCGCTGCTGGCGCTGTTCACCGCGATGATCGCGGCTGTTGGCGTGGGGCTGGCCGGCCCGTTGGCCACCCCGGCGTTGCCCGGCGTATCGATCCTGTTCGATGGCCTCACCGCCGTGATGTTCCTGTTGGTCAGCTTTGTTGGCAGCATTGTCGTGCATTTCTCGCGCAACTATCTCGCCGGCGATCGCGGCCATGCCCGCTTCACCCGCCTGCTGTCGGCCACGCTGGCCAGCGTGCTGCTGTTGATCCTGTCGGGCAACATGGCGATGTTCCTCGCCGCCTGGGTGGCGACCTCGCTGGCCCTGCACCAATTGCTGCTGTTCTATGGCGACCGGCCGGCAGCGATCCTGGCGGCCCGCAAGAAATTCATCGCCAGCCGCATCGGCGATCTGGCGCTGGCGCTGGCCATCGGCATCCTGTGGGAAGCCTCGGGCACGCTGGAATTCGCGGGGGTGTTCGCTGCGCTGAAGGCGCAAGGGTCCACTTCGCCGGCGCTGGTGCTGGCCGGCGTGCTCATCGCGGTGGCCGCCCTGCTGAAATCCGCGCAGTTTCCGCTGCATGGCTGGATCACCGAAGTGATGGAAACCCCCACGCCGGTTTCGGCCCTGTTGCACGCCGGTATCATCAACGCCGGCGGGTTCCTGGCCCTGCGCTTTTCGCCGCTGCTGGAATTGTCGGTGCCGGCCATGGATTTGTTGCTGGTGGTGGGCGGCTTCACTGCGCTGTTCGCCAGCGTGGTGATGCTCACCCAAAACGCCATCAAGGTGTCGCTGGCCTGGTCCACCATTGCGCAGATGGGTTTCATGCTGCTGCAATGCGGCCTGGGCGCCTGGGCGCCGGCGCTGCTGCACATCGTGGCCCACTCGCTCTACAAGGCGCATGCCTTCCTTTCGTCGGGCAGTGTGGTCGATATCGCCCGGGCCAGCTGGTCGCCCAGCCCCGGCGGCGCGCCCCATCCGGCGCGGCTGGCCATGGCGGTGGCGCTGGTGCTGGCCGCGGTGGGCATCACCGGCACGCTGTCGGGCTTTGCCATCACGGCGCAGCCCGGCGTGTTTGCCCTGGGTGCCATTTTGCTGATGGGCCTCACCCACCTGATCGCGCAATCCATCGATCAGCGGCCGACCGGCTTCGTCATCGCCCGCACCGTGGTGGCCGCCGGGGCCGTGGCCGCCGGCTGGTTCGCCCTGCAGGCCGGCATGGCCGCGCTGATGGCCGGCACCCTTCCTGCCGAGGCGGCGCGCACCGATCTGGTGGCGCTGATCGCCGTGGCTGCCATCGTGGCCAGCTTTGCCGCGCTCACCATCAGCCAGGCCAGTTTCATCACCGCCAAGGGTGCGGAGACTCCGGCCTGGGCGCGGGCCGCCTATGTCCACATTCACAACGGGCTTTACGTGAACAGCATCGCCAATCGGCTGGTGCTGGCGCTGTGGCCCACCCGGCGTTGACGCCCCCTGTTTGCGAAAGGTCCCCCCGATGACCATGGATACCGCTCATCCGGCGCTCACTGCCGCCATTGCCACCGCCTGCCAGCGCATCGCGCCGCTGTGGCCCCTGAAGCACTTTGTTGCCGTCAATCCCTTCCTCGGCTTTTCGGGGCAGAGCTTTGCCGCCACCGCCGCCACCCTGCGCCGGGTGGCCAAGGTGGACATGCTGATGGCCCGGCCCTT
>JAIXQY010000143.1 GCA_027485485.1 Sphingomonadales bacterium | reverse complement strand
TCTTTGACCTGTTGGAAAACACTGCAGCGGCCGGCACCTGGAACTGACCCTAGGGCGTCACGCGCAGCACCCGGCCGCCGGGTTTGGCATCGGCGCCGTCATCGGTGGTCAGCCACACCGCGCCATCCGGAGCCACCCGCACATCGCGGATGCGCGCCGTGACCGACGGGAAGATGCGTTGTTGCCCCAGCACGCGGCCGGCGGCATCCAGATCGATGCGCCGAACCTCCTGCGCGGCGAGCGCGCCCACGATCAGATCGCCGTTCCACGCCGGCCACAGCGCGCCGCGATAAACCGCCAGCCCCGACGGCGCGATCGACGGCACCCACACCACTCTGCCATCGATCATGCCCTTGTAACGCTTGAACGGGCTGATGGTGGCGCCGCTGTAATCCTTGCCGAAGGTCGCCACCGGCCAGCCATAATTGCCGCCCCGCACGATCAGGTTGATCTCGTCGCCGCCCTGCGGCCCATGTTCATGTTCCCACAGGCGGCCGGTGACGGGATCGACCGCCAGCCCCTGCGGGTTGCGGTGGCCATAGCTCCAGATGCTGGCCTGCGCGCCCTTCACGCCCACAAACGGGTTGCCCGCCAGCGCCCGGCCATCATCAGACAGCCGCACGATCTTGCCCAGGCCCGATTGCAGCCGCTGCGCCTGCTCGCGATAATCAAAGCCGTCGCCGGTGGTCATCACCAGGCTGCCATCGGGCAGAAACGCCATGCGCCCGCCAAAATGCACCGGCGTGTCCTTGGCCGGCCCCACCTGAAAGATGGTCCGCACCTCGGTCAGGCGGTTGCCGTCCAGCCGGGCCCGGGCAATGCGGGTGAAGTTGCGATCACGCGTACCCGCCGCATAGGACAGGTAGATCCAGCCGTTGCGGGCAAATTGCGGGTGCAGCACCACATCGAACAGCCCGCCCTGGCTGCGCAGGAAAACACTGGGCACGCCGACAATCGGCTGCGGCGGCTTGCCCGGTTCCAGCTTCAGCAGCCGCCCGCCGCGCTCCGTCACCAGAACGGCCGCGCTGGCCGGCAGAAAGGCGATGCTCCAAGGGTGATCCAGTCCGGCTGCAATTTCCGTGACTTGCTCAGCCTGAACCGCTGCCGGCAGCAGTCCGATCATTAATAAACCTTGAGATATAGTTGACAAATTCACGAATCATTCCCTAAACACATGGAGTGGCTTGGTATAAACGTCAGGCCGTGAACAAGGGTAGTGGTCGATGCGCGGCAAAGAGATGGTGAAGACCGGCCCGGCTTGGGCAACCGCCGTTCTGGCGACGACGGTCCTTGCCTGCCTGATCCAGAGCTGGCTGGTGCAATCGGGCCTGAGCGATCTGGGCGTCGATATCCCGCCCGGCCTCGCCCTCGAAACTGCGATCGCCGATATCACCGGGATGGCGCTGCCCGTGCTGATGGTGTTCGGTCTGGCGCTGGCGCTGGCCTTCAGCGCGGCGGCCTGGCTGAAACCGCGCGTGCCGATGCTGGCGCCGGTTGCCTGGCCCCTGGCTGGTGCGGCGGCGGTGGCCACGGCTCTGGGCCTCATGCACATGCAGTTTGAAATGACGCCGCTGGCCGGTGCGCGCGGCAGTGATGGCTTCATGCTGTTCTGTGCGGCCGGGGCCTTTGGCGGCCTGATTTTCGATTGGCTGCGCCCGCGCTGAACTTTTCCGGTTGCACACACTTGTGTTGCCGTAATGCCACACCATATCCTGTGTGAACAGGAGTGTCGGCCCCATGAACCTCGAGAAATTCAGCGATCGCGCCAAGGGTTTTCTGCAATCGGCTCAAACGGTTGCGATCCGGAACAATCACCAGCGTGTTGCGCCGGAACATGTGCTGAAAGCGCTGCTGGAGGATGATCAGGGCTTGTGCACCGGCCTGATCAAGGCCGCGGGCGGCACCCCGGCGACCGCCCTGCAACTCACCGATCAGGCCCTGGCCAAGATCGCCCAGGTCTCTGGCAGCGGTGCCCAGTCGCTGAGCTGGGACAATGACACGGTGCGCATGCTCGACAGCGCCGAACAGATCGCCGCCAAAGCTTCTGACAGCTTCGTCACCGTCGAACGGCTGCTGGTTGCACTGGCGCTGGCCACCACCACCGAAGCCGGCAAGGCACTGAAGGCCGCGGGCGTCACCGCCCAGGCCCTCAATGAAGCCATCAACACGGTGCGCCGCGGCCGCACCGCCAACAGCGCCGGCGCCGAAGACAGTTTTGATGCCCTGAGGAAATTCGCCCGCGATCTCACCGAAGCCGCCCGCGCCGGCAAGCTCGACCCGGTGATCGGCCGGGATGAGGAGATCCGTCGCACCATCCAGGTGCTGGCCCGCCGCACCAAGAACAACCCGGTGCTGATCGGTGAACCGGGCGTGGGCAAGACCGCCATCGCCGAAGGTCTGGCCCTGCGCATTGCCAACGGCGACGTGCCCGATGGCCTGAAAGACAAGCGCCTGATGGCGCTCGACATGGGCGCGCTGATTGCCGGCGCCAAATATCGCGGCGAGTTTGAAGAGCGGCTGAAGGGCGTGCTCGACGAAGTGCGGGCCGAAGGCAGCGATGTCGTTCTGTTCATTGATGAAATGCACACGCTGGTCGGCGCCGGCAAGGCGGAAGGGGCGATGGATGCCTCCAACCTGCTCAAGCCCGCCCTCGCCCGCGGCGAACTTCACTGCATCGGCGCCACCACGCTGGATGAATATCGCAAATATGTCGAAAAGGACCCGGCACTTGAACGCCGCTTCCAGCCCGTGCTGGTGGGCGAGCCAACGGTGGAGGACAGCATCTCCATCCTGCGCGGCTTGAAGGAGAAATATGAGCTGCACCACGGCGTGCGCATCACCGATGGTGCCATCGTGGCCGCCGCCACCCTCTCCAACCGCTATATCGCCGATCGATTCCTGCCGGACAAGGCGATCGACCTGATGGACGAGGCCGCCTCGCGCCTGCGCATGGAGGTCGAAAGCAAACCCGAAGAGATCGAGGCGCTTGATCGCCGCATCATCCAGCTGAAGATCGAAGCGGCCGCACTGGAACGCGAGACCGACGCGGCGTCGAAGGAACGCCTGCTGGCCCTCAACAGTGAACTGGCGGACCTGGAAGAGGAATCGAACGGTCTCACGCTGCGCTGGCAGGCCGAGAAGGAAAAGCTGGCCGGGGCCACCCGCATCAAGGAGCAGCTGGACTCCGCTCGCCTGGAGGCCGAACAGGCCCAGCGCGCCGGCGATTATGCCAAGGCCGGCGAGTTGACCTATGGCCGCATCCCCGATCTGGAGCGCCAGCTGACCGAGGCCGAACGTGCCACCGCCACTGCCATGGTGCGCGAAGAGGTGACGGCGGATGACATCGCTGCCGTTGTCTCGCGCTGGACCGGCATTCCGGTGGACCGGATGCTCGAGGGCGAGCGCGACAAGCTGTTGAAAATGGAACAGATATTGTCTGGCCAGGTGATCGGACAGGAGGCGGCGGTGAAGGCGGTATCATCCGCCGTGCGTCGCGCCCGTGCCGGCCTGCAGGACCCGAACCGGCCCTTGGGGAGCTTCCTGTTCCTGGGCCCCACCGGCGTCGGCAAGACCGAGTTGACCAAGGCGCTGGCGCAATTCCTGTTCGACGATCCGCGCGCGATGGTGCGACTGGACATGAGCGAGTTCATGGAGAAGCACAGCGTCGCCCGGCTGATCGGCGCCCCTCCCGGCTATGTCGGCTATGAGGAAGGCGGCGTGCTCACCGAAGCCGTGCGGCGCCGGCCCTATCAGGTCGTGCTGTTCGACGAAGTGGAAAAGGCCCACGGCGATGTGTTCAACGTGCTGCTGCAGGTTCTGGACGATGGCCGGCTGACCGATGGCCAGGGCCGCACGGTGGATTTCACCAACACGCTGATCATCCTGACCAGCAACCTGGGCAGCCAGTATATCGCTGGCCTGCCCGATGGCGCCCCGATCAGCGACGCCGAAGCTGGCGTGATGGACGTGGTGCGTGGCCATTTCCGCCCTGAATTCCTCAACCGGCTGGATGAAATCGTTCTGTTCCAACGGCTTGGCCAAAGCGCCATGGGACCCATTGTCGATATTCAGGTCAGCCGCGTGCAGGCGTTGCTGAAGGACCGCAAGGTCACGCTCGAACTCACCGACGCCGCCAGGCGCTGGCTGGCGCGGGTGGGCTATGATCCGGTCTATGGCGCCCGGCCACTGAAGCGCACCGTGCAGAAGCATCTGCAGGACCCGCTCGCCGAATTGATTCTGGCCGGCCAAGTGCCCGATGGCAGCACGGTCATGGTGGATGAAGGCGACGGCCGGCTGGCGCTCACCCCGGCCTGAACGGCAGGCCCGGCTGGACAGGCCGGGCCCAGCCCGCCAAAACGGCAACCATGGATGTGAACACCCTGTTTGCCCGCGCCGAACGCGCCTTTGCCGCCGGCCAGCACGCTGCCGCCCGCGTCGATCTGAACCAGGTGCTGAAACTGGCTGGGCAACAGCCGCCAGTGCTGCACCTGATTGCATTGAACGAGGCACGGGCAGGCGATGCCGCAGCGGCACGGACGGCCTTTGCCAAGGCGCTTGCCGCTGCACCGGGCGACGCCCAGTTGCTGAACAATTTCGCCAATTTCCTCAACCGCATGGGCGACGTGCCCGGCGCTCTTGCCCATTATGACCGTGCTTTGAAGGCAGCACCGGCGCTGCACCAGGCCCGGCTGAACCGCGCTATATTGCTGAACCAGCAAGGCCGCCATCTGGACGCCCGGGCCGACGCCGATGCCCTGCTGCGGCACCTGCCGGAGGACAAGGCCCTGTTGCAGACCAGCGGCGCCATTCATCTGGCGCTGGGCCAGCTTGAAGCGGCAGCGGGTGATTTCGATAATGTGCTGGCGAGTGACCCGAAGGATTTGAAGGCCTTGCATGGGCGTGCTCGGGTTGCCAGCATCAGTGGCGAAGAAGCTTTGGCCATTGGCCTGTTTCGCCAGGCCCTGGCGCTCTCGCCGGATGATCCTGATCTGCTGATTGGTCTGGCTGAGGCACTCGAAGCGGCCGGCGATTCCGATGCAACGGCGCCGCTGGCAGCGGCAGTGGCCCGGCGGCCAGATTGGCTGGCAGGCCAGGGCGCGCTGGCTCGCATGCGGGCGGAGGCGGGGGCCGGCGATGAATTCGATGCCGCATGGCGTCTGGCGCTGGCGGAGCGGCCAGCTGACCGCGACCTGGCGCTGGGCCATGTTGGCTGCCTGATTACGGCGGCACGGCCGCAGGCGGCACTGGCCGCACTGGAGGCCGCGGTTGCGCGCCATGGCCGGAATGAAACCAGTGACTTGTATGAAGCCATGGCTGCCACCGAAGCCGGCGACGCCGCGCGGGCGATGGCGGCCCTGCGCCGGCTGGGCCCGATTCCCGCCGCCGGTCTGGCCCAGGCGCGACTGGCGTTGCTGACCGGCGATCCGCAGGCGGCGGCAGCGCGGTTGGAGCCACTGGCCCTGAGCAATCCTGATGACATATTGTTGTGGGCCAATCTGGACCTGGCGTGGCGGCTGTTGGGTGATGACCGGCATCATTGGCTGTCCGGGCAACCGGGCCTGGTTTCCACGCAAGATATTGAATATACTGGCGATTGGGATCAGTTGGCCGAAGTCCTGCGCGGGCTGCACCGATCACGCTCGCACCCGATCGGCCAATCCCTGCGCGGCGGCACCCAGACCAGGGGTCGGCTGTTCGGTCGGCCTGAGCCGGAGATTGCCGCCCTGTCCGAAGCGATCATGCAGGCGGTGCGCCGGCATGTTGCGGGGCTCCCTCCGGTCGACTCCGGCCACCCCCTGCTTCGCCATCGCAATGACAGACCAGGTTTTTCGGGCAGCTGGTCGGTGCGTCTGACGGGAGGCGGCTTTCACGTCGCCCATGTCCACCCGGCAGGGCACTTGTCGTCCGCCTGCTATATTGCCCTGCCGGATGGTCTGGATGGCCCCGATCGGCCGGGCTGGCTGGATGTGGGGGGGCCGCCGGCCGAACTGGGCCTTGATCTGCCGCCGTTGCACCAGATCAGGCCGCAGCCGGGCCGGCTGGCGCTGTTCCCGTCCACCCTGTTCCACGGCACCCGGCCCTTTCCGGCTGGGGAACGCCTGACTGTGGCGTTTGATGTGGTGCTGGGATGAGCGACTCTTGGTCGCGATATTGGGCGCGGGAGGCCAGCGGCGCCTGCTTGCCAGATGCACCGCCAGATGTGCAGCAGCGACTTGAATTTGTTTGGACCTCGACAGCGCGTGGCCTGCAAGGGGCGGTTCGGTGGCTGGATGTGGCGGCCGGTGGCGGGGCGGTGGCCAGATCTGTGCAATCGGTGCGCCCCGATCTTGTCGTGACCGGAATCGACGCTGCCGAAGTGGGCCCGGCTGCTGCGGCACTGGGTGTGCGCGGCGGCATCGATGCCAGCGCTCTGCCGTTTGCAGATGCCAGCTTCGCGGCGGTGTCCAGCCAGTTTGGCCTGGAGTATTGCCCGCGCGCAGCCTGGGCGGAAGCTGTGCGCGTGTTGCAGCCCGGCGGTGATCTGGTGCTGGTTTGCCACCATGCCGAAAGCCGGGCTGTGGCCCAGAATGGCGGTCGTCTGGAAGCCATGCGGGCATTGGTAGGCGCAGGACTGTTTCAACTCGCGGAAGGACTGGCCGCCGGGGCGGGCGAAGATCCGCGGCTGGTTGCGGCGGTGATGGCCGTGCGGGCAGAGCACGGCACACAATCGGTGGTGGCGGAGCTGCCGCAGGCGCTGGGTCAATGGGCGCGCGGGCGTCGGCCGGATGCTGTGGCAGCGATCCGTGCTGAGGCTGAGGCCGAGATGGCGCGGCTGTCGGCAATGCAGGTGGCCGCTCTGGATGCCGGTGCAGTGGCCGAACGGAGCGCATGGCTGGCTGGAGTGGTCACCACGGCTGAGCCCCTGCTGGATGGCAGTGCCATGCCTATCTGCTGGGTAATCCGCGGCAGCCGCTGACGACCCGCCTGGCGTCGGGTGAAACAGAAAAAGGGCGGCGAGTTGCCCCGCCGCCCTTTCTGTTTGGCCTCTGGCCGGACCGCTTAGAAGCGGAAGCCAACCGAGATGAAGTAATCACGGCCCAGCACGTCGAAGCTGCTGGGATAGGTGTTGGCCTGTTCCTGGTTGGTGCCCAAGATCGGCGGACGCTTGTCGAACAGGTTGTTCACGCCGGCGGTGATCGAGACGTTGTCGGTCAGATCATAGACAAACGACATGTCGATCAGGCTGTAGGCCGGAATGCGTTCCACGACATAACGCACAGCGTCGTTGTCATCGCGAACCGCGCTCAGATAGCGCCAGCGCAGGTTGGTGGTCAGCGCGCCATCGATCCAGGTCAGACGGCTCTGGCTCTGGAACTTGCCCTGCGGCGTGCCGCAACGCGTACCATAGAAGCCAGCGCATTCGATCACGTTGGCCTGGCCCAGCACCGGGGTGAAGGTGTTGCGCTGATAGATCGAGCCCAGGAAGTTGATGTTCAACTTGGACTCGCTGCTCAGCAGACCGAAGGCCAGCGGCACGCTGTAATCAACACCGATGTCGAAACCACGGGTCTTCAGCGACGACAGGTTGGCCACACCGGCGAACACCGAGGCGATCGTGCCATTGGCGAGCGGCGAACCATCCAGCGCGCCGGTCGACGGGTTGCGGCGGATCAGCTGGCAGAAGCCGTTCGACGGATCCTGGAACGTGCCATAGCACAGGTTCAGGATGTTGGCGGCGCCACCACCGGCGGTCGCAATGGCGTTGCCGATTTCAATGTTGAAATAGTCAACGGTGACCGACAGGCGCGGAATGAACGACGGACGCAACACAACACCAGCGGTCCAGGTGTCAGCCTGTTCGGCGTTCAGGTTCGGGTTGCCACCGGTGACAGCCTGAATCTGGGTGTTGGGCTGCAGTTGCGACGGGATGCCGAGACCAAGGTTGGCAGCCGGCGCGCCGGTGCCAATGCAGGTGTTGCGCAGAGCACCGGCGGTCAGAGCCGCTGCAGTCGAGCAGGGATCGGTTGCCGACGGGAAGCCAACGCCACCGCCGCCGAACAGTTCGCCCACGTTCGGCGCGCGAACGGCACGGCTGTATTGACCGCGCAGGGTGATGTCCTTGATCGGAGCCCACTGCACACCGACAGCGTATGTCCACACGCCGCCAACGGTTGGCAGGCTGTAGTCCGAATAACGGCCGGCTGCCGTGACTTCCAGACGCTGGAAGAAGGGCGCGTCGGCCGCGATCGGAATGCTGATTTCGCCGAAGATTTCCTTGGCGTCATAGCCGCCGCGGGTCGGGTTGGTGGCGTTGAAGCCGATCACGTCACCAGAAGACAACGCAGTGTCCGGGATGAATTGTGAGGTCACGCGGCGATATTCGAAGCCACCGTTGATGGCGACGTCACCAGCGCCCAAGCCGAAGTTGAACAGCGTGCCGCCCACGTTGGCCTGAGCCACTTCCAGGGTCGAAATGGTGGTGTTCTGCGCGATGATCGAGATCGCCGAACCCATAGCCGGAGTCAGCGTGCCGGCGCCGAAGATGTCGAGCGCGGTGCCCGAACCATCAAGGCCACGCTGGAAGGCGGCGCGCGAAACGTTGCCTTCCTGGATGTTGCCATTGCGGGTGCGCGAGAACTGATAATAAGCGTCGTAGTTCCAGTTGCTGCTGATTTCACCGCGCACACCGGCGAGCACGCGGAAGGCGCTGCGTTCGTCGTTGTTGATACGGGCATTGATGTCCGACACACGACGGCCGATAGCCATCGAAATCGTGCCCGGCGCGTTGGAGGCAGCCAGGGCACCGGTGTACAACGGGGTCAGGCCGTTGGCAGCACGCGCCGCATTGATGGCGGTTTCGTTGTTGTCGATCGTGGTCAACAGCGCGTTGTCGGCGGCGGACAGGAACGGCGAAACAGTTGCGAGACGCACGTTGAAGGTGCCAGTCACCGGGGTCGGCGCCAGCTGTGCCCGAACATTGTTCTGGACGTAGGAGACTTCCATATAGGCGGTCAGGCCCTTGGTGATCTCATAGTCGGCATAGCCACCGAGCAGATAACGCTCTTGCGGAACCATGATGTAGTTCACCGGAGCGTAGTTGTAGAGATCGCCGCCGAGGAACTCACGTGCGCTGCCGGTTGGGCTGTCCCAAGTGGCACCAAGCGCTGTGGCAAACGGACCGACACCCAGCGGCAGGGTCTGCGCTGGGTTGCCGTTGCCGGCGGCCACAGCCGAGGTGGCCGCAACCGAGATACGGCCGGCCGGGGTGGTGGCGGAACCGCCGGAAGTGAAAGCGCTGGCGGTGCCGTTGTCGGCAAAGGCGCTCTGCGAGAAGGCGCGCTGACCCTGGAAGATCGGCTTGCGGTTATAGTAGCTGGCATAGACAGTGGCGTGGCCACGGCCATCAGCGAAGCTGCCGCCGAAGGCGACGTTCATGTCGAGGCGGTGGCCATCACCACGCTCAGTCAGGCTCTGCGTCACGTTGGCCTGGAAGCCTTCGAGATTCTTCAGCTTGAAGTTGACGACGCCCGAGATGGCATCCGAACCGTAGATGGCCGAAGCACCACCGGTGATGGTTTCCACGCCTTCGATCAGGAACTGCGGAATGGTGTTGAGATCGACGACCTGGTTGGTGCTGTAGAACATCCAGCGACGCCCGTTGACCAGAACGGACGTGCGGGTATCACCCAGGCCGCGCAGATCGAGGGTGGCGACGCCGCCGCCAGGGTTGTTCGAGAATGCGGTGGTGCCCGGCACGACCTGCGGCAGGGTATTCACGATGTTTTCAACGTTCACCGCACCGAAGTTGCGGAATTCGGCGCCAGCGACGACGGCCAGCGGTGCCGGCGTGTCAAGGTCGCGGCGCGCAATGCGCGAACCGGTGACGACGATGGTTTCTTCGTTGGCGGCAGCATCGGCAGCGGCCGTGGCTTGCTGGGCGAACGCCGGCACGGCAGCAAAGGCCATTCCGATGACGAGGCTGGCGAGGCCGGCCTGCTCGAGCAGAGATTTCTTGATCACATTGTCCCCCTTGGAAGGTTCATCAACTGTCGCCGGCAGGCCATATCCTGTCGCAGGGCAGGCATGACCAACCCCCGGCTTACCTTCCGTGTTGCATGATGGGTTGGCCAGTCACAAGGTGAAATGGCAGCCCTTGACGAAGCTTGTGCCGTCCTGTCGCCAAAATGCAACACATGCGTGGATCGAAGGGCTTAAGCCTGCCGATTCGATGGCGCTGGCATTGCCGGGACAAGAAAAAACCCCGCCGATTGGGCGGGGTTGTTCATGGTTGCGGGGGCAGGATTTGAACCTGCGGCCTTCAGGTTATGAGCCTGACGAGCTACCGGGCTGCTCCACCCCGCGTCACCGTGCGTGTGCCAGAGCCTGGCACAAAACTGGCGTATTCAAGACACAGACAGGCGCCCTTGCGGACGCCTGCATGTTATCAAAGACTTGCGAATGGGTTTTTCCAAAATTCGCCGGCTGCAAGGCCTGGCGGCGTCCTACTCTTCCATCGCTTGAGCGAAAGTACCATTGGCGCTGCCTGGTTTCACGGCCGAGTTCGAGATGGGATCGGGTGGGTCACAGGCGCTATGACCACCAAGCCATGAAGCCGGCGAATATTGGGAATGAACGATGTCCGCGCAAACAGTGATGTCGTTGATGGTGGGACTTTCAGGCGTGACCAGAGTAATTAGGACCGGTTAGCTGAATGCATTACTGCACTTACACATCCGGCCTATCAACGTGGTGGTCTTCCACGACTCGATGAGATCTTATCTTGAGGGAGGCTTCCCGCTTAGATGCTTTCAGCGGTTATCCCGTCCATACATAGCTACCCTGCTGCACCGTTGGCACGATGACAGGTTCACCAGAGGTATGTTCACCCCGGTCCTCTCGTACTAGGGGCAACTCCTCTCAAATCTCGACGCCCACGGCAGATAGGGACCAAACTGTCTCACGACGTTCTGAACCCAGCTCACGTACCACTTTAATCGGCGAACAGCCAAAC
>JAIXQY010000091.1 GCA_027485485.1 Sphingomonadales bacterium | reverse complement strand
GCCGGTTGGCCTTCATCGCCTTCAATATGGACAAGTATCGTCTTCATCGGTTCCATCCTCTCGTCAGGCCAGGTCTTCGGCGGCCTCTGCCAATGCATCAGGATCCTGGATCGCCACACGGCGACCGCCCGGCAGGCCAATCACGCCTGCCGCTTTCAGCCGGCTCATCTGCCGGCTCACCGTTTCGATGGTCAGGCCCAGGAAATCGGCCATCTCGCCCCGGCTGAGCGGCAATTCGATCAGGCGCACATCATCCGGCGCAGCGCCGTCACCGCGCCGAGCAGTCTCGGCAATGAAGCCCGCCACCCGCGCCAGCGCCGTGGCCCGCGCCAGCCGTGACAGCACGGTGCGCACCTGGCCCAGTTCGGCGAGGGTCCGCGTCAACAACTGGCGTTCCATCAAGGGATGATCGGCCATGGTGCGCTCAACAGCGGTCTGCGGGAAAATGCACAGCGAAACCGGGCTGATCGCCACCACATCATGCACGGCAATGCTGCCATCCAGAAACGGCGTGCCGACAAAATCGCCCGGCCACAGCAGGCCCAGGATCACCTCCTGCCCAGCCGGATTGATGTGGCAGATCTTCATCAGGCCGCGCTGGATATTGGCGCACAGCCGCATGCGATCGCCGGCCCGGATCAGGCTTTCACCGCGCGCCAGCTTGCGTTGCTGCCCCTGCGCGGCCAATGGCGCCAGCGCCTGATCGGCCAGCACACCGCACAGCGCCAAATTGCGCACACCACAATTGCTGCAGGATTTGCCGAACACCATCACCAGTCTCCTGCCACAAGGATGGCAGAATGGTGTGGTGGCGGAATCGTGGTGGTTACCTACGTGAACCTACGCAGCGGTCTTGGCCCTCAACGCGATGATCAGCCCGACAATGGCCAGCGCCACGCCGGCAAAGGCGGACAGGCTCCACTGAAAGCCTTCCACCACCGTGGAAATACCCATGGCCACCACCGGCACCACCACCCCGTTCCACGCCGCCTGCCCCGGCCCCACGCTGCGGATCAAGGTGTAATAAAGGCTGAAGGCCACGGCCGATGCGGCAATGCCCAGATAGGCCAGGCCAGCCAGATAGGCGGGATCCGTGGAAAAGCGCGGCGGCCCGGCCACCACCAGCGCCACCGCCGCATCGATCATGGCGCCCCAAGCCATCGCCCAGGCCAGGCCTGCCTCCAGCGGCATCGAACGGCCGAAACTCGTGGCCTGCAACACATTGGCAATGCTGGCCGACAACACGCCGGCAAAGGCCAGCATCAGGCCAAAAGCGAAATTGTCCCCGCCGGGCCGGGCCAGTTCGGGAGCAAACAGCAGCGCCACACCGATCAGCCCGATCGCACTTCCCAGCAGAAACCGGCCCGTCACCCGCTGGCCCAGGAACAGCGCCGCAAACAGGCTGTTGGTCACCAGCAGAAAGGCAAAGGTCAGGCTGACCAGGCCCGAGGTGACGTAAAGCTCTGAGCGATAGACCAGATTGAAATTGAGCACGAACTGGGTGATCGCCACCAGCAGGGCAAAACCATGTTGCTTGGGCGTCAGCCGCAGCGATTTGCCGGTGGCAAGGCACAGCGCCACCATCACGCTCGCCCCCAGCGCAAAGCGCCAGGTAACCGACCAACTGGGCGGCACGTCGCCCAGCTGGCCGCGAATCACGATCCAGGTGCTGCCCCAGATCAGCGTGCAGCCGATGAACGCCGCCCAGGCCCGCGGCGTGAAGCGGCCGGCCACCGGCGCCGCGCTGGCCATCAACCTGCCGCCAGGGCGCGGGCCAGTTGCTCCACTGCCGCAGCCGGCGTGTCCCAGCTCACCACCAGCCGCGCTTCGTCCGATCCCACGGCGCCCCAATCATAGAACTGGAAGCCCTCAGCGCGCAGGCGATCCGCTTCGCCGGGGCGCAGCTGAACGAACAGCTCATTGGCCTCCACCGGATAGAGCAGGCGATCATGGACGGCCGCTGCCAGGTGCTGCGCGCCGGCATTGGCGGCGCGGGCGTTGCGCAGCCACACATCATCATCCAGCATGGCGATGATCTGGGCCGCGTTGAAACGGCCCTTGGACGGCATCTGCCCGGCCCGCTTGCGCCGCCAGCGCAACTGATCGGCCAGCGCCAGATCAAACAGCACGATGGCTTCGGCCGAAAGCCCGCCATTCTTGATGCAGCCAAAGCTGAGCGCATCCAGATCGCACGCCATGGCCGCCGGTTCGCAGGCCAGATGCGCCACGGCGTTGGCAAAGCGGGCGCCATCCATATGCATGCGCCAGCCTTGCGCCCGCGCATGGGCAGCCAGCGCGGCCACCTCATCCGGTTGATAGACCGTGCCGCATTCGGTGGCCTGGGTGATCGACAGCGCGGCCAGTTGCACCTGGTGAACATCGCCGCGATGGCTGGCCAGCCCGGCCGAAAGCCCCTCGGGGGTCAGCTTGCCGTTGGCACCGGGGCACAGCAGCAGCTTGGCGCCGGACGTGAAAAACTCGGGCGCGCCGCATTCGTCCACCTGGATATGGGCTTCGGGATGGCAGGCAATCGCGCCCCAGGCCGGCACCAGGCAGGCCAGCGCCAGCGCGTTGGCGGCCGTGCCGGTGCCCACCGGCAGCGCCATGCACGGGCGGCCAAACAGATCGGTGAAGCGGGCATCCAGCTGCCGCGACCAGTCATCCCCGTCATATCCGGCCGCTTGTGCCGGTGCGGCCTTGATCACCGCCTCCACCACCTCGGGGCAGGCCGCGGCGGCATTGTCGGACATGAAATTGCAAATCGCCATCATGGCTCTCGATAGAAAGGCAAGGGGCGCGCGGTCAATGGCTGGCGGCGTCGCGCGTCTTGCGCAAATGAAAACGGCGGCCCCTGGTGGGGGCCGCCGCTGTCATTGTCACCTGTCTTAAGTGGATCAGAAGGCGAAGTTGAGGGTGGCGCGACCGCCATGATCGTCGTTGCGCTTGCCGATCAGGCCCGAGTAGCCAAGGCTGAAGCGGATGGTGTCAGAGAGATTGACACCAGCATCAGCCTGCAGCGACAGCGCCGAGCGATCGATCAGGACCGAGCGGATGTTGCTGTTCTGGCCCAGGGCGGCGATGCCGATCACCGTCCGTGCATCGCGATCGCCGGTGGTGCCCTGCCACGACGCGCTGGCGTTCAACGCCACCTTGCCGCTGGCGACATTGGCACCAAAGCGCATACCCAGGTTGGTGATGGTGACATCATTGCCCTGCTTGGCCGCCGTCAGCGCCGCAACGCCGCCGGTTTCAGCCAGAGCGCCGAAGTCCGCCTTCACATAGCTCAGGCGAGCGAACGGTTCGATCCGCGTATCGGCCGATGCTGCCAGATCCCAGGCCAGTTCGCCGAACATCTGGTAGGTTGTGCCGGTGGTGGTGCCCGCCAGCGACTGCTGGAACGATGGCAGCGTGATGGCACGGGCGCCGTTGGCGCGCGAGCCAGCGACGGTACCACCAGCGTTCACCACCAGGCCGCCATCCTTGCGATAGCCGGCATAGAGCGTGCCGCCCACGGTTTCGACGTTCGAGCTGCCACCCAGCTGCTGATATTCAACATTTGTGCTGGTGTAGTTGAACATGCCGCCCAGGGTGAGGCCATTGCTCTTCCAGTCGAGACCGGTGAGAATGCCGCGCTGTTCGGTGGTGAAGGCCGTGGCAGCCTCACCGGGCTGGGCCTTGCCCCACGAACCGGCACCACGCAGCCAGAAGGTGAGCGAGTTGTCGCCATCCGTCTTGCTGACCTGCTGCCCGCCCATCGACACAACACCGTTCAGGCGATCCAGGGCGGCCTCACGGATGGTGCGGTTGCTGTCCAGCACCACACGCCGTTCGGTTGCCCGCTGTTCGCCCGACATCTGACGCAGGGTGCGCGGCAGATCATTGCCACCGTTGGCGTAGACGTTGAAGAACGTCTGCACGTTGGTGCCAGCCGCCACAGCCCGATCAAAGGCCTGCGCCACTTCGAGCGCGTTGCCGGTCACACCGCCGAAGCGGTTGCCCAGCGTCACCAGGCTCTGCGGTGCCAACCGGATGTTCGCCGCCGTGGCGGTGTATTCAACCACCGGAGCGAAGGCGAGGCCGAACTGATCAAGCCCGGTCGATGCCGCGAAGGTGCCGGTGCGGCTTGCACCGCTGGCCACCGTGAACACCTGGTTGAACTGGTTGAACGCCGCTGGCACGGTCGGAGCGACCGCCAGCGTGCCACCCAGGGTCAACACGCCACCCGCCGTGATACGGTCAGCCGCCGAAGTCGACACGTTCGCCGTGTAGGTGCCGGCCAGCGTGGCCGCACCCGTCACGTTGAGCGTGGCGATGTTGCTCGTGCCCGCAGCACCCGGATTGACCGAACCGCCAGCCAGCACGGAGAGCGAGCCCACCGTTCCGGTGCCGGTGAGGGCCGCCGCACTGTTGACCGTCACCGCCGAAACCAGGCTGCCCGTCACATTCAGCGTGCCGGCCGCAACCGTGGTGGCGCCGGTGTAGCTGTTGGCAGCCGAAACCGTCAGCACGCCCGTGCCCTGCTTGATGACGCTGCCAGCACCGCTGATCACACCGCTGACCGTGTAGGCCGACGGGGTGGCGCCGCTGTTGATCGTGGCTGCGCCAACCGTGACGATGTTGTTGGCCGTGGTGAGGCCGGTCACGCCGGCAGCCAGCGTGGTGCCGTCTGCCATGGCCAGCGTGCTGGTGCCCAGCGCGCTGTTGTTGCCCACCGAGATGGTGCCCGCGTTCAGCGCAGTGCCACCGGTGTAGCTGTTGGCACCGTTCAGCGCCAGCACGCCAGCGCCCGTCTTGGTCACCGAGCCAGCGCCAGAGACGATGCCGTTCAGCGTCAGGGTGAGCGTTGCGTTGGCATTGATCGTGCCCACGCCGGCCAGGCTGACATTGTTGGCCAAGGCGACACCAGTGCCGGTGACAGGCGCAACATTCAGCGTGGTGCCATTGGCCATGGCCAGAGCCCCGGTGCCAAGTGCCGCATTGTTGCCCACCGTGATGGTGCCAGCGTTCAGCGCCGTGCCACCCGTGTAGGTGCTGGCGCCATTCAGCACCAGTTCGCCGCTGTTCTTGGTCAGCGAGGTGCCGCTGATCACGCCATTGCTGGTCAGCGTGGTGCCCGTGGCAACCGCCAGCGTGCCGCCGCCGGCGCCGAGCACGATGTTGCGCGCGGTGGTGAAGCTGGCCGTGGTGCGCAGCGTGCCGCCCACCAGGGTCAAACCACCGGCCACATTGCCCAGATTGGCATTCTGGCTGACCGACAAGGTCGTGCCAGTCACCACTGTGCCGCCGGTGTAGCTGTTTTCACCCGCCAGGGTGAGCACGCCGGTGTTGCCGCCGGTGCTGTCGATCACCGACAGCGGGCCGGTGCCCGACAACACGCCGCCCAGGGTCATCTGGTTGGCGAAATTGTCGACCGTCATGCCGCCCGCCATGACGATGGCATTGGCCAGCGTCAGGCCGGACACGCCGGTTTGCAGCGTGGTGCCTGCGGCCGCCGTCACCGCACCGGTGCCAAACGCCAGGCTGTTGCCAACGCGGATGGTGCCCGCGTTGAAGGCCGTGCCACCGGCATAGCTGTTCGCACCGTTGAGGATGAGCAGGCCGCTGCCATTCTTGGCGATCGAGCCCGCACCACCGATCACACCGTTCAGCGTGAGGGTGAAGGCGCCGGTGTTGACCGTGCCGACGCCCAGGGTGGTGATGCCATTGGTCACAACCAGGCCGTCAACACCCGCCGCCAGGGTGGTGCCATTGGCCATGGTGAGGCCGCCGGTGCCCAGGCCAGCGCTGTTGCCCAGCGTGATGGTGCCAGCGTTCAGGTTGGTGCCGCCGGTGTAGCTGTTGGCCGCATTCAGCACGAGATTGCCGCTGCCCTGCTTGGCGAGCGGGCCGCTGCCACTGACCACACCGTTCAGGGTGACCGTGTTGGCCGCCGTGTCGAGCGTGAAGGCGCCGCCCAGAACGATGGCATTGCCCAGCGTCAGGTTGCTGCCCGCGGTCAGGCTGGTGCCATCGGCCACGGTGAAGGTGCCCGTGCCCAGCGCCCCGCTGCTGGTCAGCGTCAGGCCGCCCTCGTTGAGGTTGAAGCCGCCGGTGAAGCTGTTGTCACCGCCAAGCGTCAGGTTGGCCGAACCGATCTTGGTGATCGGGCCGCTGCCGGAGATGACGCCATTCAGCGTGTAGCTGAAGGTCTGCGTATCGATGGTCAGCCCACCGCCCAGCACGATGGCATTGCCCAGCGTCACACCCGCCGCACCGTTCTGCAACACCGTGCCATCGGCCGTGACCAGCGTGCTGGTGCCCAGCGCGCTGTTGGAACCGGTGCGCAGCGTGCCGCTGTTCAGCGCGAAGCCGCCAGAGAATCTGTTGTCACCATTGAGCGCCACAACGCCGTTGCCGGTCTTGTTGAACTGACCGATGCCGGAGACCGAACCGTTCAGGATCAGCGACAGGCCATCGTTGGCGTTGAACGTGGCGATGCCCGCACCGGTGATGGCGTTGCCGAGCACGACCGTGTCAACATTGTCCAACCGGCCGACATTGGTGGCGGTATTAAGCGTCGTGCCACCGGCCATGGTCAGCAGGCCAGTGCCCAGGGCAGTGTCCGTCGCCACGGTGATGGTGCCCGCATCCAGAAGCGTGCCGCCGCTGTAGCTGTTCAGGCCCTGCAGCACCAGATTGCCACGGTTGGTCTTGGTGATCGAACCGCGACCATCGATGACACCGGTCAGCGTCAGCGTGCTGATAGTGTCGATGGTGCCGACGCCCAGCGTGCTGATGTTGTTGGCAACCGTCAGGCTGGAGGCCGCCACCAGGCTGGTGCCGCCCGTCATGGTCAGTGTGCCGGTGCCCAGCGCCGAGTTGGCGCCGATGGTGATGGTGCCGGCTGTCAGGGCCGTGCCACCGCGGTAGCTATTGTCACCATTCAGCGTGAGCGTGCCTGTGCCAGTCTTGGTGAGCAGGCCTGCACCGCCGATCACGCCGTTCAGCGTGAACAGGTTGGTGCCCGTGGCCACCGTCACATTGCCGATCGAGAAGGCATTGGCGACGACCAGATTGTCGGCGTTGTTGGCCAGGGTGGTGCCATTGGCCATCGTCACCAGGCTGGTGCTGAAGGCGGTGTTGTTGCCCACCGTCACCGTGCCAGCGTTGATGAAGCTGCCGCCGCTGTAGCTGTTGGCCGCGTTCAGGATCAGATTTCCCGAACCGATCTTGGTGATCGAACCCGCACCCGAGATCACGCCATTGAGCGTGAATGCATTGGCCTGGGTGTCGATGGTGCCCACGCCCGCGGTGGTGATGGCGTTGGCAACCACCAGTGCATCAACACCCGACTGCAGCGTCGTTCCATCAGCCATGGCCAGTGTAGCGTTGCCAAGTGCCGTGTTGTTGCCCACCTGGATCGTGCCGACGTTCAGGGCGGTACCGCCAGCGTAGGTGTTGGCGCCGTTCAGCACCAGCGTGCCCGACTGGACCTTGGTCAACGCGCCAGCGCTCAGGATCACGCCATTCAGCGTGAAGCTGCCCGTGCCGCTTTCGACGATCAGGTTGCTGCCCAAGTCCAGCGTCACATCGTTGGCCAGTGCCAGGCCAGTGGTGCCGGCCGCCAGCGTGGTCGAGGCGCCCAGCGGCGGCGCCCCGGGCGCAAACACCCGCAGCGCACCGCCAACGCCCAGCGCCGTCGATGTGCCAACCGTGATGCGGCCGTCACGCAGCTGCGATTGGCCAGTGAAGCCGCTGTTGTTGCCATTGAGCACCAGGGTCGCCGGACCCGCCTTGATCAGCGTGCCGACACCGGTGATGGCGCCGGTCAGCACCGTATCGCTGGTGCCGCCCAGCCAGCTGCCGCCGTTCAGCAGGAAGCTGTTGGCCAGCGTGCGGGTGGCGCCACCGATATTGTAGACAAAGGTGCCCCCGTTCATCGTCACCTGGCCGGTGCCAAGCGCCGTGTCGCTGCCAACATAGACAGTGCTGCGGGTGTTGAGCACGGTCCCGCCGGCATAGCTGTTGTTGCCGTTCAGCGTCAGCGTGCCGAAGTCGCCGACCACCAGCGAACCGGCGCCGCTCACCACACCGTTCAGCGTCAAGGCCGTGCCGTTGGCGACGATGGAGCTGTCGTTGCCGAAGGTCAGCGTCGAACCCTGCAGGTCGATTGTGGTTGCACCAGTGCCCAGCGAGAAGGCGTTGGCCAGCGTCAGCACCTGGCCGCCGCTCGGATCGTTCACGCCAGCCGCCAGCGTGGTGCCGCCGGTGGTGGTGACCGTGCCGGTACCCAGCGCCGTGTTGGTGTTGAAGGTGATCGTGCCCGCCGTCAGCGCGGTGCCGCCGGTGTAGCCGTTGCTGCCGGTCAGGATCAGGTTGCCCGAACCCGTCTTGGTCAGCACCCCGGCGCCATTCACCGTGCCCGACATGGTGAATGTGTTTGCGCCGGTGGCGACCTCCACATTGCCGATGCTGAAGCCGTTGGCGACGTTCAGATTGTTGCTGTTGTTGGCCAGAACCGTGCCGTTCGCCATGGTCACCAGCGCGGTGCCCAGGGCGGCGTTGTTGCCAACCGTCACGGTGCCAGCGTTGATGCTGCTGCCGCCGCTATAATTGTTGGCCGCGTTCAGCACGAGGTTGCCGCTGCCGACCTTGGTCAGAGCGCCCGTGCCGCTGATCACGCCGTTCAAGCCGAACGTGAACGCCTGCGTGTTTGCGACAAGGTTGCTGGTCGCCTGCAGGAAGACCGTATTGGCCAGAGACAGGTCCGCCGCGCCGGCGGTCAGGGTCGTCGACTGGCCGACGCTTTCGACAAACAGGTTGCCAGTGCCAAGGGCGGTGCTGGTGCCGACCACGATCGTGCCACCGGCCAGCGTTGTATCGCCGGTATAGCTGTTGGCGCCATTCAGGGTCAGCGTGGAGGTCGAGCGCTTGACCAGTTCGCCATCGCCCGAGATCGCACCGGTCAGGGTGATGTCATTCGGCCCCAGAATGGTGCCGCCGCCAGCGGCGGCCAGCACAACGCTGTTGGCCAGCGTGCGCAGGGCACCACTGTCGTTGCCGATGGCGCCGCTGTCCAGCGTGACCGCGCCAGTGCCAAACGCCGTGTCGGAGCCGACATAGGCGGCCGCAAGGTTCAGCGTCGTGCCACCGCTGTAGCTGTTGTTGCCGTTGAGGGTCACGCGGCCAAGACCGGTCGCCAGCAACGAGCCTGCGCCGCTGACCACGCCATTCAGCGTGAGCGTCGTGCCGTTGATGGTGAGCACGCCCTGCGGTGTGATATCGCCGGTTGTGCCCTGCAGATTCAGGGTCGTGGCGCCATTCAGCACCACGTTGTTGGTCAGCGCGATCGCCGAGCCACCGCCCACCGTCAGACCGGCGAACACGGTCGTGCCAGCCGCCGTCGTCAAGACGCCGGTGCCGATCGAGCCGTTGTTGGTCACCGTCAACGAACCGGCATTCAAATTGGTGCCGCCGCTGTAGTTGCTGTTGCCCGACAGGATCAGGTTGCCGCTGTTGATCTTGGTGATGCCGCCAACACCGCCGATCGGGCCGGAAAGCTGGAACGTGCCCGTGCCGCTGTTCACGGTCAGGTTGCCCGCAAGCAGCGTGGCCGTGTTGCCGACATTGAGGCCAGTCACGCCGGCCACCAGGCTGGTGCCGCCCGTCGCCGTGAGCGTGCCAGTGCCGAGCGCCGTGGCGGTGGTCACCGTGATGGTGCCCGCGGTCAGGGCGGTGCCGCCGGTGTAGCTATTGTTGCCCGACAGGATCAGGTTGCCCGTACCCGTTTTGGTGAGCTGGCCCGGGTTGCCCACCGTGCCGCTCATCGTGAACGTGTTGGCGCCGGTGGCGACCTCCACATTGCCGTTGATCGAGAAGGCGTTGCCAACGTTCAGGCCGTCCGCATTGTTGGCCAGGATGGTGCCGCTGCCCATCCTCACCAGACCGGTGCCGAAGGCCGTGTTGTTTCCGACCGTTACCGTACCCGCCGTCACGTTGGAGCGGCCGGTGTAGCCATTGGCACGGTTCAGCACCAGATTGCCCGAACCGGTCTTGATCAGCGAACCGTCACCGTCAATCACGCCATTGAGCGTAAGGGTGAAGCCATTGCTGTTCACTGTGCCCACGCTCAGCAGGGTGATCGCATTGGCCAGCGCCAGATCTGCCGAACCCGCGTTCAGCGTGGTGTCGACACTCATGGTCAGGCGGCCGGTGCCCAGCGCGCCGCTGTTGGTCACGGTGATCGAACCGGCCTGCAGCGCGGTGCCGCCGGCATAGAGGTTGTTGTTGGTCAGCGTCAGGTCGCCCGAACCGGTCTTGGCGACGGAGCCGGCACCCGAAATCACGCCGCTCAGCGTGAGCGTGTTGGCACCGGTGTTCACCGTGCCCACGCCGGCCGTGCTGACCGCATTGGCCAGGTTCAAGCCATTGGCGCCAGCGATCAGGCTGGTGGTGTCTGCCATGGCCAGCGCACCCGTGCCGATCGAGGCGTTGTTGAACACCGTGATGCTGCCACCGTTCAGATTGGTGCCATTGCCATAGGTGTTGACGCCGGTGAGGTTCAGGTTGCCGCTGCCGGTCTTGACCAGCGTGCCCGAAACAAAGCCGTCGCTGATGATGCCCGACAGGGTCAGGCCGTTGGCCAGAGTGTCAACCGTGGCCAGGCCGTTGAGGCTGATCAGATTGGCCAGGTTCAAACCATTGGCCGCCGCCTGCAGCGTGGTGCCACCGTTGATGGTGAGCGCGCCCGTGCTGATCGACAGATTGTTGGTCACCGCCAGCGTGCCCTGGGCAATGGTGGTGCCACCGTTGTAGCTGTTCACGCCCGCAAGGGTGAGCGTGCCGCTGCCGGTCTTGGTGATCGACCCAACGCCAGACACCAGGCCCGTCAGTGTGAAGCTGCCGGCACCGCTGTCGATGCTGTTGTCGCCGGTGGTCACAACGGCGTTGGCGACGCTGAGCGTGCCGCCGCCGTTGGCCAGCGTGGTGTTGCCCTGCAGCGCGATGCGATTGGTGCCCGCGGCCAGTGCGGTGTTGAGCTGCAGCGTGCCGGCCTGCACGTCGGTGCCGCCGGAGAAGTTGGCGTTGTTGCCGCCCAGCGCCAGCGTGCCGTCACCCTGCTTGAACAGGATGCCGTCGCCCTGGATGATGCTGTTGATCGTCGCGGTCACGGCCGCATCGGTGGACACGAACATGCCGGTGCCCACGCCGGTGCTCTGGTTGTCCAGAGTGCCGCCGGTCAGCGTGTAGCCGTTGGTGACGAACTGCAGGCCCTGCGCATTGAACATCTGGTCAAGCGTCACCGTCCCGGCCGTGCCGGCGAACACGGCAACGCTGTTGTTGAACCAACCGGTGTTCAGCTGGCTGTCCGGCAGGCCGGTCCAGTTGGAACCAGCGGCGGACCAGGTGCCGGTGCCGCCATTCACGGCGCCGTTGCCGGTCGCATCGCCGCCATCCCAATATTGGACGAAGGTGCCCGGCTGCGTGACGATCAGGTTGACCTGACCCGGAACCAGCGTCTGCACGAGGCCGGTGAAGGCACCCGGCAGGGTCTGCACCTGCACATTGGTCGAGCCGGCCAGCAGCGCACCCTGATAGGTGAACAGATTATAGACACCCAGGCCGAAGTTGCCGCCGGTCGACTGGCGAACGGTCAGGCGACCACCCAGACGCAGGTTGGTCACCGCGATCTGGTCGTTGAGGGCGCCGCCGCTGACATAATTGTCCCCCAGGTCGAACACCAACGAGGACTGTTCGTTGAGCAGCAAGGTGCCGATGGTGAGGCGGCCAACCTGGCCATTGCCACCCACACCGGCCGACAGTTCGGCGGCGTTGGAGACTTCAACGATGCCGTTGATCGTGCCGGTGCCCGACAGGGTCGCGCCTGCGCGGACGTTGGTCAGCTGGTTGGCATTGGTGAGCGTGCCGGTCACCGACAGTTCGCCCTGCGCCACTTCAATCTGCGACGCGATGCTGTTGGCAGCGTTGGCCAGGGTCACGGTGCCCAGGCCGACCTTGTTGAACACATTGTTGGCATCGCCCGACACAACGCCGGTCAGTACCAGATTGCCGTTGCCGCCAACCGTGGCGTTCGGATCGTTGATGGCAATCGCGCTGGCCAGCGTGCGGGTGGTGCCGCCCACGCCGTTGCGGATGCCCGCGGCGGCGTTGATGTTGACCGTGTTGCCGGTGCCCAAGGCGTTGTCGTTGCCAACAAAGACCACAGCGCTGTTCAGATTGACGTTGCCGGTGAAATCATTGTTGCCGTTGATCAGCATCGTGCCAGCAGTGAGGTTGCTGGTGGTGAAGCCGCCGGCACCGGTGATGGTGCCGTTCAGCACCAGGTTGGTGCCGTTGGTGCTCACCGCGCCGGTCACCGGATTGATGATCAACAGGTTGCCGTTGAGATCGATCGTCGTCTGGCCACCGGCCAGCGTGACAGCGTTGCCCAGCGTGATGGTGCCGGCGCCAGCGGCGAGGCCAGCCACCAGGGTGGTGCCGGCCTGCGTGGTCAGACGGCCCGAACCGATGGAGTCGCCGCCCTCAATGCGCAGCGTGCCGGCAATCAGGTTGGTGCCGCCGGCATATGTGTTGGTGCCGGTGAGCGTCAGGCGGCCAGCGCCGATCTTGGTCACAGCGCCATTGCCCGTGATGTTGCCGTTCAGGCGCACATCATTGGCCACGGTGTCGATGATGCCAGTGAAGCCAGTGGCAACCGCCATATCACGACCCGACGTCACATCCGCTGTGAAGCGCAAGGTGGTGGGGGCCGCCCCCGTCAGCGGCGCGCCGCTGAAGCTCACGCTGGTGCCGCCGGCACCCAGTGCGCCATCGCTGGCGATCGAGACCGTACCCGCGGTGATGACCGTGCCACCACCATAGCTGTTGGCGGCATTGCCGAGCACCAGCGTGCCAGCGCCATCCTTTACCAACTGGCCAGCGCCGCCGATGGCGCCATTGGCCGTCAGCGTCACGCCAGGCAAGGGGAGGAAGCGTTCCGTCCCCGTCAGCGTGATCGTCCGCGCGGTGATGAACGAGCCCTGCTGCGCAAAGATGGCATTGTTCAGTGTCAGCGCGTTGGCCGCGTTGCCCAGGCCATTGTTGGCCGTAACGATCAGCAGCGTGTTGGTGACGCTGACGTCGCCGGTGAAGCTATTGGCGCCGCCAAGCGCGAAGCCCGAAGTAGTGCCGGCCGGGCCCACATCGACGATCGACAGCGGGCCGTTGCCGCTGATCACGCCATTGAGCGTCGTACCGCCACCGTTGGCATCAAAATTGACAGCGCCGCCCAGCACGATGGCGTTGCCGATCTGCGGGAATGCACCCGCGGTGCCCTGCAATGTCGTGCCCGCTGCCAAGGACACAGAACCAGCGCCGAGCGCCGTGCTCGAGCCGACGCGCACCGTGCCGGCATTGACCGCAAGGCCCCCGGTGAAGCTGTTGTTGCCGTTGAGGATCAGCGTGCCGGTGCCGTTCTTGGCCAGACCATTGATACCGGCGATCTGCGTGTTGATCGTCGCCGTGTTGCCATTGACGTTGATCGCCGAGTTGTTGACGTTCAGCGAACCCGCGCCGCCCAGCACATAACCGGTGGTGACAAAGCCCATTTGATCGAAGTTGATCGCGCTGGCGATGGCAACAGTGCCGGCGGTGCCGCCGAACTCGATATCATCGGTGGCGTTGTTGCCATAGGCGAGGTTGAACGTGCCATCGCTGTTGGTGAAGTTGGTGTTGGTGAGGTTGAAGGTGCCAGCACCGCCATCGATCACGCCATCCGGCACCAGATCGGTGCCATCCCAGCGATAGGTGCCGGTGAAGGCCACGTTAAGCCGGACGGTGCCCGCGCCCGAGGCCACCGGGCCGGCCAGGATCGAGTAGGCCACGTCAACCGGCGGCGCGTTGGACACGGTGAGGCCGTTGTTGGCCACCAGATTGCCATAGGTGATCAGCGTGCGGTTGCCGACGCCAACATTGAAGCCTGCCAACGGGGTGATGTTGAGCACACCATCGAGCGTGAGATTGCTGGTGACGTCGATCAGATCGGCATCAGTGCCGGGCACACCGGCAACACCGGCGAGTTCGAAGTTCAGGTTGGTGCCGTTGGCCAGCACCAGATTGCCGAAGGTGAGGGTGCCGGGGCTGTTGCCCGGCGCAATCACCGACGTGTCGTTCAGGGTGACGGTGCCATTGGCCCGACCGGTGCCAACCAGCGAGCCGCCGATCTGAACATTGATGTTGCCGGCGATGCGGCCGTTCAGGTCCAGGATGCCATTCTGTACGTCGAAGGTGCCGGTGAAGCCATTGACCACGCTCGAGCTGTCGCCGGTCAAGCGCAGCGTGCCGGCGCCGATCTTGGCCACCGTGCCGGCGCCATTCAGCACGCCGTCCAGCTGGAACAGATTGCCAGCCGAATCGATGCTGACATTGCCCAAGACGAAATTGTTGGCGAGCGTGCGCTGCATGTCAGAGCCCAGCGCGTTGCTGAGCACCGTGCCGTTGGCCATGGTGACCACGCTGGTGGAGAAGGCGGCGTCGCTGCCGGCCGTCACCGTCCCGGCGTTGATCGTGGTGGTGCCGCTGTAGATGTTGTTGCCCGACAGGATCAGGGTGCCGGCGCCGGTCTTCACCAGCGAACCGGTGTTGAAGATCTGGCCCGTCAGCGCCAGGGTTTGACCCGCCGTATCGACTGACAGCGGCCCGACCAGCGAAATCTGGTTCCGCACCACCAGATCAGCAGCGCCGGCCTGCAGCGTGCGGGCAGTGCCCGCAGCATTGGCAGTGTCCAGAGTCTGGATGCCGAGGGCGTTGTTGTGGCCAACAATCAGCACACCATCCTGCAGGCGGACATTGTTGATGCTGTTGTCGCCATCAATCCGCAGGCTGCTGCTGCCGAACTTGACGAGGGTGCCCAGTTCGGTCGCACCGGCGCCAAGGTTGGACAGCGTGCCGGTGAGCGTCAGATCCTGCGGGCCATTCACATAGAACAGGCCCGACACCACGATGTTCTGGCCAAGCGTCAGCGGCGCCGCACCATCGGCATAGATGGCGCCTTCATTCACCCGGATCGCGCCGGTGCCGAACGGGTTGGCGCTTTCGGCAAACACCACGGACCGGTCAACAAAGGTGCTGCTCTGGCTGTTGTTGCCCTGCAGACGCACGGCGCCGCCGCCGGTGATGGTGAGCGCGCCGCCGGAAACAGTGCCAGACAGCGTCAGATCCGTGCCGTCAAACCCCGGATTGCCGGTGAGTTCGTCCACGAAGAAGGACAGCGCATCGCCCTGCAGATCGAGCGTCAAGGTGCTGCGACTGGCGATGCTGATCGACTGGCCCAGCGTCATCACAGTCGCGGCCAGCGGAACACCAACGGCCAGCGTGGTGCCATCGGCAGCAAGCAGAGTGGTGGCATTGCCCAGCGACGTGCCATTGCGCGCCACGATCGTGCCGGCATTCAGGTTCACATCGCCAAAGAAGCTGTTGTTGCCCGACAGGATCAGCTGGGCAGAGCCCGTCTTGGTGATCCCACCGGTGCCGGCAATGTCGCCGCTCAGCGTCAGATCGGTGCCGGTTTCGATGGTGCTGACGCCATTGACGTCGAACCCGTTGGTCACGGTGAGCGCGCTGCCAAGGCTGGCCAGCGTGGCGCCATCGCCGATGGTCACCGTGTCAACGCCCAGCGCCGTGTTGCTGCTGATCTCGACACGGCCAGCCGCGATGTTGGTGCCACCCGTATAGCCATTGTTGCCCGACAGGCGCAGCGTGCCGGCTTCCAGCTTGGTCAGGCCATTCACGCCGCCGATATTGGCATTGATGATCGCGGTCGCGCCGCCGGCCACGCTGATGGAACCGGTGTCGGTGCCCAGACTGTTGCCATTGCCTTCGATGGTGTAACCATCAACTTCAAAGACCAGGCGGTTGAACTGGATGCCAGCGCCCAGCGTGACCGTTCCGCCGGTGGCGGTGAAGAAGGCCTCGCTCAGCGCTGCGCTGTTCACCCAGTTGGTGTTGGCCGCGCCGGTGATATCCGTCCAGTTGGTGGTGGTGGTGTTCCAGGTGCCCGAACCACCCGCAACGCCGGCCACGCCGATTGAATCGGCACCGTCCCAATAGAAGGTGCCGCCGGCGAGCGGATCGACATTCAGGAAGAAGCCGTTGCCGGCGGTGGTGAAGGAATAGGTGAAACCAGCCGGCGCCGTGCCAACCACATTGAGCGGGCTGCCGGCGTTGATGGTACCAAAGGTGAACAGACGATAGACGCCGGTGCCAAAACCACCCAGATCGCTGATGTCCAGCATGCCGCCCAGGGTGAGCTGGCCGCCGACCACAACCAGATCGCTGACACCCGGCGCCGCCGTGCTGACGCCCGGGGCATCAAAGCGGAAGAAGCTGGTGGTCATGTCGCCCAGCGTCAGATCGCCGTTGACATTCAGGGTTGCCACCGTGCCGGGCCCGCTGAACGGCCGGAACGAATTGGCCACGCCATTGGCAAAGCTCAAATTGCCGGTAATGGTGCCGGCGCCGCCAGCGGTGCCGCCTGCCGTCACCGTCACATTGCCGGCGGTCGTGCCAGTCGCCGTATTGCCGAATCCGCCCAGCGCGTTGACCGTCACATTGCCCGTCAAGGCGCCGGTGTTGGTGAACCGGCCGGTGTCATTGACGGTCACATTGCCGATCAGGGCGCCAACAGCACCGATTTCGCCGGTGCCAGCCACGGACACATTGCCCGTGACACCGCCCGTGACATCAAGATTGCCGCCTGCAGCCACGCTGACATCGCCGAACAATCGGCCCGTCACATCAACCGTACCGGCCTGCACGGCAAGGTCGCCGCCGAGCTGGCTGCGCGTCGAGGCAGTAACCGCAGCATTGGACAGTGTAAGCGTGCCCGTGCCCAGCTTGCGCAGACCCAGCGTGTCAGCGCCGGCCCCATCATGAAGACGGCCGGACAGGGTGACATCAACATCGTTGATGATGTCACCAACCACCGCCCCGGCACCGCCGAGGGCCAGAATCTTGTTGCCGATGGTCGAGGCCGTGGTGATTTCCAACGCGGCACCATTGGCCAGACGCACGGACGCAGCGCCAGTCAAGGCATCAGCACCATCCACGGCCAATATGCCGGCGCGCACGCGCACATTGGCGTTGTTGAACTGGTTGGCACCGGTGAGTTCCACGCGGCCAGCGCCAGCGTCAACGCTCAGATCCGCCGTCGTGCTGATGTTGCCAGACAAGGTGAAGGTGCTGCCGGCGTTCGGTGCCGCCACGGTGAGCGCAGCCGTGTTGTTGAAATTGTTGGCCACCGCAAGGCTGAGCGCCGGATCGGCCAGCGCCAGCGTGGTCGTGCCCGCAACCTGCACTTCGCCGGTGCTGAACGCCGCGGCATTGCCCACTTCAACGCGGCCACCATTCAGCACGGTCACACCAGCGAAGCTGTTGGCCGCATTCAGGCGCACCGTGCCCGACGTGATCTTGTTGATGCCGCCGTCACCGCTGATAACGCCGCCCAGAGTCAGGGTGCCACCGCTGGCCGCGGTCAGGCCCAGGCTGTTGCCAGCCGCAACGTCAATGGCGTTGGTGATCGAAGCACCGGCGGCCAACGCGCTCAGCACGGCATTGCCGGTCACCGAAACAGCCGCACCGCTCAAAGCCTGATCGGCGCCAAGCCGCAGCGTGCCGGACCGCAGCTCGACACCACCGGTGAAGCTGTTGTTCTGTGCCAGCGTCTGGAGGATGCCGGCGCCGCTGTCCATCAACAGGCCAACATTGCCGGTGATCGTGCCGCCGAAGGTGGACGAGATGGTGTTGGCCAGACGCAGCACCGCCGGCGCGCCGCCGGCCAGATTGGTCACCGTGCCGGTGCCGTTCAGACCGTTGACGCTGTTGTTGAAGCCATTCAGGTCAACCGTGCCGCCAACAGCGATGTTCAGCCGCGACGCAGCCGACAGGGCCGTGAGCGAACCGGCCTGCAGCGTGCCGACCGAAACCGTGGTGTTGCCGGTGAAGCTGTTGTTGCCTGACAGGGTGAGGGTGCCCGCGCCAATCTTGGTGAGCGCCAGAACGCCGGTGCCGTTGGTGAGATCGCCGCCAAAGGCCAGATTGCCCGTCGCGTTCACCCGCAGCGTGCCGGTCGTTACGGCATTGTTCAGGATCTGAATGGGAAGACCACCCGGCAGCGCCGCGAAGTCCGCCGTGGTGACGGAAATGCCGTTCACGTCAAACACCTGCGCCGCGGCCGGAGCCAACGACGTGCCGGCCAGCATCGCGGCGGCGAGCGTGAAGCCGATTCGCCGGCTGGCAACGCGTGCAGTCTGCTTGCTTTCAACAGCGAACAGGCCCGCAACGTTGTTGGTTTCGATGGACATGGAACCCCCGGAATTTGACGTAAGGATAGATCGGGCGGACTTTAGTCGGCAGAATCCAAAAAGCAACAGGAAACGCGGCGGCAGTCGCATCCATAACCGTTGTTTATTTTACACTTTCCGGTTCAACCGGGCGCGTGCCGGCCGCCCACGGCAGGGCAAAAACGGCCGCTTCTGCAGCCAGCAGGCGCGGCAGATCGGCGATCGGCAGACCGAAGCGCCGGGCGTTGTACAGCTGTGGCACCAGGCACAGATCGGCCAGGCTCAGCCTGTCCCCATATACGTATCGGCCCCCATGGCTGGTTGCAAACGCCTCCAACGCGGCAAGGCCAGTGCCCATCCACTGGTGCAGCCAGGCGGTCACCGCCGCCTCGTCCTGCCCCAGCTCCTCGCGCAACCAGCGCAACACGCGCAGATTGCCGAGCGGATGCACATCGGCCGCAATGATCAGCGCGGCGCTGCGCACCAGCGCCCGGCCAGCCGGATCAGCCGGCAGCAACGGCGGGTCGGGGTGGGTTTCCTCAAGATATTCGATGATCGCCAGGCTTTGCGACAGCAACAACGTTCCATCGGCCAGCACCGGCACCAGCCCCTGCGGGTTGCGCGCCAGATGATCCGGGCTGCGCTGTTCGGCAGCAATCAGGCTGATCGGCACGTGGCTGGCGGCTAGCCCCTTGGCCGCCAGCGCCAGCCGCACCCGCCACGCCGCGCTGGAGCGCCAATAATCATAGAGGATCAATTCGCCCATGGTGCCCCCTCGAATGACCCGGCCGCAGCGCGTCAATCCTTCTTGTAGGGATTGCGCCCGCCGCGGAAGCTCAGGCGGATCGGCAGGCCACCAAAATCCAGATCGGCGGCCAGGCTGTTGGTGAGATAGCGGGTATAGCTGGCCGGCAGCGAATCGGTGCGGTTGCCGAACACCACGAAGGTGGGCGGCCGCGCCGCGACCTGGGTGGCATAGCGCAGCTTGATGCGCAGCCCGCCCGGCGCCGGCGGCGGGTTGCGGGTGACGGCGGCTTCGAACCAGCGGTTGAGCGCCGACGTCGGCACCCGCCGCGACCAGCGCGTCCGGGTTTCGAACGCCACCTGCATCAGCGTGTCGAGCCCGCGGCCCGTGGCACCCGAACAGGTGAGCAACGGCACGCCCTTGATCTGCGACAGCCCATCATCCAGCGCCTTGCGCACGCCCTGGAACAGCTTGCTCTGATCCAGCGCCACATCCCATTTGTTGAGCGCGATGATCAGGGCGCGGCCTTCGGACAGCACCATGTCGGCAATGCGCAGATCCTGCGATTCCAGCCCCTGCGTCGCATCGAGCAGCAGGATCACCACTTCGGCAAAATCCACCGCCAGCTTGGTATCGGCGACGGAGAGCCGTTCCAGTTTCTCCGTCACCCGCGCGCGCTTGCGCAGACCGGCGGTATCGACCAGCCGCACCGGCTTGCCATCATAATCCCAATCAATGGCGATGGAATCGCGGGTGATGCCGGCTTCGGGCCCGGTCACCAGCCGCTGTTCGCCCAGCAAGCGGTTGATCAGGGTGGATTTTCCGGCATTGGGGCGGCCAACGATGGCGATCTTCAACGGCCCCGGCGGCGGTTCCGGCGCGGCGTCGTCTTCGCCGTCGGCTGCCTCGGCTTCGTCATCATCCTCGGCGGGTTCGGGCAATTGCAGATAGGGCGCCAGCGCCTGATAGAGATCGGCCAGGCCCAGGCCATGTTCGGCCGACAGGCCAATGGGTTCGCCCAGGCCCAGGGCATGGCCTTCGTTCAGGCCGGCTTCGGCCTGCATGCCTTCAGCCTTGTTGGCCACCAGCACCAGCGGCACGCCGCGCCGCCGCAGCCAGCCCGCGAAATGTTCATCCAGCGGCGTGATCCCGGCGCGGGCATCATAGACCAGCAGCGCCACCGTGGCATAGGCCACCGCCGCTTCGGTCTGGGCGCGCATGCGGCCGGACAGGCTTTCGTCGCTGCCGTCTTCAAAGCCGGCGGTGTCCACCGCAACAAAGTCCAGATCGAACAGGCTGGCCTTGCCTTCACGGCGGTCGCGGGTCACGCCGGGTTGATCGTCAACCAGCGCCAGCCGCTTGCCCACCAACCGGTTGAACAGCGTGGATTTGCCCACATTGGGGCGGCCCACGATGGCCACGCGGGGCGCATCGGGCGAGATATCAAGCACATTTTGCATCGTCATCGCGCCGGCCTTACCAGCGCAGCGGCCTCAGCGATAGGCTGTCAACGTGCCATCATCGGTCAACTGATACAGGATATTGCCCG
>JAIXQY010000152.1 GCA_027485485.1 Sphingomonadales bacterium | reverse complement strand
TTTGTGTCTCCCATTGAAATCGCCGTGCGGATCCGCACCGGTGAGCGGGACAGCGACGCAATCTGAATTTCAGAACTGTTCAGCATGATGACCCGCGGCTGCCCCGGCAGCGCGGGCATAAATCGCGCTCAAACAATCGTTTTGTTACGCCAGGCTGCTCTTGCCAACCATGGCAGGAACCAGTCACAGCCACGCATGGAAAGCGCCGCAGCCGGATGCAGCGCTCTTATCCAAGCAAAAACATGTGTTTGACGGTGCGCAGAGGCTGTCGCTTTCAATTTCAAATGCCAGTGCTGGCCCGCAGCGGCCGCAGGGCGTGTCAGTCGGCAAGGCCTGCCTTGCAGAGGGAGCGCGCGTGGCAGCATTCGCACCGATGATGGCGGGCCTTCAGGACATGGCGGATCATGTTCATCCAGGCATTAGGAGATGATCCAGGCGCTGGTGGATTATGATATGCACTGCAGCGCCTGATCGGTTAACATCTCCGGCAGGCAGCCATCTGGTTGCCGGCTGTTTTGCAATCAGTTTTGGCCTTGGCGATGCCCTATGATCTGAAAATCAGCCGCCTTGGCATGGATCCGCCTTCAGCGATCACCGTCGAGCAATTGCATGCTGCCGTTGACGCAATGCCTGATTTGCACCTGCATCAGGACGATGATGCGGTGGTTGTGGTGCGCTCGCTCACGCGCCCGGCGTTGACGCTCACATTGACCGAAGGGGAGATCATTGGCCCGTATCTTGATGATGCTGCCGCCGAAACGATCCTCAGCCTGACAGAGTTGCTGCAAGCACAATTGTTCGGCGAGCAGGGTGAGCGCTACGCCCGCGGCCTTGTGGTCGTGGAGGAGGATGAGCCTGCGCAAGCAGAGCCGACGCGCCCGAGATTATTGACCTGGAACCGCGCGGCATTGGTCCTCGCTGTCGGGTTTCTGATCGTCGTCAACACGGCGACAACCCTGGCAAATGCCGGGCCGCTGCTGCGGTATTTGCCAGCCGAGTGGCGACCGGTATCACATGCCGACTCGCGCATGGTGGACCAACTTGCGGCGGTGAAGGGCGTGTCTGTGACGGGCCCTCCAGCCGTCGTCCTGATTGTGGAACCGGATTTCAATCTGGAGCTGGCCAAGCGGCTGGCGCGGCGGCTGGCAGCGGAGATCGGACGTCCGGTTCTGGTCGACTCCGACGCCCAGCCGCCTTTTTTGACCGAGGTTTCCGGCCAGGCCGATGTTGCCGATATCGCACCGCGCCTGGAAGCCGATTACCAGCGCCTGCTGGCGCGCACACCGGCGGCGCTGATGCTGGTGTTGACCCACAAGGACATCAACAATCGCGCCTTTCCAACCCGTTATCTATTCTCTCTGGCGATAGGGGGCACGGCAGGAACGGCAACGCCACCGGCCGTGCTGGTGATGTCGGCCTATCGTCTGATTGATGAAACGACCTGGTTTGATCCGGAACGGATCGAACGCAGGCTTTTGACGATGGCACTGCGCGGCTATGCCGAATTGATGTTGGGCTTTCCGCGCTCTTCGGAGCCAGGGACGCTGATGTATGCACCGCTGATGAGCGCTTCGGCGCTGGACGATCTGCCAGCCCGATTGCCGAACGACATTGGTCGCAGCCGGAATCGCCCCTGAATCAGTGGGAGCATGCTGCGCTGCAGCAGAATTTTCGCGGTGCGCCGCCCGACTCGGCCGGCCCGGAAAACTCAATTCAACCACTTGAGAATTCGAAAAAAAAGGCCCGGAACCTGAGTTCCGGGCCAAGTAAATCCTTGGGGAGGATCGCCATATCGGCATGACCCTTTTGCACCGCACAACGTTACGGAACAATGCGCGAAAATGCGTAGACGGTTAAAATTTTTGCGTACGCCGCGATTTTGGCGCGGCCGCAAGCCGCTGGCGGTGGCGGTGGCGGCGTCCTATAGAGTGGGCATGTCAGACCTGTTCGCTGCCACGCAAAGTTCGACCGATTATGATGCCAGCCATATCGAGGTGCTGGAGGGGCTGGAACCGGTGCGGCGCCGGCCCGGCATGTATATCGGCGGCACCGACGAGCGCGCCCTGCACCACCTGGCCGCCGAAGTGCTCGACAACGCCATGGACGAAGCCGTGGCCGGCCATGCCAACCGCATCGAGGTGACGCTGGATGGCGACGGCAGCCTGACCATCAGCGACAATGGCCGCGGCATTCCCATCGATCCCCACCCGCGCTTTCCCGACAAGTCGGCGCTGGAGGTGATCCTGACCATGCTGCATTCAGGCGGCAAGTTCAGTGGCAAGGCCTATGCCACGTCAGGCGGCCTGCACGGGGTGGGGATCAGCGTGGTCAACGCGCTGTCGGATGAAACCGTGGTGGAAGTCGCCCGCAACCGTGAACTGTATCGCCAGCGTTTTTCACGCGGGGTGCCGCTGGGGCCGATCGAAAGCCTGGGCGCGGTGTCCAACCGGCGCGGCACCACGGTGCGCTTTCACCCGGATGCGGAGATTTTCGGGGCCGAAGCGACCTTCCGCCCGGCCCGGCTCTACAAGCTCGCCCGATCAAAGGCCTATCTGTTTGGCGGCGTCGAGATCCGCTGGCGCTGTGCGCCGGAACTGGCCAGCGCTGATGTGCCGGAAACCGCGGTGTTCACCTTCCCCGGCGGGCTGGCCGATCATCTGAAGGAGCGGCTGGAAGACCGCCCGCTGGTGGTGCCCGATCTGTTTGCCGGCCGGGCCGATCTGGCCGCCGCGCCCGATGGCCGGCCGATGGGCGCGGTGGAATGGGCCTGCGCCTGGCCGCAATGGGGCGAAGGCTCCGCCAGCTATTATTGCAACACCATCCCGACGCCGGATGGCGGCACCCACGAGGCCGGGCTGCGGCTGGCGTTGACGCGCGGGCTGAAGAGCTTCGCCACGATGAGCGGCAACAAGAAGGCCGGCGAACTGGCCGGCGAGGATGTGTTTTCCGGCGCCGAGATGATGCTGTCGCTGTTCATCCGCGATCCCCAGTTCCAGAGCCAGACCAAGGACCGGCTGACCAGCCCGGAGGCGACCCGGCTGGTGGAAAATGCCATCAAGGATCATTTCGATCACTGGCTGACGGCGAATGGCGAGCGCGGCAAGGCGCTGCTGGCCTTTGTGGTGGAACGGATGGAAGACCGGCTGCGCCGCCGGCAGGAGGCCCAGGTCAAGCGCAAGACGGCGACGAGCAAATCATCGCTGCGCCTGCCCGGCAAGCTGACCGATTGTGCCCGCGATGACGCCGTGGGCACCGAATTGTTCATCGTGGAGGGCGATTCGGCCGGTGGCAGCGCCAAGCAGGCGCGGGATCGCAACACCCAGGCCATCCTGCCCATCCGCGGCAAGATATTGAACGTTGCCAGCGCCAACACTGCCAAGATCGGCGCCAACAGCGAAATCGCCGATCTGGGCCAGGCGCTGGGCTGCGGCACGCGCGACAAGTATAATCCCGAACATCTGCGTTACGAACGCATCATCATCATGACCGATGCCGATGTGGACGGTGCCCATATCGCCACCCTGCTGATGACCTTTTTCTTCCGCGAAATGCCCGGCCTGGTGCGCGATGGCCGGCTGTATCTGGCCCAGCCGCCGCTCTATCGCCTCGCTGCAGGCGGCACCGTGGCCTATGCCCGCGATGATGCCCACCGGCTGGACCTGATGAAATCGGTGTTTGCCGGCCGCACCAAGGTTGAGGTCAGCCGCTTCAAGGGCCTGGGCGAGATGAACCCGTCACAGTTGAAGGAAACCACCATGGACAAGGGCAGCCGCTGCCTCATCCGGGTGAAATTGCCTGACAGCGCCGACGCCCGCGCCGATGTGGCCGATCTGGTGGAGCGGCTGATGGGTCGCAACCCGGAGCATCGCTTCCAGTTCATCCAGAGCCACGCCACCTCGATCGAGGCCGACGCCATCGACGCCTGATCTGGCTCAGCGCGGCCGCGTTACCGCCGGGTTGCCTTCGGCGATATGGCCATCGGGCACATCGCGGTTGACCAGCGCACCGGGCTGGATCACGCAATCGGCCCCCACCGTGATGCCCGGCAGGATGATGGCGCGCGCGCCAACCAGCGTGCCGGCGCCGATGCGCGTATCGAGATAGATGCCGCGGGTGAGATCATGGGTCAGCACCACGGCTTCCTCCCCGATCATCGTGTTGGCGGCGATGTGGATGCCCTTGGGCCAGGTGCGATCGATGAGGGCAGTTGGCGCAATCCAGGCGCTGTGGTGCACATCCATCTTCCAGACATGCTTGAGCACCAGAAACTGCAGGATCTGCCTGAAACTTTTCGAACGTGCCATGCTGCTCCCCTGGCGGCTGCTTTTTCACGCCCGGCGGCGATTTACAAGCCGGCTGATTGCACGGTATCGCTGCGCCGTGGCAATCGCATCCCTGAACCAGCTGCGGCCCTTGCGGCTGTTCCTCACCGGCCTGCGGCGGCGCTGGCTGGAATGGCGCATGGGCATCAGCATCGATCCATCGGCCAGCATCTCGCTGTCCAGCCGCTTCATCGGTGGCCAGCCCGGCGGCATCAGCGTGGGGGCCGATACGCTGGTGGCGTTCAAGACGCTGCTTGATGCCCGCGATCTCGCCACCGGCACCGTCAGGCCGATCCGCATCGGGCAGCGCTGCTTCATTGGCGGCGGCAGCATGATCATGCCGGGGGTGACGCTGGCGGACGAGGTGATCGTGGCGGCCGGCGCCGTGGTGTTCCACGATGTGCCGGCCCGGTCGATCGTCGCCGGCAACCCGGCCCGGGTGGTGCGCAGCGACATCAAGGTGGGCCGCTTTGGCCGGCTCGACGGCGCCAACGAGAACACCAGGCGGATGTACAAGCTCTGATCGCGGTGACCCGGTAAGCCGGATTACCCCGCCACCGCCGTGTCATAGGCTTCGCTGGCGGCCATCCATTGTTCCTCGGCGGCGCTGATCTCGGCATCCAGGGCGCCGCGCCGCAGCATCAGGGCGGTGATATCCGCCGGGGCCTGGGTCATCTGATCCTCCACCGCTTCACGTTCGGCGGTGAGGCGGGCCAGCTTGGCTTCGGCGGCCAGCATCACCTTGCGCAACGGCTGCGCGGCTTCGCGGCGGGCGGCGGCCTGGCGGCGGGCTTCCTTGGGATCGATGCGCTGCACCTTGGGCGTGGGCGCGGCGGCCGGCGGATTGTCATTGGATTTGGAGAGGATCAGCGCCTCATAATCATCGATGCTGCCATCAAA
>JAIXQY010000230.1 GCA_027485485.1 Sphingomonadales bacterium | reverse complement strand
GCCAATGCCGCGCTGGCGCTGGTCTGGGCCGGGGCGGGGGCGGCGGCCAGCACCGGGCAGGCGCTGCCGGCGCTGCTCGCCGCGCTGCTGGTGCCGGCGCTGGCGCATGCCGCCTGGCCGCTGCTGCGCGCGCGCTGATTCTCCAAAACGGATGACCTGACGTGATGTTTGCCCTGTTTGCTGTCACCGCGGCCGCCGTTGTGCCCACCGCCCCGCCATTGACGGTCACCGCTTCGCGACTTGCGGCCACCGACCGGCCACAGATTGTCAGCAATGATGCCATTTTGGCCACGGGCAGCGTGACCGCCGCACTGGCCACGCAGCCGGCGCTGTTCATCGCCCAGCCCGGCGGCCGCAGCGGCTTTGCTGCTGCCACGCTCGATGGAGCCGATCCCAATTTCACCCTGGTGCTGTTCGATGGCGTGCTATTGAACAACGCCAGCAGCAGCCGAGGCGGGGCGGTGAATCTGTCTGAAATCAACGGCTTCGGCCTCGGCCGTATCAACATATTGCCCGCCAGCCTGTCGGCCGTGCATGGTTCGGGGGCCCTGGCCGGCGTGATCGCGCTGGAACCAGCTGCGCCGGCCGCCGTTTTTCGCGTTGATTTTCAAGCCCATGGCCTCATCAACCCCACAGGCCACGGCCTTGCCGCCGGCCTGTCAGGGCCGTTGGGCGCCGGCTGGGGTGCCAGCCTGACGGGCCAGGTTGAGGACGACGGCAGCCCCACCCCGCTCACCGGCTTCGTCGCCCGCACCGCCGTGCTGCGGCTGCTCCACGATGGCGGTGACCGGCTATTGTTCCGCTTCAACGACGTTGATTCCAAAGGATTTCCCGATGCCAGCGGCGGTGCCCTGGCCGCGGTGCGCCGCACCGCCGAAACCCGCCGCGCCCGCGAATATCTCGCCGCCATCCGCACCCGGCAGGGGCTTGGCGACGGCCTGCGCCTCGATCTGAATGCCAGTTGGCTGGGCCGGGACGAAGCCATCGCAAGCCCCGGCGTCGCCGGCAGCGCCAACAACCCCCAGGGCCTGCCCGCCAGCACGGACGCCACCCGCTATGACCGCTTTCTGGGCCAGGCCAGCCTGACCTGGGCATCCGGCGCCACCAGCCTCGCTGCCGGCATCGAAGGCAGCGCCGAACAGGGCAGCGCCAAGGGCTTGCTGGACTTCGGTTTTTTCGCATTGCCCGCAAGCTATCGCCTCACCCGCAATGCGTGGGCCGGCTTTGCAGAACTGGCGCACAAGGCCGGCAGCATCAACGCCAGCGCCGCCCTGCGGGTGGATCGCATCGGCACCCTGCCCGCCCGCCTGTCAGGCCGGCTGGCCGCCGGCGCCGCTCTGGGCGGTGGCTGGCAGGTGGAGGGCTCGGCCGGCAGCAGCTTCAAGGCCGCCAGCTTCTATGCACTGGCCAACCCGCTGGTCGGCAACCCGGGCTTGCGTCCCGAATCGGGCCAACGCGCCGATGCCAGGCTGGTCTGGCAGCGCGGCGACACGCGGCTTTCCGTGGGCGGTTTCGTCTCCCGCTACCGCGATCTCATTGATTTTGTGTTCCAACCCGCGCCGGCCCTGGTCAACCGCGGCCGGGTTGCGGTGGATGGCGTCTCGGCCAGCATCGCCCGGAACTGGGGCCCGGTCAGCCTTGATCTGGCGGCCCAGCACATCTGGCCGCGCGACACCGCCGGCGGCCCCGGCCTGCTGCTGCGGCCGCGCTGGCGCGCCAATGCGGCGCTGCGCTGGCAGGCCGCGCCGCGCCTGTCCCTGGGGGTCAACGCCGGCCATGTCGGGGCCCGCGACGATGAATCGGTCCCCACCGGGCGGCAGCGGCTTAGCCCCTATGTCGCGCTGGCTGCCGATGCGCGCTGGCAGGCCAGCGAGGCGCTGCAGCTGCGGCTGGCGGCCGACAATCTGCTGGATGGCGATTGGCAGGAGGCCGCGGGCTTCCCCAACCCGCCGCTGCGGCTGCGGCTGGTGGCCAGCGGGCATTTCTGAACGGAAAATCCGGCGCGCCACCCAGGGGAAGGGTGGCGCGCCGGCCGCAGACACCGTCTGGGGAACGGTGCCTGCCGGTGGGTTCAGGCATGATCGGGCAAGGAGGCCCCGTTCACGCCGTCATCACGGCACGGCGCGCAGCGCCAGCCGGATCCAGTATCACCTTGGAAACATTGTCATAAACCATTGTGGGCACCCGCGCGTCGTGCGGCGCCCAGGCCAGACCCTTGATCGATGGATTGCCGGTGCGGGCAAAGGCCGCCCAGGCGCTGCTCATCGCCCGGCCCAGCGCCTGCGCGCCGGGCGTGTTGCCGGTGGCGGTGGCCCAACGTTCCACATTGTCAGTCGCAAAGGGGATATCGATGCAGTGGAAACTGCCCCAGCGCCCTTCCAGCGTGGGGCAGGCATAGGTCATATACCAGGTCCAGGCCGGGGTGCCCTGCGCGGATTTCAGATTGGCAAAATGCACCGAATTGTTGCGCCCGGCCATTGCCGCCATCACCCGCGACAGATGGCCCGGCGGCAGGCCGGGGAAGGCGGCGCGGAACGTGGCCAGCGCTTCGCCGCGGCTGGCGGCGGGCACATTGGCCATGCGCTTCAACAGTTCGGCCTCGTCCAATTCCGGCAGGGCGCCGCCGCTTTCATCGCGCACGCTGCCCACCACCAACGGCACAGTGGCCGAAACCGCCGGCGCCCGCTCCAGGAACGGCACTTCGGGGATGGTCACGCCATCCACCACCGGGGACCAGCCCGGCGCGCGGCGGCGTGGGCCACCGATGGTGAGATTGGTCGGCTGGCCGGCCGAAAGCCGGCGCGCCACCTTCTGCCCGGCATCGATCAGGGCGGCGGTGGGAATGGCCTGGAGGCGGAACAGCTCGCGGCCGATGCCCAGTTCGGTCAGCACCTCCCGGGTGAAGGCGCGGGCGCGATCCGAATCATTGCCCAGCAGCGAGGCGCCGCTATGGATCATCGCCTTGTGAAACAGGCCCTTGGCCGCGGGCATGCCCATCAGGGTGGAAACCTTGGAGCCGCCGCCCGATTGGCCAAAGATGGTGACATTGCCGGGATCACCGCCAAAGGCCGCGATATTGGCCTGCACCCACTTCAATGCCGCCACCAGATCGAGCACGCCTGCATTGCCAGATTGGGCATAGGCCGCGCCGCCAATCTCCGACAGATCCATATAACCCAACGGCCCCAGCCGGTGGTTGACCGAAACGAAGATCACGCCCTGGTTGGCGGCCATGCGCGTGCCATCATAACCGGCCAGTTCCTGCGATGATCCCGCCGTGTAACCGCCGCCATGGATCCACACCATCACCGGCGCCTTGGCGGCATCGGTGCGGCCCCAGATGTTGAGCCGCAGACAATCCTCCCCGGTGAACCCATCATCCCAATGGAACAGCCAGGCTTCCTCGTCATTGCTCCAGCCGGTGCGCGCCTGCTGCGGGCAGGTTGGGCCCCAGTTCATGCAACTGCGGGTGCCGGCCCATTTCGGCGCCGGGCCGGGCGGCAGGAATCGCGCCGCACCGCCGGTTTCGGCAGCATAGGGGATGCCCTTGAAAATGCGCACATCGCCATCGCGATAGCCGCGCACCCGGCCCTGGGCGGTGTCCACCAGCGTCACCGGATCGACGGGCGGGGCCTTGCTGGCCCCCAGCACCTGCGCCTGTGCGCCACTGGCCGCCAAGGCCCCGGCCAGAGTTGCACCGGCCAACATTTCCCTGCGATCGATCATCCTGCCCCCCAAAGCGTAAACTGTATACAATATACGCTATGCCAGTTGGCGCGGCATGACAAGAGGGTGCGCACGCCAGATGCAGCGCAGAGGATCGATTGAAGCTATTGGGGCCCGTTGGACCGGCTTGGCGATCCGGCCATCAAAATACGCCGGTTCGTCGATAATGCCGATATGGAGGCCCGAGCCGG
>JAIXQY010000157.1 GCA_027485485.1 Sphingomonadales bacterium | reverse complement strand
GACAATGCCACGGGCACGGGCGGTCTTGGCAAAGGTGGCGAGGCGGTTTTCAGCCTGGCCGGCGGTGCCCAGGTCACCGTCAGCGACAGGCTGTTCCTCTATGGCAGCGGCAGCGGCGGCATGGGTGCCGTGCGCGGCGTTGGCACCGGTGGAATTGCGCGCCTGAATTCCACCGGACAGGGCAGCACGCTGTCCGTCGGCCGATTGGACATGGAAGCCGAAGGCTTTGGCAACCCCGCGACCGGTGGCCTGGCCGAAATCCGCTTCACGCCCGATGCTGGCGGCTTTGGCGGCAGCATCACGTCGGCGCAGAATGTGCAGTTGTTTGCCCGCGGCGGCCTGAGCACCAATGGCGGCAACGCCATCGGCGGGACAGCGCAGATTGACAACAGCGGCGGCATGTTCACCGTCGGCGGCAATCTCAATCTTTTGGCCAGCGCGACTGGCCAGAATGGCAGCACAGGTGGGGCTGCCACGGGCGGCAACGCCCGCGTGTTGATCGCCGCTGGTCAGATGACGGTTGCAAGCGAAACCCTGCTCGATGCGAAAGCCACGGCTGGCAACGGCCTTGGCGGCGCTGGCGGCAGCGCCACGGGCGGTACCGCCATCCTTTCTGCCATGGGTGGTGCCATCGCCACGATCAATGGTCCTACCAGCCTGAACGCCAATGCTTCGGGCGGTAGCGGCAGCACGGTGGGCGGTTCCGCCACCGGCGGCCAATCATCGTTGCTGGTGGCGGCTGGCGGCACGGCCACCATCAACAACCAGTTCATCCTCACGGCAACGGCGTCCGGCGGCAATGGCCTCACTGGTGGGGCGGCCCAGGGCGGCACGGCCAGGCTTTCGGTGGCTGGCAGCGCCACCATCAACACGGGCACCGTCAGCCCCTCGATGCTGACCGAGGCGATTGGCGGCACTGCCAGCGGCGGCGCGGGCGGCACCGGCACCGGCGGCACCATCATCCTGGAAAGCACCGGCGCGTCCGGCAGTTTGTCGATCATCAGCCCAGCCAACGCCGAAATGCGGTTGGATGCCGATGGCCAGGGCGGCGCCAGCACCACACAGGCGGGCGGCATCGGCACTGGCGGCACGGTCAGCATTGCCAACCAGAATCTGTTCTCCATCACCAGTGGCCTCACTGCCGGGGCCCAGGGCATCGGCGGCACCACCAGCACGACCCATCTTCAGGGCGCCGGCCTGGGCGGCACAGTTGGCCTGACCACCAATGGCGGCACACTCAGCGTCGGGGGCATTCTTGATCTCGCTGCCTGGGGCTTCAACGGTGCCGCCCGCGGCGGCCTCGCGCGCGCCACGCTCAATGCAGGCACGCTCGATGTCAGCGGCACGCTCGGCGTCAATGCCGGCACGCGTGGTCTGGCGGCCGGCACCAATCAAACCGGCGGTGGCACTGCCGAGCTGTTGGTGGCCAGCGGCGCCACCGCCACGGTTGGCAATTTCCTGAACCTCGATGTCAGCGCCGTGGCATTTGAGAACGGCAACATAACGCCCGGGGGCACCATCTTTGGCGGCACCGCACGACTTCAATCGGCTGGCACCATCTCTGCCGTCACCATCGTGCAGCTCAGCGCAACCGCTCAGGTGGTGGGCCGTGGCGGCCCGGCCACCGGCGGCACGGCCGAACTGATCCAGACCGGCGGGCAGATCACCTCGGGCCTGCTCAACGTCAATGCGGGCGGCTATGGCGGCGAGGGCGGCAGCCTTGCGGGCAGCAACGGCACCGGCGGCACGGTTCTGGTCAGCCTGTCTGGTGGCAGCCAGATGGAGATCAGCGGTTTTGCCTCGCTCGGCACGACGGCCTTCGGCGGGGTCGGTTCCTCCGATGGCGTTGGCACCGGCGGCAACACCCAACTCACTCTTGCCGGTTCCGGCACCAGTCTGAGCATGGCCGGCCTGGAACTGTATGTGGATGCGAGCGGCAGCGGTGCCACGGCCGGCACCGCCGCCATCACGCTGAGCAGCGGCACCAGCTTCACCAGCGGCGACACCTATATCTTTGCCGGGGCCACAGCCGAGGGCGGCAACGCCTTGGGCGGCACGGCACGCATCACCAACAATGGTGGCAGCTTCAGCGTGGGCGGCGAGCTGGATCTGTTTGCCAGCGGCACCGGACTGGACAGCGCCATCGGTGGCAATGCCACCGGCGGAACGATCGAACTGTTGGTGGCCGCCGGCACAGCGGCGATCACCGGTCAGCTCTCTTTTGACGTGACCGGCCTTGCCGGTAATGGACTCGCCGGCGCTGGTGGCAATGGCACGGCCGGCACGGCTCGTCTGGCGATCAACACCGGCGGACAAACCCTGCCAGGATCGGTTTCGGCCGGCTCCATTGCGGTGCTGGCACAGGCAACGGGCGGCTCGTCCAGCAATCTCAGCCAGGGCCCGACCGGCGCTGCCGGCGGCAACGCCACGGGCGGTACCATCGAATTCCTGGGCAGCGCATCCACGGCAACGCTCACCAGCGGCAATCTCAGCATCAATGCCAATCTTCTGGCCGGCAATGGGGCTGGCGGGGCCAGTGCGGCCGGGGCCGGCGGCAATGCCCTTGGTGGTGCCATCGATCTGGGCCTGATCAGTGCGGCCGGCAGTGGCCAGGGCAGCATGAGCTTTGGCAGCATCGGTATCAGCGCCAATGCCGAGGGTGGCAATGGCGGTGTTGCCGCCAGCACCCCCGGTGTGGGCGGCCGTGCCGAGGCTGGTTCGGTCACGCTGGCCAGCGATGGTGGCCTGTTTGCCGCAGCGGCGGTGGTGATCAACGCCAGCGCGCGCGGTGGCAATGGCGGCTCCAACTCCTCCAACGCCGTGGCCGACGGTGGTGTCGGCCAGGCCGGCAGCGTGCTGGTGCGCAGTCGGCCCAACAGCGCCAATGGCACCCCCGGCCAGATCACGCTGGCCAGCCTGATTGGCAACGCGACTGGCAGTGGCGGAATTGGTGCCAATGGCGGTCTTGGCACCGGCGGCAGCGTGCAACTGGTGGTGCAGCGGCAACAATCGCGCCCCGCCGATACGGACAGCGGTCGCATCACCATCGCTGGCAGCATCCAACTTGATGCCAGCGGCAATGGTGGCGGGCTCCAGAGTGCCACCATCGAACTCGGCGGGCGCGGCGCCGCCGGCACGGTCCAGCTTTTGGCCGAAGCCGGTGTGCTGACGCTTGGCCAGCTCACGGCATCGGCGCAAGGCTTTGGTGGCCTTGGCGAAACCGGTGGACGCGGCAGTGGCGGCGTCATGAATCTGCTGGCTTCGGAATCCGGGCAGATTCAGCTGCTGGGTGCTACCCAACTGTCGGTGAGCGGTGAAGGCGGCAGCGCCAATCAGATCGGCGGCGATGGCAGTGCCGGCATTCTCAATCTGCGGGCCGACAGCGGCGGTTCCTTGCAGGCCACCGCTGGCCTGACCCTGATTGCAAATGGCGAAGGCAAGGCATCGGTTGACGGCGATGGCGGCCGCGGTTCGGGTGGTTCGATCGGGGTGATCACCGATGGCCCAGGTTCCACAATCACCTTGGGTGCCACCAGCCTTTCGGCCGATGCGACGGGCGGCAACAGCCAGGGCGGCTTTGGCGGCGATGCCTTTGCCGGCAATCTGACCATTCGCGCCAACAACAGTGCCATCATCAGCCTGCAGCAGCCGATCTCGCTTTCGTCCGTCGGCCGTGCCGGCAGCGGCGTGAGTGGCGGCTTTGGCCAGGGTGGCCAATTGAGCCTGGTGGCTGACAGCGATGGCGAATTGATTGGCGGCGTTGATCTGATGCTTGCCAGTGTGGAAGGCTTTGGCGGCAACGCCAGCGATGGCACGGGCGATGGCGGCGTGGGCAGTGGCGGCAATGCCAATATCCGCGCCGACAATGGTGGCACGCTGGTGCTGGGCGATATCCTGATCAGCCGGGCCAATGGTGTGGGCGGCTCGGCCAGCGGGCCAGGTGGCGGCGGCGACGGCCGGGGCGGCAGTTTCAGCCTTGAGGCATCGGCTGGCGGCAGCCTGGCGGTGCGATCCGTGATCGGCCTGCAGGCCAATGGCCAGGGCGGTGCTGCCCTGGGCACCGGCAATGGTGGCGACGGTTTCGGCGGTTTTGCCCAGTTGCTGGCCTTTACCGGCGGCAACCTCACCCTGACGGCGAACGGCAGCCCCATCGGCATTGGCCTTTATGCCAATGGCACCGGTGGCAACAGCGCCGACGGCACCGGCGGCAACGGCCGTGGCGGCCAGATCGACGTGTTTGCCGGCGACAATGGTGCGCGTATCGCTGCCGATGGCTTGAACGCCACCGAAACCGCGATCCTGCTGCGCGCCAGTGGCACCGGCGGGATTGGTTCCATCGGCGGCAATGCCGATGGCGGCGCGATTCTGGTGCAAAGCGACGGCGATGCCCGCATCGACCTGCAGGGCACGGCCCGGCTTGCCACCACGGCCACGGCCGGGGACGGCCTGTCGAGCTTTGGTGGGACCGCCGCGGGCGGGCAGATCGACTTCCTGTTGGCAGGTGGCCAGGGCACCGTGTTGATCAGCAACGATCTGGATCTGGCCACGGGCGCAATCGGAGGCGCCGGCGGCACCGATAGCGGCAGCGGCGGCGATGCCCTCGGCGGCATTGTCCGCATCGCGGCAACGGGCAGCAACGGCTTTTTCAGCACGGGCGCGATCAACATTGATGGCAGTGCCATTGGCGGCGCCGGCGGCAATTCGAACGGCGGCCTCTCGGCTGGGGCTGGCGGCAATGCGCGGACACAATTTGCCGGCTTCAGCGTTTCCAGCCCGGTGGCGGGCTCCGGCCCGGCATTGCTGACGGGCCCGCTGGCTGTGGTGTTGACCGCCACGGGTGGCGATGGCGGCGCGGGCGATGTTTCCGGCGCTGGTGGCTCTGCAACTGCCGGTGGGCTTACGCTGCAGGCATCGGGCGGCGGCATTTCGGTGGCCGCTGGCCAGTCGAACGGGCTGTTGCTCGATATCACCACTGCGGGCGGCAATGCCGGCACCGGTTCGCAACGCGGCAACGGCGGCAACGCAGTGGGCAACAAGATGGGCCTGGCCATCGCCACAGAGCCCAATGCTGCCAACTTCGCCGGCGGTGTCACGGTGGGTGACATCACGATGATCGGCACCGCGACTGGCGGTACCGGGACCTTTGGCGGTGATGCCACGGCCTCGGGCATTGGTGTTGAAGCCCTTGGTGGTGACATCACGCTGGGCAATCTTTCTGGCTTGCGCCTGAATGCTGCCGGTGGCCTGGGCAATGTATTGAGCGGCAATGGTGAGGGCGGATCGCTGGTGCTCCGCGCCGAAGCGGCCGGGCGTCTGGTTGTCGGCACGATCATCGATGCCTTGGCCAATGCCGCCGGCGGCGATGCTTTTGCCGGCAATGCCGGTTCCGGCATCGGGGGCAGTTTTGAGATTGTTGCCGATGGCGGCAGCGTGAGCGTGGCCGGTATCGATGGCCTGGTGTTGAACGGGCGTGGCGGCGCCGGCGGAGCTGTGGCAGCTGGCGGCAATGGCACGGGCGGCAGCGCCGAGATCAGCGCCGTGCAGGGCGGCCTGGTACAGATCATCGCCACCGGCGGCAGCGATGGTTTCGCCATTGCCGCCACCGGCTTTGGCGGCGCGTCTGATCTGCTTGCCGGTGGCCGTGGCCGCGGCGGCACGATCGACATCGTGTCTGTTGGTGGCAGCAGCCTGATCATCGATGGCCGCGCGGCCATCAACTCGCCCATCAACCTTTCCGCGTTTGGGCAAGGCGGCGATGGCAACAGCGGCGGCGATGGCTTTGGCGGGCAATTGCGCATCACCGCCAGGGGTGACAGTGACCTCGCCCTGCTGGGCAATGCCCAATTGGCTGCCGATGCGGCTGGCGGTTCGGCACTTGATGGCGCGGGCGGCGATGGCCTTGCCGGCAGCGTGCGGGTGCAGATTCAGGAGGGCACGGCCCTCACCACCATCACCACCGGGCAACTGGCCCTGTCGGCAACCTCCACCGGCGGTGCCGGTGGCAAGGGAGGCCGCGGCGGCGATGGTGATGGCACCCGCAATGGCAGCGGCGTGGGCATCATCCTGGGTTCAACCAGCAATTTGGGCTCGATCACCACCGGCAATGTCTCGGTGGTGCTGGATGCGATCGGCGGAGCCGGCGGCGTCCGCAATACGGGCAGCAGCGGCAGCGGCGGCGATGGTGTTGCCGGCGCGTTCCGTCTGGGCACGCAGGCGCTGGATGCTGGCGGAGCCAACGGCGGGTCCGTGTCGCTGGGCCGACTGAATGTGCAGGCCGGCGGATCTGGCGGCGCGGGTGCTGATGGCGACCGCGCCGATGGCGGCGGCGGCAGTGGCGGCATTGGCATCGGCGGCAGTGTTGATCTGTTGGCCAATGGTGGCACGGTGCAGATCGCCCCCACGCTCACCGGCAATCCGGCATTGGTGGTTGCAGCCAACGGCGTTGGCGGCACCGGCGGGCTTGGCCTTTCGCAGGGCAGCGGCGGCCGCGGCACTGGCGGCATGGTGCAGCTTGGCACCGGTGCCAATGCTCTGGCCGGCGGCCAGCTTGGCCGTTTTGAAAGCGGCGGCCAGCAGATTTCGGCCAATGGAGAAGGTGGCATCGGCGGCAATGGCGGCCTGGGCCGCGGCGGCCTGATCAGCCTCGACAGCCGGAGCGGCAGCAGCCAGATCAACGGCACGGCTGGCTGGTCTGTCACGGCGCGCGGCGGCGATGCCCCCTCCGGCCTGGGTGGGGCGGCCAATGGCGGCCTGATCGAGATGTTGGGCACCGTCACGGCCACCGGGCTTGCCAGCCTGGATGCCGGCGTGCGGGGCGGTGATGGCGCTGGCGGCGGTGATGCGACCGGCGGGCGGATCAGCCTGGCCGGGCCGATATCGCTGCAGGGTGGCTTGCTCGGTTCGGCTGATAGCGTTGGCGGGGATGCGGCGCTGTTTGACAATGGCGGCCGGGCCAATGGCGGCGTGATCACGTTGCGCACGGCTGGCAGTGAAACCATGCGCATCATCGGCAACACCGATCTGCTTGCCAGCACCACCGGCGGGGCCGGGGTGAACGGCGGCGCTGTGGTGGCCGGCACCGTACTGGTGGCGGCCGAAGCCGCGCAATCGCGGATTGATCTTGATGCCTTGTCCATCACGGCAGACGCCAACGGCGGCGAAGGCGGCCGGGGCCCTGCTCAGGGCCAGGCCAGTGCCGGAATGGCCAGCGGCGATGGCGTGCAGCTGATCGCCACCGGCACCATCCGGGTGCGCGGCGATCTAGGCATCGAAGCGCAGCGCGGCGGCGGCAACTGGCTGGGCTCTGGCACTGGCAATGGCGGCAGCGCGGCTGGCGGCACCATCCGCTTGCAGGCCGATCCCACCAGCGCGGGCGCGGGCGGCGCGCTGTTGGTGGACGGCGAAACCAGCATCAACGCCGGCGTGCGCGGCGGCACGGTAAACGCCGTTGCAGTTGGCACCGGCGGCACCGCCACGGGCAGCCTGCTCGAACTGCGGGCGCTGGGCGATGGCCGCATCGTGCTGAGCGGCGGTGCCAGTGTTGATCTGGATGTGGTGGCCGGGAACGGCAGCAATGCGGCGGGCGGCACCGCGGCCGGCGGGCGCATCAACGGCGAAATGGCCGGCCTGATCAGCATCGGCGGCAGCGGGCTTTCCGTGCAAGCGCAAAGCCTGGGCGGCGACGGCAGTGCCGGCGGCGATGGCAGCGGTGCCCGGATCGAGTTTACAGTGGCGGGCGGGTCTCTGGCGGTTGCCGGCAACACCCTTATCGATGTCACCACCATCGGCGGCGCCAGCGAGTTCGGGTTGGGCGGCTTTGCCGGCAATGGGCAGATCAGCCTGCTCACCAATGCAGGCCTTGCCCCCGGCAATCTGTCGCTTTCTGTCGGATCGAGCGTGACGCTGATCGGCACAGCCCAGGGTGGCAACGGCGGGACGGACTTTGCCGGCGGCAATGCCGTTGGTGCCAGCATCCGGCTGGGATCGAATGACAATGGCGGTTCGGTGGCCCTCGGCGCACTGGCGGCCACGGCGAATGCCACGGGCGGCAATGGCCAAGCCGGCGGGCGCGGGCAGGGCGGGGACATCAGCCTTGGCATGCAGGCCGATCAACTGGCGGCCACGGCGGGCCAGTTCAGCCTGGCCAGCGCCGATCTGGCGGCCAATGGCAACGGCGGCGCGGCCGGCGGTCAGCCTGCCGGCCCGAATGGCGCCGGCTTTGGCGGCAGTATTGCCCTGGTGGTCAACAATGCCAGCGGCACGGTTGCCGGCGATGTGGTGGCAGTGGCCAATGGCAATGGCGGCACGGCAGCAACCGGCACGGGCGGGTTGCTGCGGATCGGCACGTCGGCGGGCCAATTGGCCATCGGCGGCACGGTGACCACGCAAGCCAATGGGTTGGCACCCAATGGCGGCACCGGCCAGCCGGGCCGGGCGATGCTGTTCGCTCAGGATGGCGGCCTGTTGCAAATGGGCGCGCTGGACAGCGAAGCCACTGGCACGACCGCCACCAACACGCTGCCACGCGGCGGCCTGGTGGCAACTGCCGGTTCGCGGGTGGAAATCGCCGGCAACGCCCGCATGCTCTCGCGGGACAGTCTGGCCTTGAACGATGGCGGCGCCATCACGGTGGGCGGCACGCTGCTGATCAGCGCGGCGGGCCCGGTGGTCACGGGCTTCAACGCCGCGCCATCCGTCGGCCCGGCCGGCACCGTGACGGCAAATCTGTTGCAGGTGACCAGCAGCAGCGCCATCAACCTGAACAGCGCCACCACTGGCACCAAAGAAATTGAAATGAACGCCGGGCCAACCGGCAGCATCACGCTGACCAATGTGGTCGCCAGCGGCCGCATCAGCCTTGCAGGCCAGGATATCGGCTATGGCAGCCTGCGCTCGGGCGGGGCCACGGGTGTTGCGGCGCTGGGCAATGTGAGCGGCGGCGGCATCAGTGCGGGTGGCCGGTTGCAGGTCACGGCGGATGGCACGGCGACATTGGGCGCGCTGGATGCTGGCGTTGTCGCTCCGGCGGCCGCTGGCCCCACGGATATCTTTGTGCGCGCCAATGGCAGCCTTGCCGTGCAAGGCGTGCGCAGCGCCAGCGACATCGGTCTGGTCAGCCTGGCCAGAACCACGGCGGGTGATCTGCAGGCCGGCCGTGATGCTGTCGTGCTGGCCAATGGTGCGGTTACGCTTGGCGCGGTGAGCGCCACCGGCACGCTGTTCATCGGCAATGCGGCGCAGCGCAATCTGATCGATTTTGCCGGCGGCGCACCCAACTATGCGGCGCTGCTGGCCGCGTCGGCACAGCCGTTCACTGGCCGGGTGTCGGCTGCAGCGGTGGGTGTTGGTGCCGCCAAGATCGGCACGGCCGGCCTGTTCGAACTGTCTGGTGCGTTTGTTGCGCTTGGCCGTGCCAGCATCATGGCCGACAGCGCGGCGCTGGGCAGCGTCAGCGCCGGGGGCGAATTGCGCATCACCACGCTGGGCAGCCTTGCTGCCACCAGCGTCACCAGCGGCGACCGGATCAGCCTTGAGGCCGGCGGCAGCGTCACGGCTGGTGCGATCAATGTCGCGATCACCAATCCGCAGGCCGGCGCGCGCGGCGATGCCTATGTTGCGGGCAGCGATGTCAGCCTGGGCAATGTCAACAGCGCAGGCGATATCGGGATCATCGCCAGTGCCAGCCTGTCGGCCGGCAGCCTGACCAGCGGGCGCGACCTGGTGCTGCTGGCGGGCAGCGGCATCACCACCGGCGCGCTCACCACGCCGGGCACCGGTCGCATCCGCCTGGGTGATGTTGCCCAGTCCAGCCAGATCGGTTTCACGGCCGGCGTGCCGGATTATGCCGCCCTGCTGGCCATGGCGAACAGCCGCCTGGCCGGCAGCAGCATCATCAATGGCAGCATTGCCACCGGTCTGTTCGACGCCAGCGCCACAGGGGTGCTGCGCGCCCGCGATGGCATCACGGTGGCTTCCGGCGCCCGCCTGGTTGGCGGCACGGTCGATATCGTCAGTGTCGCAAGCCAGGGCTTCCTGGAGATCACCACTGGTTCCAGTCTGGCACTGGGCAACATCACCACCCAGGCTGGTCTGACGCTGGTCGCCGATGGCAATATCAGCATATCCGCGGTCGATGTTGGCGGAACCCTGGCGCTCACGGCGCGGCAGGGTGGCGGCCAGCAGGGCGGATTGGGCGGCAACATCAGTCTGGCCGACGTGCGGGCCGATGATGACATCCGTCTCACGGCGGCCGGCCAGATCAGCACGGGCAGCCTGTCGGCCGCCGATTCCATCAATCTTTCGGCCAATGGTGCCATCACCACCGGCGCGATCGATGCTGGCACGGTGCAGCCACTGGCGGGGGCTGCGGCCACGGTGATGATCACTTCACCGGATCTGGTGCGCACCGGTGATATCGTGGTGGCGGGCAGCGCCATCGTCTCGGGCACATTGGGTGTCGCCACCGGTTCGGTCACGGCCCCCGGCGGCATTGTGCTGCTGGACAGCGGCGGTGTCTCGGCAGGCGCACTCACCACCTCGCCCAATGGGTTCATCTATATCGCCGCGCACGATCTGTTGCCGCAGATCAGCTTTGATCAGGCCGGCAATCCGCAGTTCGCGGCTCTGCTGGCCAGCACGCCGGTGCGGCTGATTGGCGATATCACGCTCACTGGCCCGGCCAGCACCGGCCGCTTCATTGCAGCGGCAACCGGGCGTTTCACCGGCCAGGCGATAACTGCGCAGGGCAGCATTGGTATTGCCACCGGCAGTGCCGGTCTCGGCGCCGTGAGCGCCGGGGGCGAGCTTGCCATCGCCACCGATGGTGCGCTCAGCCTGAGCAGCGCCACCAGCGCCGATCGCCTCAGCCTGATTGCTGGCGGTGCGGTGACAGTTGGCGGGCTCACGGCGGCGATCAGCAATCCGATCGCCGGCGCACGCGGCGACATATTTGTTGCGGGCACCAACGTTGCGGTGGGCACGATTGCCGCTGCCAGCGATATCGGCCTGGTGGCCAGCGGCACACTGACCAGTGGTGTGCTCAGCAGCGGGCGGGATGTGGCGCTGCTGTCGGGTGGTGCCATCACAACGGGCGCCATCGTAACGCCGGGCACAGGCCGCACGCGCTTTGGTGGTGTTGGCCAGTCCAGCCTGATCGGGTTCACGGCCGGTGTGCCGGGCTATGGCGATTTGTTTGCAGCGGCCGTTGGGGTGTTTGCGGGCAATGTCACGCTGAACGGCAGCGTTACCACCGGACGGCTTGATGTGAACGCCGCTGGCCGGCTCCAGGCCAGCAATGGCGTCAACCTGGGTATTGGTGGCACCATCGGCGGCAACAGCGTTGATATCGCCGATGTGATCAGCGCGGGCAGCTTGACCATCTTTGCCGCCACCGATCTGGCGCTGGGTGTTGCGACAGTTGGTGCTGATCTCGCCCTCAGCGCGACCGGCAACCTGCTGCTGGCCAATGCTGCGGCCAGCGGCCGCATCAGCCTATCGGGCCAAACCATTGGCTATGGCAGCCTGCGCTCGGGCGGGGCCACCGGAATTGTGGCGCTGGGCAATGTGAGCGGCGGCGGCATCAGTGCGGGTGGCCGGTTGCAGGTGACGGCGGATGGCACCGCCACGCTGGGTGCGTTGGATGCTGGCGTTGTCGCGCCGGCTCGTGGGCAGCCGTCTGATATCTTCATCCGGGCCAACGGCAATCTCCAGCTTGGTGCCGTTGCCAGCGCCAGCGATATCGGCCTTGTCGGTCTGAGCGACATCACCGCCACCAGCCTTGTTGCCGGCCGTGATGCCGTTTTGCTTGGCACTGGCCCAATCAGCTTGGGCGATGTGACTGCCACCGGCACGCTGTTCATCGGCAATGCGGCACAGCGCAGTCTGATCGATTTTGCCGGCGGCGCGCCCAACTATGCGGCGCTGCTGGCCGCAGCGGCGCAGCCGTTCACGGGCCGGGTGGGCCTGGCTTCGGCCACGGTGGGCGATGCACGCATCGCCACCAGCGGCCTGTTCGACACCGCAGGCGCCTTCTCGGCAACGGGCCGCGTTGGCATTGATGCCGGCACCGCGCGTCTGGCGGCGACCAGCGTGGGCGGCGAACTGCGCATCACCACGGTCGGCAGCCTTGACGTCGCCAGTCTTGCGGTTGGTGACCGGGTCAGCCTCGTGGCGGGCGGCAATGTCACCACTGGTGCCATATCGGTGGCGACCAGCCAGCCGCCAGCCGGCGCGCGTGGTGATGCCTATGTGGCGGGTGCCAATGTCACGACCGGTCAGATGCAGGCGGCCGGTGATATCGGCCTTGTCGCCAGCGGCAATCTGGCCAGCGGCGCGCTCACCAGCGGGCGCGATCTGGTGCTGCTGTCGGGCGGCACGATCACCACCGCGGCGATCGTCACGCCGGCCACCGGCCGCACGCGCTTCGGCAATTTCGGCCAATCCAGCCTGATCAGCTTCAATGCCGGCGTGCCCAATTACAGCGCGCTGTTTGCGGCCGCCACCGGCATTGTTCCCGGCGATGTGATCATCGGCGGCAATATCCGGACCGGCCTGTTCGAAGCCAGCACGGCCGGCCTGTTCCGCGCCCGCGACGGCATCGATGTGATCAGTGGTGCGCGGGTGCGCGGCAGCCGGGTGGATGTGGTCAACGCCACCAGCCTGGGCTTCCTGGATATCGCGGCCACCGCCGATCTGGCATTGGGTGACATCAGCGCCGAAGGCGGCCTGACGCTCAGCACCGAGGGCGATATCAGCGCCGGCACCGTGAATGTTGGTGGCACGCTCAACTTCACGGCGCGGCGCCGGGCCGGGCAGGGCGGCAACATCCGCCTGGGCGATGTGCGGGCAGAGGATGATATCCGCCTGAACGCCGAAGGCCTGATTGCGACCGGCCGTCTTTCGGCTGCCGATTCGGTGTTCCTGAATGCCGCTGGCAGCATCACCACCGGCGGCATTGATGCCGGCACTCTGCGGCCACTTGCCGGCGCGGCCGGCGTCGTGTTCGTTGTGTCGCCCGATGTGATCCGCACCGGCAATATCAACGTATCAGGCAGCGCCACCTTGTCGGGCACGCTGGGCGTCACCACCGGCAATATCATGGCGCCGGGTGGCATCGTGCTGCTGGATACGGGCGGAATCAACAGCGGAGCGTTGACCACGTCGGCCAGCGGCTTTGTCTATATTGCCGCGCACGACATGCTGCCGCTGATCAGCTTTGATCAGGCGGGTAATCCGCAGTTTGCGACGCTGTTGGCCAGCACCCCGGTGCGGTTGATCGGCGATGTGACCCTCACCGGCGCGGCCAGCACCGGGCGCTTCTTCGCGGCGGCCACCGGCAATTTCGCTGCCCAGGCCATCTCGGCGCCCACCAGCGTTTTGGTGAATGTGGCTGGCAATGCCAGCCTTGGCGGTTCGGTGGGCAGCAACGATGTTTCGATCCGATCGTCCAACATTGCCATTGCCAACGGCGTTACCATCGGTGGAGCGAACGCCAGCAGCGTGGCGCTGACGGTGGACAGCACCGCAACTGCCGCTATGCTGGGCGGCACGGGCAGCATGGCGCAGGGCACCTACAGCCTGAGCAATGCCGAGTTCGGCACGCTCAGGGCCAGCAGCATTTCGGTGCGGATGAACAGCGGCGGCATGACGCTGGACACGCTGGTGCTGCCAGCCAGCACTGCCAGCAGCAGCATCACGCTGGCCGCCAGCGGCAATCTGCGGGTGACGGGCGCTGTCGCCATGGCGCAGGCTGCCAGCGGCAACCGCCTGAACCTGCAATCCAATGGCCGCATCGAAGTTGTGCGCGGCACGGGCAGTGTGGTGCTGGGCGGCGATGCGGCCAATCCGGCCGGAACGCTGGCGTTGACGGCGCCGCGCATCTGGGTGGCAGACAGCACCACGCTTGAGGCGCTGGCCGCCGGCAGCCTGAGCGGCACGGCGCGCGATGATGCCCTGAATCTGGCGCCCACCACGGCGACCGGCAGCAGCCTGGCCGCCGGCACCATCAACATCGCCGTGACCAACCAGTATCTGCAGCAGAATGGCGGCACCGAGAGCGAACGTGCCGGGTTCACCGCCGGCACGATCAGCATTTCGCGCGGCGGTGATGCCCAGCAGGGCAACACGGCCGCAATCGACGTGGTGACCAACGGCCGCATCCGCCGCAGCGACGGAACATTTGCCACCAATGCCGACACGCGGGAACTGGTGCAGTTCACGCCGGGGACCAGCATTCTTACCAGCACGTCTTCGGTGAATGGTTGCATCATCGGCGGGATCTGCCCGGGCGTCCTGCCCGAAGGCACGGAACAGCCGGTGGTGAGCATCGTCAACAATGTCGCTGCGCTGACGCCGGAGGCGGAGGCGGAGCGCGAAGAGGCGCAGGAGGTGGCAGAAAAACTGCCGATCATCCTGCTGCAGCGCCTGATCGATTTCAGCCCGCTGTTCTCCGCGCCAGACAGCAATGATCCGGTTACCAGCGGCGGCAACCCGTCGCTGTGGCAGGAGGCAATGCCAACCGGCATTCGCCGTCCGGGAGGGTTGAAGTGATGCGCCGCCTATTGCCGATTGCGCTGTTGGCGCTGGCCATCCCCCATCCGGCAGCCGCCGAAAGCCTGGCCCTGGCGGACAGTTTCCGCATTGGCAACGCCGGGGTGTTGTGCACGGCCCAGGTGCAGGTGGCCGATCCGGCGCTGAAGGGCCTGTTTGACAGAGCCTATCAGCTGGTGTGCCGGGATGCGGCCATGCCGGTGGGCCGGCTGCTGGCGCTGCGCGGCACGGCGCCGGCCTTGCCAGGTGGCTGCCCGGCCCCCGCGCCGGCCAATCTGGCCGGTTTGCCCGGCGTGGTGAGCAGCCGCTGCACGGTGGACGGGCTGACCCGGGTGCGGTTGCAGCGGCAGATCGGCAAGACCTTGTATGTTGCCGATGGTCTGGCAGGCTATGCCTCCGCGCTGGAGTTGGGGCTGAAAACATTGATCGCCGATGCGCCAGTGGTGGGCACCGTGGAGGTTGCCGCCACCGAAGCCGGCGATCCGGCCGCGTTTGCGCGCATCCAGGCCGGCAATCTGGAACCGGGGCAGGCCTTGGCCGAAGCCTATCTGCGCAACAACGCTGCCAGCTTTGCCGAATCCGCCGAGTTTTTCGATCTGCTGGTCGAACGCAGTCGCCAGGGCACAGCCGGGTTCACCCGCAGCACCGAATATCTGGTAAACCAGGGCCTGCAACAATCCAATCTTGGCCGTTTTGCCGAGGCGACACGGCTGTTTGCCCGCGCCACGCAGGCGCTGGATGGCAGTGATCCGGTGGCTGGCCGTCTGGTGCGCAACGCGTTGGCCCAGCATGCACTCAATCAGCGCCAACCGGCGGCTGCATTGACAGCGCTGCAACGCGCCGTTTCGGGGAACGGCGGCACCATCGACACCAGCCGGCTGTCGCAAGGTTATATCGACATTCCCTTGGCCCAGCGGCTGAACACCGATGATGCGGCCTTGCGGGCACTGGGATCCGGCAGCGCGACATTGTCACCCGAAGAGCGCGCCACCATCCTTGATGGGCAGGCGCTGTATCTGCGCGGGGCTGCCCTGGCGGCCACCGGGGAACTGGCCACGGCCCAGACGTCCTTGTTGCAGGCTCAGCGCGATTTGTCTGGCGTGCGCGGGGGGCGGGTGCTGTCCATCCTGTGGCTGCGGGCGGCCGTGGCCAGCGAGCTTGCCCGCGTGGCCGAACGCAACGGCCAGAGCGCACCGGCGCTGGCGGCGATGACCGAAGCCGTCACGCTCACCAGTGCGCAGTTCCCACAATCGGCGGCCTTGCTGGCCCTGCAGGCGCGGCAGGCGGCCATGCTCTCCCGCCTTGGCCAGCCGGATGCTGCTGCAACCATGTATCGTTCCGTGATCAAGGCGGCGCCGGAAACTCCGGGCGCCGGGCAGGTGCTGGGCCCGTTGCTGGAACCCTGGCTGGCACTGCTGGCCACGCGCGGCGATGCCACGGCCGCGGCCGACATGTTTGATGCGGCGCAGATCCTGGTGCGGCCCGGTGTGGCGCAAACCCAGGCGGTGCTGGCGCGCGAATTGTCGGGCGGCAGCGATGAAGCGTCGGGCCTGTTCCGCCAGTCCATCACCCTGTCGCGCGATCTGGTGCGGGTGCAGGCCGATCTGGAACGTCTGCAACAGGTGGAAGCGCCCAATGCGCTGGAACAGGAACAGATGGTTGCCTTGCGGGACCGTTTGAATGGCCTGGGCCGCGACCAGACCGCGGTGCTGGCCAAGCTGGCGGAGTTTCCGCGCTTCCGGTCGATTTCGGGTGGCACGGTGCGGCTTGCCGATCTGCAGGCGGCGTTGAAGGCGGATGAGGCCTATTTCAAGCAGATCATCCTGGCCGATCAATCCTATGTGCTGATCGTCGGTCGTGAAAGCGCCAGTGTGCACAAGGTGGCCGCGGATTCGGCCGAACTGGGCAAGCTGGTGAAGACCATCCGCGACAGCGTGGTGATTTTCGAAGCCGGCCGGCCCACCACCTATCCCTTTGATGCGGCCGCGGCGCGCAAGCTTTACACGCTGCTGATGGGCCCTGCCGATGCGCCGGGCAACAAGAACGTGCTGGCCAGCCGCCACCTGATCGTGGAGCCGGATGGCCCGTTGCTACAGCTGCCGTTCAACCTGTTGCTGGCCAAGGATGATGGGCTGGCCGCCTATCAGGCGCGGCAGGATGATGCCAACGCCGATGCCTTTGACACGCGCGGCCTGGCCTGGATTGGCCGGGATCATATTGTTTCCACCGCCACCAGCCCCAAGGCCTTCATCGATGTGCGTACCCTGGCTGGCAGCCGGGCCCAGCGGGCCTATCTGGGCATGGGCGAGAACGACATTCCGGTGGAAGCCCGCCCGCCGGTGTTGCCGCCACCGCCAGCCCCGACCCCGCTGCCAGCCGCGCGTGGCAAGGGCAGCAAGGGCAACAAGGCTGCCCCGCCGCCCGTGGTTTTGGCCGTGGCCCCAGCCAGCCCGCCGCCGGTGATCGCCAGCACGGTGCCGCCGCGCACCGAATGTGATTGGCCGATTTCGGAATGGGCCCACCCGATCTCGTCAGCCGAATTGAAGTTGGCCGCCGATCTGCTGAAGAACGCCGGTTCGGCGGTGGAAATCCAGACCGGCTTTACCGACACCAACATGATGGAGCGGCGCGACCTGAGAAATTATCGCGTGCTGCATTTCGCCACCCACGGCCTGGTGACGGCGCCGCGCCCGGAATGCCCGGCCCGCCCGGCGCTGCTCACCAGCTTTGGCAAGGCTGGCACCGATGGCCTGCTCAGCTTCAAGGAGATTTTCGATCTCTCCCTGGATGCCGATACCATCATTCTTTCGGCGTGCGACACCGCTGGCGCCGCCACGGCATCGGCCACACGCGAAGCCGGCATCACCACCGGCGGCAATTTCGCGCTGGATGGCCTGGTGCGTGCCTTTGTGGGGGCCGGAGCGCGGGCGGTGATTGCCAGCCATTGGCCGGTGCCCGATGCTTTTGACGCGACAAAAACCCTGATCACCGGCCTGTTTGCCGATGTGGGCCGCATCAGTGTGGGCGAAGCGCTGCGCCAGTCGCAATTGCGGATGATGGACGTGCTGGAAACGTCACATCCTTATTACTGGTCGGGCTTTGCCATCATCGGTGACGCGTCCAAGCCGCTGATGTCCATGCCGGCTGGCACGATTCAGGCCAGCCCGGCTCCGGCGCTTGGGCGGCAAACGAACACGTCTGCCGGCAAACCGGCCGGGGTGCGATAATCGCGGGCAATGGCGTCGAGCACGGCCGGCACCTTGCTGGCCGGCGCAACCGCCACCACGCAGCCGCCAAAGCCGCCGCCGGTCATCCGCGCGCCACCAATAGCGTCCAGCGGCGTGGCCATGATCGCCGCCAACTGATCGATCGCCGGCACGGTGATTTCGAAATCATCGCGCATGGAGGCGTGGGATTGCGCCATCAGTTGGCCCAGCCGGGCCATATCGCCGGTTTCCAGGGCCTGAGCCGCCGCCAGCGTGCGGGCATTCTCGGTGACAACATGGCGGGCGCGGCGAAAGCTGGTCTCGTCCAATCCGGCGCGGCCAGCGAGCAGTTGCTCCTCGGCGAGGTCGCGCAGGGCGGCCACCCCATAATGGCGCGCGGCGGCCTCGCACTGGCGGCGCCGTTCATTATAAGCCCCATCGGTATTGGCATGACGGATGCCGGAGTGGGCAATGATGATGGCCACATCATCGGGGATCGCCACCGGCGCACAGTCCAACGATCGGCAATCGATCAGCAGCGCCTGCCCGGCGGCAGCCCGGGCCGAGATCAGCTGATCCATGATCCCGCAGGCACAGCCAACGAACAGATTCTCGGTGCGCTGCGCCAGAAGGGCCATCCGGGTTGGATCGATGGCCTGGCCGGCAATCCCGGCCAGGGCGTTGCCCACCGCTATGGTGAGCGCAGCCGACGACGACAGGCCCGAGCCGAGCGGGACATCAGCGGCGATGGTCAATTGGGCCGGCACCAGCGCGATGCCATCGTCTTGCATGATCTTGACGATCCCACGCACATAATTGGCCCATCCGGCCGCCACCGGAACAATCGTGTCGCCAAACGCAAACTGGTCCCGCGCATCGTCAACATCGCAGGCAACGACGCTGATATCGGCGTCATTTGATGGCCCGATGGCCACCACCGCATCACGGTCTATCGCGCAGGGCAGCACGAAGCCGTCATTATAGTCCGTGTGCTCGCCAATCAGATTCACCCGGCCCGGCGCGCGGAACAGCATCGCCGGTTCCGTGCCGAAATGCCGGCGAAAGGCCGCAACGGCACGCGCTTTGGCGGTCTGCATCATGGCAATGCTCCTTCAGGGCACCACGGCGCGCAACCGGGCGGCGGCCTGCTCGGGCGTCAGGTCGCGCTGCGCTTCGGTGAGCATCTCATAGCCGACCATGAACTTGCGGATCGACGCCGACCGGAGCAGCGGGGGATAGAAATGCGCGTGAAGCTGCCAGCCATCGCTGCCACGCCCATCAAACGGCGCCCCGTGCCAACCCATGGAATAGGGAAAACTGGTGTTGAACAGCGCATCATAAGTGCGGGTAAGCTGTTGGATGATCTCTGCCAGCGATTGCCGCTGATCGTCGGTCAGATCGGGCAGTCGGGCAACCGCAAAGCGCGGCAGAAGCAGGGTTTCAAACGGCCAGCCCGCCCAGAACGGCACGATGGCCAGCCAGTCGGCATTGCTCACCACCAGGCGTTCCTGGGCGGCCAACTCGCGCTCCACCACATCCAGCAACATCGCCCGGCCGTGGCGCGCGAAATAGGCGCGCTGCCGATCATCCTCCCGCTGCACATCATCAGGCAGATAATTCACCGCCCATAATTGGCCATGCGGGTGCGGGTTGGAACAGCCCATCATGGCGCCCTTGTTCTCGAACAGCTGCACCCAGGCATAATCGCGGCCCAGTTCCGCGGTCTGTTCGCACCAGATATCCACCACCGCGCGCATGGCGGCGGGGCTCAGGCGGGGCAGGGTGGCCGAATGGTCCGGCGAAAAACAGATGACCCGGCTGGTGCCGCGTGCGGTCTCCATCACGAACAGCGGGTCGTCCGCTGACCCGATGGCAGGTGTTTGCGGCAACAACGCCGGGAAATCATTTTCGAACACATAGGGCCCGGTGTAATCCGGGTTTCTCACCCCGCCGACCCGAAGATTGCCCGCACACAGATAACAATCCGGATCATGGGCCGGCAGATCCGCCGTTTCGGGCGCATCCTGCTGCCCCAGCCACGGCCGCAATGCCCGGTGCGGCGACACCAGCACATGCCGGCCGCTGAGCGGATCGGCGCGGCGATGTGGGTGCAGGGTGGGGTCGAACGTCATCGGCGCAGCCAATTCATCCTCGCGGCCGAGTTCTTGGCGGACAGAGTGGGATTCGAACCCACGGTGAGCTTTCACCCACGGCGGTTTTCAAGACCGCTGCCTTAAACCACTCGGCCATCTGTCCAATGCCCGGCCTAGTGGCTTGGGTGGGCTTTGGTCAAGTCACACTGTGCGGCCGCAGCTTGCGCAGGGCGGTGGGGCTGCGGCCATAGCGGGCGGCAATCACTTCGTTGAAACGCCGCAAGGAGGCAAAGCCGGCCTGGTGGGCAATGTCGGTCATCGGCATTTGCGTGTGGGCGATCATCTTCATCGCCCGCTGCACCCGGCGGGTTTGCGCCACGGCAACGGGGGATGCGCCCAGATGCTGCTGAAACAAGCGGGCCAGATGGCGGGCGCCAACGCCGCACCGGCTGGCGAGCGCCTCCACCGTGCCGTCGCCATCGAGGGCGCCATCGTCGATCAACCGGCAGGCGCGTTCCACCGTGGTGCGGGTGCCGTTCCAGGCCGGGCAGAAGGGCGCCGATTCCGGCCGGCATTTGAGGCAGGGCCGATACCCCGCCTTCTCGCACGCCGCCGCGCTGGGATAGAAACTGATATTGCGGGTGAGCGGTTGGCGCACCCGGCAGACTGGGCGGCAATAGATGCCGGTGGTTTTCACCGCGATGAAAAACACCCCGTCATAGGTCGCATCGCGGACAAAACGTGCGGCATTCATCGTCTCGAAATCGAGGCCATGGACAGCTGGGGCAACGGGCGCGTGCATGATGGGAAGGTTAATCCCACCCCGCGCCGCATGCCAGCCAGTGCGTGAAGACGATAGCCGATTTCCGCTGGTCGTGCGGTCACGGCCGGCCACAAGGTGGAAACGCAGCGCCGGCCGATCCGGCTGCTTTGCACGCGCAATCCTTCCAAAGCCGTTCGCGCCACGCTAAGGCTTGTCCCCATGACCAGCAAGCAGCAGCGCCGTTACTTCGGCACCGATGGCATCCGCGGCCTCACCAACACGCCGCCGATGACGGCCGCCATCGCCATGAAGGTGGGCCAGGCGGCCGGCCGGCATTTTCTGCGCGGCCATCACACCCACCGGGTGGTGATCGGAAAGGATACGCGGCTTTCAGGCTATATGATGGAATCGGCGCTGGTGGCCGGTTTCACCAGTGTCGGCATGGATGTCACCCTGCTGGGCCCGATGCCCACGCCGGCGGTGGCCATGCTCACCCGGTCGATGCGGGCCGATCTGGGCGTGATGATTTCGGCCAGCCACAACCCGTTTCACGACAATGGCATCAAGCTGTTTGGCCCCGATGGCTATAAATTGTCGGACGAGGACGAGGCCGCGATCGAGGCCTTGCTGGAAGAGGACATCCCGCTGGCGGAGCCGCGCGGCATCGGCCGGGCCCGTCGGATCGAGGATGCGCAAGGCCGCTATATCCATTTCGCCAAGGCGACCTTTCCCGAGCATCTGCGGCTCGACCGGTTGAAGATCGTGATCGATTGCGCCCATGGCGCGGCCTACAAGGTGGCGCCCAAGGCGTTGTGGGAACTGGGCGCCGAAGTGATTGCCATTGGCGTGACGCCCGATGGGTTCAATGTGAACGACAAGGTGGGCTCCACCCATCCAAAGGCGCTGCAATTGAAGGTGCTGGAATCGGGCGCCGATATCGGCATCGCGCTGGATGGCGATGCCGATCGGCTGATCGTGGTGGATGAGCGCGGCCAGGTGGTGGATGGGGACCAGTTGATGGCGCTGATCGCCGCCCAGGCCGCCGAAGCCGGGACATTGAAGGGCGGGGCGCTGGTGGCCACGGTGATGTCGAATCTTGGGCTGGAGCGCTTCCTGGCCGGGCGCGGTATCGCCATGCACCGTGCCGCCGTGGGCGATCGCCATGTGCTGGAACTGATGCGGACGAGCGGTTGCAATGTGGGTGGCGAACAATCGGGCCACATCATCCTGTCCGATCATGCGACCACTGGCGATGGGCTGGTGGCGGCCTTGCAGGTGCTGGCGGCGCTGGTGGCCACCGGCAAGCCGGCCAGTGAATTGCTGCATCTGTTTGATCCGCTGCCGCAGCTGCTGAAGAATGTCCGCTTCAAGGGCGGCGCACCGCTGGACACCGCCGGTGTGCAGGCCGCAATTGCTGCGGCAGAGGCGGCTTTGGCCGGCAAGGGCCGGCTGTTGATCCGCAAGAGCGGCACCGAACCGCTGATCCGCGTGATGGCCGAAGGCGAGGACAAGGCGCTGGTGACCCGCGTTGTGGACGATGTGTGTGCTGCGGTGGCGGCGGCCTGATGCTGGAACTGCGGCCTGATTGCGAACGCTGCGGCATTGATTTGCCGGCCGATGTGGCTGGTGCGCATATATGTTCGTTCGAATGCACCTTCTGCGCCGGTTGCACCACCGGCCCGCTGGCCGGTGTTTGTCCGAATTGCGGCGGGAATCTGCAGCCACGGCCGCTGCGGGTGGGCGCAGCGCTGGCGCGCTTTCCGGCCGGCACGGAACGCAAACATGGTCGCTAGAATCCTGACCATTGCGGGATCTGATTCGGGCGGCGGTGCCGGCATCCAGGCCGATATCAAGACGATTACCGCGCTTGGCGGCTATGCCATGACGGCAGTGACGGCGATCACCGTGCAGAACACCCAAGGCGTGAGCGCCGTGCACCCGGTGCCGCCGGAGATCGTGGCCGGCCAGATCCGCGCCTGCATCGATGATATCGGCGTGGATGCGATCAAGATCGGCATGCTGGGCAACGAGGCCATCATCAATGCCGTGGCCGACGCGCTCGAAGGCGTGAAGGTGCCGATCGTGCTTGATCCGGTGATGATCGCCAAGGGCGGTGCTGCCCTGATCGAGGAGGAGGCGGTGTGGGCGCTGATGCAACGGCTGTTGCCGATGGCCAGCGTGATCACGCCCAATGCGCCGGAACTGGAAGCCTTGACCGAAACCGACGTCGCCGATGCGGCCGACATGCTGCTGGCGGCGCAGGAGCTGCTTAATGCCGGGCCGAGGGCCGTGCTGGCCAAAGGCGGGCATCTGGATGGCGATCAGCTCACCGATTGGCTGGTCACCCGTCATGGCCATCAGGCCTTTGTGTCAGCGCGGATCGACACGCGGCACACGCACGGCACCGGCTGCACCTTGGCCGCCGCGCTGGCGTGTTCGCTGGGGCAGGGGCTGCCAGTGGCCGAAGCGGTGGTGCGGGCGCGAGCCTTTGTGCGGCTGGCGATGTTGTCGGCGCCTGGCCTGGGCCAGGGCCATGGCCCAATGGGGCAACAGACCGTTTGGAATGATGTGACGGCGCCGGCGCCCGTGTTCAACCAGGTCACATTGCCGGCGCTGGATTATGCAGCGTCCGTGGGCTTTTATCGCCTGCTTGGGCTTAAGCTGATCGTTGACAGCCCGGCCGATGGCTATGCCAGGTTCGAGGCGGGCAATGGCGTGACGCTGTCGATCCATGTTGGTGATGGCGTGGCCGGCGGCGCGACCATCTATCTGGAGGCGCTGGCGCTCGATGCCTGGGTCAAGCAGCTGGAAGCGACGGGTGTGGTGTTTGAAACCCTGCCGCGCGATGAGGATTGGCGCTGGCGCGAAGCCCGGCTGCGCGATCCCGCCGGCAATCGGGTTTGCCTCTATCACGCCGGTGATGATCGGCGCTTTCCGCCATGGCGGGTCTGATTGCCGGGGTTGACGAGGCCGGGCGTGGCCCTTGGGCGGGCCCTGTGGTGGCGGCGGCCGTTGTCCTGCGTGATGTGATTCCGCCCGGGCTCAACGACAGCAAGAAACTCTCGCCCAGGCGCCGCGAGCAACTGTTCGCCGCACTTATGGCCAGTGACGCGCTGATCGGGGTTGGCCAGGCCAGCGTTGCCGAGATTGATGCGCTCAATATCCTGCAGGCCAATCATCTGGCCATGACCCGCGCCGTGGAGCAGCTTGGCCTCGCGCTCGATCTGGTCCTGGTTGATGGCAACCGTCTACCGCCGTGGCGCTGGCCGGCGCGGGCGATCGTGGGCGGCGATGCGCTGGAACCGGCGATCTCGGCGGCCTCCATCGTGGCCAAGGTGACGCGCGATCGCATCATGGCCGAACTGGACCAGCAACACCCCGGCTATGGCTGGGCCATCAACCAGGGTTATGGCACCGCCAGCCATCGTGCCGCGCTGCTTCATTTGGGGATCACACCGCACCACCGCCGCAGTTTTCAGCCGATGAAGGGCCTGATTGCGCAATAATGGCGGGTGAGTCCTTTTGGTCACACCACAAGGGGTTGAGTCCGCTTGGGGGCCGGGGACTCAAGATATGGTGCCGTTCCCGGTTTGATTCGGTTCTGCAGCGAATCGGCGAATCTGATTGATTCACAATGATTCTTGACCGGGATTCGGGCTTGAATCATGGTTGCTTCATCTGATTGGTGGAGTATCTCATGCAGGCGTTTCGTGCCCCGGATCTTGTTGATGCCGATCGTTTGCCGGTCGAAACCGGCCTGTCGGGCCGCAAGGCTGCGCCAAAGCTGGCCGCCAACCGCATCATCCGCGGCGACTGTATCGAAGCCATGAACGCGCTGCCTGCCGGCAGTGTCGATCTGATCTTTGCCGATCCGCCCTATAATCTGCAACTGGGTGGTGATTTGGTCCGGCCGGATGGCAGCCATGTCGATGCCGTCACCGATGATTGGGACAAGTTTTCCAGCTTTGAAACCTATGATCGTTTCACCCGCGCCTGGCTGAAGGCCGCCCACCGCCTGCTCAAGCCCGATGGCGCGATCTGGACCATTGGGTCCTATCACAACATCTTCCGCGTCGGTGCGGCGTTGCAGGACGAAGGCTTCTGGATTCTGAACGACATCGTTTGGCGCAAGGCCAATCCGATGCCCAATTTCAAGGGCACGCGCTTCACCAATGCGCATGAAACGCTGATCTGGGCGGCCAAGGGCGAAAACAGCCGATATTGCTTCAACTATCACGCCATGAAGGCGATGAATGAAGATCTGCAGATGCGCTCTGATTGGTTGATCCCGATCTGCACCGGCAATGAGCGGCTGAAGGACGGCGGCAGCAAGGCCCATCCGACGCAAAAGCCGGAGGCCTTGCTTTATCGCATCCTGCTGGCCTGCACGCGGCCGGATGATGTGGTGCTGGATCCCTTCTTTGGCACCGGCACCACCGGCGCGGTGGCCAAGCTGCTCGGCCGGCGCTGGATCGGTATCGAGCGGGAAGAGAAATATGCCCGCATTGCCGAACAGCGCATCGCTGGCCTGATTCCGTTGGAGGGCGGCAGTTTCCAGATCAGCGAAGGCCGGCGCGCCGAACCGCGCATTCCGTTCGGCAGCCTGGTTGAAAGCGGCTTTGTTCGCCCCGGCACCCAACTGTGGGGCCCTGGCCGTCGGGTGGGCGCCAGCGTGCGCGCCGATGGCAGCCTGGACATGGCGGGGCGCACCGGTTCCATCCACCAGATGGGCGCGGCTGCGCAAGGCCTGCCCAGCTGCAACGGCTGGACCTTCTGGCACACCGAGGATGATGATGGCCGTCTGGTGCCGTTGGACGCCCGGCGCCAGGCGTTCCGCCAGACCACAGCTCCGGCCGGCTGATCTTCTTGCAATCTTGTCACGGGCCTTGCCGGGCCTGTGTCAACCCGATAGGTCACTGCCCATTCCGCATTGATGGGAGTGAATGATGCGTGCGTTTCTGATTTCGGCCAGCCTGTTGGCGCTGGCTGCCCCGGCCTTTGCAGCCGATGTTGCACCCAAGATCGGCACGTTCGGCTTTGATATGGCCGGCATGGATACCAGCGTGAAGCCGGGCGATGATTTTGTCGCCTATGCCAACGGCAAATATTTCGCCACGCTTGAAATCCCGGCTGACAAGACGGCCTTTGGTATGGCGAGCGGCCTGTCTGATCTCAGCCGCGAACGCACCCGCACCATTATCGAAAAGGCCGCCGCCAGCGGCGGTGCACCGGGCAGCGAAGCCCAGAAGGTCGGCGATTTCTTCGCCAGCTTCATGGACGAAGCCGCCATCGAGGCCAAGGGCATCGCCCCGCTGAAGCCCGACCTTGATGCCATCGCCGCCATCCAGACCAAGGCCGATCTGGCCGAAGCCATGGGCCGCAATCTGCGCCTGGGTGTAGGCGGGCCGATCGGCATGGGCGTTGGCCCGGATCGCAAGAACCCGGATCGTTTCATCGTGCAAGGCGGGCAGGGTGGCCTGGGCCTGCCGGACCGGGATTATTACCTTGACGACAAGAACCCGAACTTCGTTGCCGCCCGCGCCAAGTACAAGGCCTATATCGCCACGCTGTTCACTCTCGCCGGTTACGACAATGCCGCCGCGCGGGCCGATGCGATCTTCGCGCTGGAAACCGAAATCGCCCGCACCCATTGGACCCGGGTTGAGCGCCGCCAGGCTGAGAAGACCTATAACCCGGTTCCGGTGGCCGACATGGCCACCCGTTTCCCGGGCCTCGATTGGGGCCGTTTCATCGCCGGTTCCACCATTCCGGTGCAGGGCGAAGTAATCATCTCCACCCCCAGCGCGCTGGAAGGCATCACCAAGATCATTGGTGCCACCGATCTGACGGTGTTGAAGGATTATCTGACCTTCCTCGCCATCAGGGACGCGGCGCCCGGCCTGCCCAAGGCCTTCGTTGATGCCAATTTCGAAATGTACAGCAAGACGCTGGGCGGCCAGCCGCAGCAGGCACCGCGCTGGAAGCGCGGGGTGGACATGACCTCGGGCGTTCTCGGCGAGGCGATCGGCAAGCTTTATGTCACCGAGTATTTCCCGCCGGCAGCCAAGGCCAAGATCGACGAACTGGTGACCAACATCATCGCCGCGCTCGATGCCCGGCTCGACAAGCTGGCGTGGATGGACCCGAAGACCCGCGCTGCCGCCCGCGAAAAGCTGGCCGCGTTCACGCCCAAGATCGGCTATCCTGACAAGTGGAAGGATTACAGCGCGCTCACCATCGTGCGCGGCGATCTGGGCGGCAACATGCGCCGCGTCGCCGAATTCCAGTTCAAGGATGCGGTGTCCAAGCTCAGCAAGCCAGTTGACCGCAGCGAGTGGTTCATGACGCCGATGACGGTGAACGCGTATGCCAACCCGACCTGGAACGAAATCGTGTTCCCGGCGGCCATCCTGCAGGCGCCGTTCTTCGATCCCAATGCCGATGATGCCATCAATTATGGCGCGATCGGCGGGGTGATTGGCCATGAAATCACACACCATTTCGACGATCAGGGCCGCAAATATGACAAGACCGGCCGGCTTGCCGAATGGTGGACCGCGGAGGACGTGACCCGCTTCAAGGCCGGCACCGACAAGGTGGTGGCGCAATATGCCGCCTATGAACCGTTGCCGGGCAAGAAGATCAACGGCGAGCTGACCCTGGGCGAGAATATGGCCGATCTGGCTGGTGTGACCATCGCCTATGATGCCTACCAGCGCAGCCTGAAGGGCAAGAAAGCCAAGAAGATCAACGGCTACACCGGCGATCAGCGCTTCTTCCTGGGCTTTGCGCAAAGCTGGCGCACCAAGTATCGCGATGCGGCCCTGCAACAGCAGTTGATCACCGATCCGCACACCGCCAGCCACTTCCGGCCCTATGTCGTGCGCAACCTTGACGCCTGGTACAAGGCCTTCGATGTTAAGCCGGGCGAGAAGCTGTATCTGGCGCCGGAACAGCGGATCAAGGTGTGGTAAGACGTTATTATCGCCCGATAATCACGCAAGGAGAGGGGCTGCCGCTGGCCGGCGGCCCCTTTTCCTTTGCGCGCGCCGAAGTGCTCACCAGGGCCGGCAGCGAAGGCGTGATCGCGGCTGACGCAGTGCCGGCGGACTGGCTGGAGCGGCTCATCCGGCCACGGCGGCTGCTGGGGCGTCTGGGCGCGGGCCAGATGCCGCTGGTGATGGGCATATTGAACGTCACGCCTGACAGTTTTTCGGACGGCGGGCGTCATGCGGACAGCGCCACGGCCGGTGCGGCGGCGCGGCAGATGCTGGCCGATGGTGCCCATTTGATCGATGTTGGTGGCGAATCCACCCGCCCCGGTGCCGCCGAACTGAGTGTGGGTGACGAATTGGCCCGTTTGGCTGGCCTGTTTCCGGCGCTTGCCGGTCTGGCTTGGTCGATCGACACGCGCAAGGCTGGGGTGATGCGCGAAGCCCTGGCGGCCGGTGCGATGCTGGTCAACGATGTCAGCGCGCTTGGCCATGATCCGGCCGCGCTGGCGCTGGTGGCGGGCAGCGGTGCGCCGGTGGTGTTGATGCACCACCAGGGCACGCCGGAAACCATGCAGCAGGCCCCGCACTATGATGATGCGCTGCTGGATGTGTTCGACTGGCTGGAGGGACGGATTGCCGCAGTTCAGGCCGGCGGCGTGGCGCTGGACGCCATCATCGCCGATCCCGGCATCGGCTTTGGCAAGGGGCTGGTGCACAATCTGGCCCTGCTGAAGGGGCTGGCGCTGCTGCACGGGCTGGGTGTGCCCATCCTGCTGGGTGCCAGCCGCAAGTCGTTGATTGGCAAGGTCTCTGCCGATGAACCGGTGGAAGCGCGCCTGCCCGGCAGCCTCGCCATTGCGTTGGCCGGGGCCAATGCCGGGGTGCAGATGCTGCGCGTGCATGATGTGCCCGAAACCGTTCAGGCCCTGAAACTCTGGGCCGCGGCGCATCCCTGTCTGCCCTGACAGGGCCGCAGCCCCTTCACAGCGCCGAATACTCTGCTAACAGGCGAGCCACAGCCTTTGCGGCAGTGCAACGTGGAAACGCAATTTTTGAGGGTTACGCCAGCCATGGCCAGCAACAATCATCCGATGGACGGTCACAAGTCGACCTATTCGGGCTTCACCGCCGCCACCAAGTGGGGAACGATCTTTGTCGTTGCCGTGGTGCTGGCGCTGTATGTGTTCCTGGTCTGATTGACGTAGGCAGGGGGCGGCCATGAAATTTGCGGTGCTGAAGGAAATTGCGGCCAACGAAAGCCGTGTCGGGGCAACGCCGGAAACGGTGAAGAAGCTGATCGCGCTGGGCGCCAGTGTCGCGGTGGAGCGCGGCGCCGGTGCCGGTGCGCGCATCGCCGATGCCGATTATGAAGCGGCCGGCGCGATCGTGGACGGCCGCGCCGAAGTGATTGCCGGTGCGCAGATGGTGCTGGGCATCCAGGCGCCGCAGCTGGCCGATCTGCCCGGCATTGCCAGCGGCACCATCGTGGCGGCCATCATGTCCCCGTTCAACGATCGCGCCAAGATCGAGGCCTATGCCGGGGCTGGCTTGATCACCTATGCCATGGAATTCATGCCGCGCACCACGCGCGCCCAATCGATGGACGTGCTGTCCAGCCAGTCCAACCTGGCCGGATACAAGGCGGTGATCGACGCCGGCGAAGCCTATGGCCGCGCCTTTCCGATGATGATGACGGCGGCGGGCACCATTTCGGCCGCCCGCGCCTTCATCATGGGTGTGGGTGTCGCCGGCCTGCAGGCCATTGCCACCGCCCGCCGCCTGGGGGCGATCGTGTCGGCCACCGATGTGCGCTCGGCCACCAAGGAACAGATTGAATCGCTGGGCGCCAAGGCGATCTTCGTCGAGAAGGTTGCCGGGATTTCCGGCGAAGGCGCTGGCGGTTATGCCACCGAGATGAGCGACGAGTACAAGGCGGCGCAGGCCGAGCTGGTGTCGGCCCATATCGCCAAGCAGGATATCGTCATCACCACCGCGTTGATCCCGGGCCGGCCAGCACCGCGCCTGATCACCGATGCGCAGCTTGCCTCCATGCGGCCGGGCAGCGTTGTGGTCGATCTGGCGGTGGACAGCGGCGGCAACGTCGAAGGTGCCGTGGCCGGCCAGATTGTCGAGCGTCATGGCGTGAAGATCATCGGGCATTCGAACCCGGCCAGCCGCGTCGCGCCCGATGCGTCGGCCCTGTTCAGCCGCAATTTCTTCAACATGATCTCGGCCTTCTGGAACAAGGAGGCCAAGTCTGCCGAATGGCCCGCCGATGATGATATCGTGAAGGGCATCAAGCTGACCGAGGGCGGCAAGATCGTCCACGAACGGCTGCTGGGTTAAGGGGCAAGTCAGATGGATTTCCTGTCGATCCTGTCGATTTTCGTGCTGGCGGTGTTCGTCGGCTATTATGTCGTGTGGTCGGTCACCCCGGCGCTGCACACGCCGTTGATGGCCGTCACCAACGCCATTTCATCGGTGATCATCGTCGGCGCGCTGATCGCGGCCGCGGCGGGTGCCATCACTGAAGGCGGTGGCCTGTCGATGTGGCTGGGCCTGCTCGGCGTCGTGCTGGCCAGCGTGAACATCTTTGGCGGCTTCGCCGTCACGCGCCGCATGCTCGCCATGTACAAGAAAAAAGAAAAGAAGCCGGCGGCTTCGAAGTAAGGGCAGGGGCAGAATCCATGGAACATGCAGTCGCTGCCACCCCGGCCTGGGCCGTTCTGGCCTATCTCGCCGCTGGCGTTCTCTTCATCCTCGCCCTGCGTGGGCTGTCCTCGCCAGAATCGTCCCAGGCGGGCAACCGCAATGGCATGATCGGCATGGCGCTGGCGGTTGGCACCACGCTGGTGCTGCACCCAACCGGCTTGCCGCTGATCATCGGTGCCATCGCCATCGGCGGCGGCATTGGCTGGGTGATTGCCCAGCGCATCCAGATGACGGCGATGCCCGAACTGGTCGCCGGCTTCCACAGCCTGGTTGGCATGGCCGCCGTGCTCGTCGGTTGCGCCGCCTATCTCAACCCGGCCGCCTTTGGCATTGTGGATGCCGAAGGCTCGATCCTTGCCGTGTCCCGCGTCGAAATGGGCCTGGGCATCGCCATCGGCGCCATCACCTTCTCGGGCTCGATCATCGCCTTCCTGAAATTGTCGGGCCGCATGTCAGGCTCCCCGATCCTGCTGCCGGGCCGCCATGTGCTGAACCTGGGCGTGCTGGCCGGCATTCTCGGCCTAACCGCCTTTTTCGCCATCGATGCAACCGCTGCTGCCGGCCAGGGCCCGCTGCTGTGGATCATCCTGGGCCTGTCGTTCCTGATCGGTGTCACGCTGATCATCCCGATCGGCGGGGCGGACATGCCGGTCGTCATCTCGATGCTCAACAGCTATTCGGGTTGGGCGGCCGCGGCGATGGGCTTCACCCTGCAGAACACTGCGATGATCATCACCGGCGCGCTGGTAGGCTCTTCGGGCGCCATCCTTTCGTACATCATGTGCCGCGCCATGAACCGCAGCTTCATCAGCGTGATCGCCGGCGGCTTTGGCGCCGAGGCTGATGCTGGTGGTGCCAAGGCCTCTGGCCCGGCCAAGAGCTACAAGGCCGGTTCGGCCGACGATGCGGCCTTCATCATGCAAAATGCCGAAAGCGTCATCATCGTGCCGGGTTACGGCATGGCGGTGTCCCAAGCCCAGCACGCGCTGCGCGAAATGGGTGAGCTGCTGAAGAAGGAAGGCGTGAGCGTCAAATATGCCATCCACCCGGTGGCTGGCCGCATGCCCGGCCACATGAACGTGCTGCTGGCCGAAGCCAATGTGCCTTATGACGAAGTGTTCGAACTGGAAGACATCAACAGCGAGTTCGGCCAATGCGACGTGGCCTTCGTCATCGGGGCCAACGACGTGACCAACCCGCTCGCCAAGACCGACAAGACCTCGCCCATCTATGGCATGCCGATCCTGGACGTGGAAAAGGCCAAGACCGTGCTGTTCATCAAGCGCTCGATGGGCGGCGTGGGCTATGCCGGCGTCGACAACCCAGTGTTCTATGCCGACAACACCATGATGTTGCTGGCGGATGCCAAGAAGATGGTGGAAAATATCGTCAAGGCGCTGAACGGCGGCGGGCACTGATCCGCGCGAAAGCGCCAGACGGCAAACGGGAAAGGGCGGCCTGAGGGCCGCCCTTTTTTGTTGCGCGAGAGGATGCTGAATGCGGCGGCTTGGCCTGACCAGCTTTCAGCGGCTCATTTCTTGCGGCTCAACTCGCGCATCCCGCGATCCAGACCATCGAGGGTGAGCGGGAACATGCGGTTGTTCATGATCTCCCGGATCATGCGGATCGACTGGCCATTGTCCCAATGCTTCTCGGGGATCGGGTTGAGCCAGACCGAGCTGTGATACACATCGGTCATCCGGCGCAGCCAGGCCTCACCGGGTTCCTCGTTCCAATGTTCGGTGCTGCCGCCGGCATAGGTGATCTCATAAGGGCTCATCGATGCGTCGCCAACGAACACCAGCTTGTAATCATGCGGGAATTTGTGGAGCACATCCATCATCGGGGTGCGCTCGGTCCAGCGGCGCTTGTTGTCTTTCCACACCGCCTCATAGGGGCAGTTGTGGAAATAGAAGAATTCCAGATGCTTGAATTCGGATTTCGCCGCCGAGAACAGCTCCTCGCACAGCTTGATATAGGGGTCCATCGAACCGCCGACATCCAGCATCAGCAGCAGCTTCACCGCATTGTGCCGTTCCGGGCGCATGACGATATCGAGCCAGCCCTGCTTGGCGGTGCCGCGGATGGTGGAATCCAGATCAAGCTCATCGGCCGCGCCTTCGCGGGCAAAGCGGCGCAAGCGGCGCAGCGCCACCTTGATGTTGCGGGTGCCCAGTTCGACGGTGCCATCGAGATTCTTGAACTCGCGCTTGTCCCAGACTTTCACCGCGCTCTGCTTGCGGCCATCCTTCTGGCCGATGCGCACGCCTTCGGGATTGTCGCCCTGGGCTCCGAACGGCGATTTGCCCGCCGTGCCGATCCACTTGTTCCCGCCTTCATGGCGCTTCTTCTGTTCCTCCAGCCGTTTCTGGAGTGTTTCCATGAGCTTGTCCCAGCCCATTTTTTCCAGCTCGGCGCGCTCTTCCTCGGTCAGGTTCATCTCGGCCAGCGCCTTGAGCCACTCGGCCGGAATCTCCGTCTCGCCGGTCTCAAGCGTTGGCTCCAAGCCCTTGAAGACCTTGCCAAACACCATGTCGAACCGGTCGAGCAGGCCTTCGTCCTTCACATAGGTGGCGCGCGCCAGATAATAGAAATCGGTGATCGAAAAATCGATCGCGTCACTCTTCAGCGCTTCCAGCAGGATCAGATGCTCCTTCATGGAAGCCGGGATTTTCGCGGCGCGAAGCTCTTCAAGGAAGGTCAGAAACATGCCTCCATCATAGCAGCGCCGGCTGCGGCCGCCAGTAGGTGATGTTGACAGGGGAAATAAGGGGTGCCGCGCTGGACAGCGTGAAGAGCCATTTCTATACCGGCCGGGGTTTCAGGGGCAGCATGGCATGCAGACATTTCAGGATCGGCTCGATGCCGTCGGCGGCTTTGGGCCGGGCTTTGATCTGGTCCGGCTGGTTCTGTGCTATGAGGTGATGGTCTGGCACTGCATCGCGCTCACCACCGGCGGCATCGAAGCCGGCTTGGCCAGCCCGGTGTGGCTGCCGTTCAGCCTGATGGTGCCGATGTTCTTCACCCTGTCGGGCTTTCTGGTGACGGCGTCGGCGCTGCGCCTGCCGTTGAAGGATTATCTGCTCAACCGCGGCGCGCGCATCCTGCCGGCGCTGTTTGCGGTCACGGCCTTTGCCATGCTGGTGGCCGGGCCGCTCGCCACCAGCCTGCCGCTGGCTGACTATTTCAGCGATCCGGGCTTTTGGCGGCATGCCCGCAACCTGGCGGCGCTGGTGGAATATCGGCTTCCCGGCGTGTTTGCGGGCAATGTCTATCCCGATGTCGTCAATGGGTCGTTGTGGACGGTGCGCTGGGAAATCGGCTGTTATGTGATGATGGCGATCATGGTCGCCTGCGGCATTGCCCGGCGCGCCTGGATGGTGCCGGTGCTGGCGCTGGGGTGGGCCGGGGCCTGGGTGGTGCTGGCTGCGATGGATCTGTCGCTGCCCGGGTGTGCCGGCAAGCTGGTTGGCCAGATCTTTGGCGCGGGTGGCCTGCTCTATCCCTATTTCCTGGGCGGCGCGACCATCTGGATGTTCCGCCACCGCCTTCCCTGGCACGGTGGCATCGCCGCCGCCTGTGTGCTGCTGATCATGGCCGGTTCACTGCTGCTGGATGGTCGCCACTGGCACGAGGCTCCGCTGAAGATCCTGCTGATGATCGTGCCATCGGCCTATCTCGTGGCCTGGGCCGGGCTGCAGAAATTGCCGGTGCCGCGCCTGTATCGTGGCGGTGATTACAGCTATGGCGTCTATCTCTGGCATTTCCCGGTGCTGCAGACGATCCAGCATTTTCTTGGCTTTGATCAGTGGTGGCAACTGCTGCTGGTCGGCTTCCTGCCGGTCACCCTGCTGGCGGCCGCCTCGTGGCATCTGATCGAAGCGCCCGTACTCGCCCTGCGCAAGCGTCAAGCCCGGCGGGCCTGATCGGCCTGCCAGCGCGCCTTCTGATCGGCGAAGGCACGGAGGAAGGCCGGGCGGGCCTCGCCGCGCGCAACATAGGCGGCCAGTGCCGGAAATTCGGGCATCAACAGCATCGCCGCCGGTCTGCGCAGTGCACATATCATCAGGATGTCGGCCGCACTGAAATCATCTTCCAGCCAGGGCTTGTCGCCCAACGCATCGGCAAGATCGGCCAGCCGCGCCTTGAGGCGGGCGGCGATGAGTGGCAGGCGCTCGGGCGTCCATGGCCGGTCGCCTTCCACCAGCACCGCCACCTCACGCTCCACGATCACCGGCTCCAGGGTGCTGACGGCAGCAAACATCCAGGCAATGGCGCGGGCACGGGCGGCGGGATCGGCGGGCAGCAGGCCGTCGTGCGCTTCGGCAATGTGCAGCACGATGGCACCCGATTCGAACAGGGTCTGGCCATCGGTTTCATAGGTGGGGATCTGCCCGAACGGTTGGCGGGCCTTGTGCTCCGGCGTCTTCAGTTCGGCGAACGACAATGGCCGCAGATCATGGGCCACCCCGGCCTCGATCAGCGCCCAGCGCACCGCCATATCGCGCGCCAGGCCGCGCCCACCATCCGGGGACGCGGCAAACACCGAGACGATCGGCGTCATCCCCGCAGCGCTTTCAGCGTGCGATTGGGCGGGATCACCGTGTCGATGCGCCCGCCGGGATAGAAAGCGCGGATCGGGGCCTGTTCGGGCAGGGCGGCGAGCGCGTCGGCAAGTGCAGGCACCTCCCACTGGCCATCGCCGGTGACCAGCCAATCGGCGCTCCACGGTTGATAGAGCGCCACATCCGGGCCTTCGACGCCAAAGATGCGGCCGGTGAAGCGGTTGAGCGACGAAGCAAGATAGACCACCAGCGGCGAGACATGATCTGGCAGGTGGCGATCGAAACCGTCCGATCTTGGCATCAGCTGATCAACGCTGGGGCTGGCCATCACCATGCGGGTGCGCGCGGCCGGCGCGATGGCGTTGGCGCGCACGCCCAAGGCTGCCAGCTCCTGCGCTGCCACCACGGTGAGCGCGGCGATGCCGGCCTTGGCGGCGCAATAGGGGCCGCCATTCACCATCGGGTGCACCCCCACTGGCGATGTGGTGTTGATGATCGCGCGGCCTTCTTTTCGGCCTTCGCGCGCCCACAGCGCGGCGGCGTGGTGGCACACGGCGGTGGTGCCTTTCAGGTGGACGCCGGTTTCCAGATCATAATCGGCTTCGGTGAGATCAATCAGGCTGGCCGGCCGGTTGATGCCAGCGTTGTTGACGACGATATCCAGCCCGCCAAAGGCCGCGACTGCATCATCGATGATGCTTCTGGCCCCGGACCAATCGGCGACGCTGGCGCTGTTGGCCACCGCCTGGCCGCCCATCGCGATGATTTCGGCCACCACGTCGGCCGCGGTGCTCCCCTGCTTTTCGTCAGGGGAAGCACCGGTGACGGAGCCGCCCAGATCGTTCACTACCACCGCTGCACCGTGGGCGGCGAGTGCCAGCGCGTGGCAGCGGCCCAATCCCCGCCCGCCGCCTGTCACAATCGCGACCTTGCCGGATAGAAGCACCATGGTTGAAACCTCTCTGTAACGATTTGGGGGAGAGTGGGCGTGGGCGCCTTTGCCGGCAAGACCGTGCTAGTGACAGGGGGATCGACCGGCATCGGCAACGCTGCCGCGCGCGGGTTCCTGGCCGCCGGCGCGCGCGTGATCGTCACCGGTACGCGGGCCAATGCCGCGGATTATGCCGGCACCGATGGTGATCTGGCGGGCATGGCGTATCACCGGCTTGATCAGGGCGATCTGGCGGCGGTGGCGGCCTTTGATCCGGGCGTGGACCGGCTGGATGCGCTGGTCGTCTCTGGCGCCAAGGTCGCCTACAAGCGCGCCGAGTTCATCCCCGAAACCTTTGCCGATGTGCTGGCCACCAACCTGACTGGGCCAATGGCGCTGGCGATGAAATTTCGCAGTGCACTGGCCGCCGCAAAGGGCTCGATCATCTTTGTCGGCAGCGTCGCCAGCTTCAAGGGCACCATTGGCCAGCCGGCCTATTCCGCCAGCAAGGGCGGCCTGCTCACGCTCACCCGCACGCTGGGGCAGGCGCTGGGCGGGGAGGGGATCAGGGTCAATCTGGTGGCGCCGGGTCTGGTGCGATCGAAGATGACGGCGATCACCTGGGAGCATCCGGACCGGCTGGCGGCCACCGAGCGGCAGGTGCCGCTGGGCCGCATTGGAGAGCCCGATGATATCGCCGGGCCGATCCTGTTTCTGGCGTCGGATGCGGCGCGTTATGTCACCGGCACGTCGCTGGTGATCGATGGGGGTTTGAGCGCATGACGAACTGGGCGCAGGGCCTGTCCGTGTTGGTGACGGGCGGCACGCAAGGCATCGGCAAGGCGGTGGCCGAGCAGTTTCTGGCCCAGGGCGCGGCGGTGACGATCACCGGCACCCGCACCAGGGTGGAATGTTATGACGATCCGCCTGTGGGCGTGACCTATCTGCAGGCCGATCTCACCTGGCCCGAAGCCCGCGCCGAAGTGGCGGCGCACATCGATCATCTTGATGTGCTGGTGAACAACGCCGGGCGCGGATCGGCGAATGAATATGTGCAGGAAGAGTTCGAGCATGTGATCGACACCAACCTGAACGCGGTGATGGATCTGTCGGTGCGGTTGCACCCGTTGCTGAAGGCGACGCGCGGCAGCATTGTCAATGTCGGCAGCCTGGCCAGTTTCCTGGCGCTGAAGGAAACCCCGGCCTATACCGCGTCCAAGGCTGGCCTGCTGGGCCTGACGCGGGCGCTGGGGGACAAATGGGCACCCGATGGCGTGCGGGTGAACCTGGTCGCCCCCGGCTTCATCGCGACCCGCATGACCGAAGGCGCCCGCACCAACCCGGAACGCGAGAAGAAACTGATGCGCGCCATCCCGATGCAGCGCTGGGGCGAACCCGACGAGATTGCCAGCGCCATCCTGTTCCTCGCCAGCCCGGCGGCTAGCTATATCACCGGGCAGAGCCTGGCCATCGATGGCGGGTTGATGTTGCGTTGATCGGCCATTGACGGGGCAGCCGTGCTGGCCTTTGCTGTGCGGGTGCCGGGCAAGGGATGGACGAATGATGACGCGCAGCCGCAGTGTGGCAATGGTGATCGCCGCAATGGCACCAGCGACGTTGGCGTCTCCCGCACGGGCGATCGAGGTAACGGAAGCCTCCATCCCGGAATTGCAGGCGGCGCTGGCCGGCGGCAAGGTCACGTCACGCCAACTGGTTGAGGCCTATCTGGCCCGCATCGCCGCCTATGATCAGGCCGGGCCAGCGCTGAACAGCATCGTCACGCTCAATCCCGCCGCGCTGGCGCAGGCCGATGCGCTGGACAAGGAACGCGCTGCCAAGGGCCCGCGCGGCCCGCTGCACGGCATTCCGGTGCTGGTGAAAGACAATTTCGATACCGATGATATGCCAACCAGTGCCGGTGCGCTTGCCCTGGCGACGCTGCAGCCGGCCACCGATGCCTTTCAGGTGGCGCGGCTGCGCAGCGCCGGGGCCATCATTCTGGGCAAGACGACCATGCATGAGTTGGCGCAAGGCACCACCACCATCTCCTCGCTGACCGGTCAGTCGCGCAATCCCTATGATCTGCGCCGCACTCCTGGCGGATCGAGCGGCGGCACCGGCGCTGCGCTTGCCGCCAGTTTTGCCGCCGCTGGCATGGGCACCGATACCTGCGGGTCGATCCGCATTCCGGCCGCCTATCAAAATCTCTTTGGCTTCCGCACCACGCGCGGCCTGGCCAGCCGCAGCGGCGTTGTGCCCTTGTCGGACACGCCAGACGTGGCGGGGCCATTGGCACGCACTGTAAGCGATCTGGCGATCATGCTGGATGCCACCGTGGGCAGCGATCCGCGCGACGCCATAACCGCCGGCGCTGATGCGCATAAGCCGAAATCCTATGCAGACGCGCTAAAGCCGGGCGCACTGAAAGGCGCGCGCATCGGCGTGCTGCGCAGCCTGTTTGCCGTGCAACCAGCCGATCCGGAAGGCAAGGCCGTATATGACAAGGCCTTGGCTGCAATGCGCGAGGCCGGGGTCGAACTGGTCGAGGTGGCGATTCCGGGGCTTGATATCCTGCTGACGGATTACGGCACCGGGAAACATGAATTTCGCGAAGATTTTGCGCAATATCTGGCGGCGCATCCCGGCGCGCCTGTCACGTCCATGGCCGATATCGTCAATCGCGGCCTGCATCATGATCAACAGGATTTCCGCTTTCGCGATCCTGCCGGCATATCGGATCGGCAATCGCCGGACTATCAGGTGGTGCTGGCCCGGCTCAAGGTCGTGCGCGCGGCTGCCGACGCGCTGTTTGAACGGGAACGTCTTGATGCGGTAATCTATCCCACCGCCCTGGGCCGGCCGCCGGTGATCGGCGCGCAGAATATCCCCAGCAATTGCCCATTGAGCGTTGCGACCGGCCTGCCAGCGCTGGCCATTCCAGCCGGCTTCACACCGCGCGGCCTGCCGGTGGGCCTGGAGCTGCTGGGCAAGGCCTTTGCCGAACAAAAATTGCTCGGTTTGGCTTATGGCTGGGAACAGATGGCCAAGCCGCGCCAGCCACCGTTCAGCACACCGCCGCTGGTGGCCGGCAAGATCCCGGCACCGCAGCGCGCGGCCGCCAGCCTGGCCGGTGGCGGCCGCGCCAAGGTGGCGATCCGCTTCACCTATGATCCGACAACCGCCCGCTTGCATGCAGATATCACTGCCGGTGGCGCGGCACCAATGGTTCTGGCCCTGCACCGCAGCCATGAAGGCGGACCGGGGCCGGTGCTGGAATCGGTGCGGCTGCGCGGCCAGAAACAGGCCAGCGCCGATGTCGTGCTCGATGCGCTGGCCCGGGCCGATCTGGCCGCCGGTCGGCTGGCCGTGGTGCTTTATACCGCTGCCGCGCCGCTCGGCACGGGGCGAACGCTGCTTACGTTCAAACCCCGCTGATACTGCCTATTGCCCGCGCCGGCTCATGAACGCCAGCCGCTCGAACAGCATCACGTCGGCTTCGTTCTTCAGCAGGGCGCCGTGCAGCGGCGGGATCAGGCTCTTGGTGTCGCGGTTCCTGAGCACGTCCACCGGCAGGTCTTCGTGCATCAACAGCTTCAGCCAGTCGAGCAGTTCCGATGTGCTGGGCTTCTTCTTCATGCCCGGCACTTCGCGCATGTCGAAGAAGATGTTGAGCGCTTCGCCCACCAGCGCGCGCTGGATATCCGGATAATGCACCCGCACGATGGCTTCCATCGTGTCGCGATCCGGGAACTTGATATAGTGGAAGAAACAGCGGCGCAGGAACGCATCGGGCAGTTCCTTTTCGTTGTTGCTGGTGATGATCACGATCGGGCGGCGTTCGGCCTTGATGCGCTCGCCGGTTTCGTAAACGTCGAATTCCATGCGATCCAGTTCGGTGAGCAGATCGTTGGGAAATTCGATATCGGCCTTGTCGATCTCATCGATCAGCAGCACCGGCAATTGCGGGCTGGTGAATGCCTCCCACATCTTGCCGCGGCGGATATAATTGGCGATGTCTGAAACGCGGGGATCGCCGAGCTGGCTGTCGCGCAGACGCGAAACGGCATCATATTCATACAGGCCCTGCTGGGCCTTGGTGGTGGATTTCACATTCCATTCGATCAGAGGGGCCGAAAAGGCCTGGGCGATCTGATGCGCCAGCACCGTCTTGCCGGTGCCGGGTTCGCCCTTCACCAGCAACGGCCGGCGCAGCGTGACAGCGGCGTTGACCGCCACTTTCAGATCATCGGTGGCAACATAACCGGAGGTGCCCTGGAAGCGCATGTGTGAATCCCTTCGTTTCCATGATGGTTAGGCAAGCCGGGCCGGTGTTGCAATCCTGTCATTGTGCGAGGGGGAGGGGCGGTGCCATAAGGCGACAACACAGGGATTCGCGGGTCAGCGACAATTTCGGGGGGATTTTCTATGCGTCGTAACGTGCAGCTGGTGATCGCCGGCCTGTTGCTTGCCGCCACCGCCGCGCCGGCTTTGGCCGCGCCATCGGCCTTGATTCGCTGCGATGGCTATGGCCGGCGGCAGACGCCGGGCGAGCAGGTCGGGCGCGGTTTGCTGGTGCTCGGCACGCTGGGCCTGTTCGGCAGTGCGGAGGCTGACAATCCCGGTGCCCGCGAGGCCGGCGAAAAGGGCATAACCGCCTGCACCGAAGCCCTGACCGACAGCCGCACCACCGGCAACCCGGTGCGCCGCGCCGAAGTCTTGTTGATGCGCGGCGTGCGCCAGTTTGAAATGGGCCGCTTTGATGATGCCCTGGCCGATGCCAAGGCCGCGCGCAGCGTGGAGCTCACCCCGCTGGTGCGCGCGCATTTCGATCGCAACATCGGCGCGTCGACCGTGATGCTGGATGCCTTCATCCGCCTGTCGCAGAACAACCAGGCCGAAGCCGAGAAGCTGGCGTTCCAGGCCGCGCAGGCACGGCCAACCGGGATCTATCTGGCGGAAGAGGCGGTGCGGATCATGGCCTTGTCGCCCGAAATCTCCGCCGACGAGAAGATCCTGCTGGACCGGTTGTGGATTGCTTCGCCCAATCTGCGGCCGGTGCTGACCATGGCCGGTGCGGGTGACTGGGTGGGCGCGGCCGCAGCCATCAAGACGCTGGTGGCAACCTTCCCCAAGCCGGGCGTGGTCGTGCTGGCGCACCAGGCCGCCCTGCAGGCGCTGGCCGGTGACAGCAAGGGCACCGAGGAAACGCTGGCGCGGGTGACGCAGGATATTGACGAGCTGGCCGCCAAGGCCGGTGGCACCGATCAGAACGCCCAGACCGCCGCGCAGCAGGTGGCCCGCGCCGATGAGATGGTGCAGCTGGCAAAGGCGCAACTGGCGCTGAACCAGGGCAAGATCGAGGAGGCCAAGGGCTTTCTGGCCGGCCGGCCGCGCTGGCTGTCCCCTGCCAGCCTGACGGCGCAGATCATCGCCAATGTGCAGGCCAAGGGCGGCCCCGGCACCGCGCCCGGCATCGATCCGGCCAAGATCCGCGCCGATGCCACCAAGGTCGCGCGCGACGCGCTGACCGGCAAGGGCATTTTGAACAATCTGGTGGTGGCGCTGCCGCGCTGGGAGGATGCGGACGAGCCGCAGCAATTCGGCAAGCTGATCGCGCCGACATCCAAGACGATGCAGCCCAAGCCCACCCGCGAAGGCGCGGCGACCAGCATCGTTTCGGCCCGTTCGGCGGCGCTGGATACAGTGAATGAGGCGTTGATGGTGGCAGCCGCCCGCGCGGCGGCGGCCAAGGGGCAGGATCGCTTTGCCGTGCTGTTCAATTTCGGTTCGAACCGTGGCACCCGCGCCGGCATCGCCAGCAGCTTCACCATCTTCGATTTCGTCACCCCGGCCGATGCGCTGTTTGCAGCGCAAGCCGGCCGCGCCGTGAAGGTGGCGGATATCGAAGCCGCGCTGGGTGCCCAGTATCGCGCGCCAGTGCCGCAGAAATAACGGCATCAGCGATAGGCGTAGATGACCTCGTCGGTCTGGCCGCCGGCAAAGCCGAACATGCTGCCCCGGCTGTCAGCCGTCTGGCTGGCCAGGCGGGGCTTGCCATCGGGGCCGAGCCGGTAATCGAACACCTGTTCGAATCCGGTGACCTTGATCAGCAGGTTCAGCTTGAAATTCTCCCGCGCCTTCACCTTCAGGCGGGCGATCCACGGCTTGCCATCATTGGTGGCAATCACCGCTTCGCCCGACAGGTGGTTGGAAATGTCGCCATTGTCGGTGCGCACCGAACCGGCCGGCAGCACCGGGATCTTCAGCACACGGCGGCCATCGCCATCCACCTGCACATCCGATGCCGCGGCCAGCAGGGTGGCCAGCCGATAATATCCGGGCACCGGATTGGCGGCGGTTGCCTTGCGGAAGCTCTTGAACTGGTTGGCTGATGGCGCCTTGCCGTTGACGGTGACCAGCGTCCAGCGCGCGCCGTCCCAGCGTTCCACCGTGACGGTTTTTTCCTTGATGCCCGGCCCGCGCCGCACGGCGGTTGTGGTGCGTTCAAAGGCGATGGCGGCCGGATCGGCAGCGCGCGCATCGCTGATGATGGCTTCGCGCAGCGGTTCCAGCCGCAGATCATCGGCCGGGGCCGCTGCCAGCAACAGCGCGGCGACGAAGGGAAGGGCAAGTGTGCGACGTTTTGTCATCGGCTCATCACTACCTCAACGTGGCGATCCATCACAACCGCCGTCCAACCCGCTGCGGGCGGTTGCCGGATCGGCGTTGCATTGCAGCATCACCGGTTTCAGCCCAATGAACGAACGGCGCAGCGGCGGGTTCCGTCACGATGCCGGAAGCGCCCGGCCGCCGGCTTGCGCCAGCCCTGCCAGCGCGCTGCTGTTGCCGGGGCGCTGCACCAGCGCGCGACGGAAATCATCCGCGGCGCCCGCCGTGTCGCCCTGGGCCATGCGCAGCTGGCCAGTCAGGATCGAGATCGGCACCGGCCACAGCGGCGGTTCCTGATAGGGCAGATTGGCCTCGATCGCTTCGGCGGCGGCATAGGCCTTGAGCGCGCCGGCCACATCGCCACGCGTCGTGGCAATGCGGCCGCGCGCCACCGCTTCGGCGATGGCGGCAAATTCCAGGTCACCACCGCCGCGCCGGCCGCGCCGGGTGCTCGGTCGTTCCAGGCTGTCACGCGCTTGTTGCAGGGCCAGCAGTTCGCCCTCCGCACCGGCCGGATTGCCGCTCAGCGCCAGTGCTTCGGCCCGCACCCCGTGCCAGGCGATGGCCAGCCGCCGCAGCCGCTTGTCGGGCCGGGGCAGGGCCAGGGTTTGGGCGGGCGACAGGAAATGCGTGCGGGTGTGCAGCGCAGTGACCAGGCGCATTTCCAGCCAGGGTGATCGCGCAACGGCTTCGGGCGTGATCGCCGCTTCCAGGCCAGCGGCGGCGGCCAGCGCCGTTGCCTTGTCACCAATCTGCACCGCCGAAGAGGCGAGGAAATGCGTGTGGTGGTTGAAATAGCCATAAAAACGCGGTTCGGCGCCCACGGCGCGGGCATAGGCTTCATCGGCGGCGATGGCTGCCGTGTTGGCGCTGATGGCATCGGCAAAGCGGCCGATGCGATACCAGGTGTGGCTGGGCATGTGCACCATATGCGGTGCCCCCGGCGCAATCGCGCCCAGCCGGGCGGCGGGGCCGGCGGCGCGGGCAGGGTTGGCGCTGGCTTCGGTGAGGTGGATGAGCAGATGGATCGCCTGCGGATGAGCGGGCGTGCGAGCCAGCACCCGGTCCACCAGCTGCAGCGCCGTGCCGGCGCGGGCCTTGGGCTGTTTGCCGCCAGCGTCCCAATAATCCCAGGGCTGGCTGGTCATGATGGCTTCGGCGGCCAAGATGGTCACCAGATCATCGTCCGGCCAACGCTGGGCCAGTGCGATCATCGCATCGGCATATTGATCGCCGTGCACGCCATCCTTGGTGCCGCCCGGCACATGGCGGGCGTGGACGGCCTCCACCAGCGCACGGTCGCGTTCGGATAGTCCTGGGCTGGCCAGCGCGCGGGCGGTGAGGGCGCGGGCCTGGGCGATGGTGGCGGAATCGATCGGCCCGCTGTTGATATAGGGCCCCAGCGCCAGCGCCTCACCCCAATCGCACATGGCACAGGCCGCATCGAGCCGCCGGGCTTCGCGGAAGCTTTCCAGCGCCTCGTCATAATCAAAGCCCCACAGCTGGCCGAGGCCCTGATCGAAAAAGGCCTGCGCCGCCGGCACGGCCGACACTGGCATGTGAGCCGGGGTGAGGCCGGGCACCAGCACGATCCTGGCTCTCGTCGTTGTTGCACCAGTGCCTTCACCGGATTGCCCGCACAGATTGGCCGCCAGCGCCGCCGACAGGGCCAGATTGGCCGCTGGCGCCACTGGCGCGGCCGATGTGCAGAGCAGCAGGGTGCAAAGGGCGGCAGCGGCGCGGGCGTTCATGGCCACAACGTGAAACAGGCGGCTGCACTTGGCAACCGCCTGTCACGATTTTGCTGCAGG
>JAIXQY010000076.1 GCA_027485485.1 Sphingomonadales bacterium | reverse complement strand
GCGCGGGCCATCTGGCCACCCTTGCCGGGCTTCAGCTCGACGTTGTGGACAATGGTGCCAACCGGCATCTGGCCGATTTCCATCGCATTGCCCGGCTTCACGTCGACCTTCTTGCCGGCAATCACGCTGTCACCAACGTTCAGGCGCTGCGGCGCGATGATATAGGCCTGGGTGCCTTCCTTGTCCGCATACTTCACCAGCGCGATGAAGGCCGAGCGGTTGGGGTCATACTCCAGACGTTCGACGGTCGCAGCGACATCCCACAGGCGGCGCTTGAAATCGACGACGCGATACAGACGCTTGTGACCGCCGCCAATGCCGCGCGCGGTGGCGTGGCCCTTGTTGTTGCGGCCGCCGGTCTTCTTCAGACCTTCGGTCAGCGCCTTGAGAGGGCGACCCTTGTGCAGGGCCGACCGATCGATCAGCACCAGGCCGCGCTGGCCGGGGCTGGTCGGGTTGAAATTCTTGAGAGCCATGACTTCCCGCCCTTAGATGCTGGTGGTCACGTCGATGCGGTCGCCATCGGCAACCGTCACCACGGCCTTCTTCACGTCAGACCGGCGATATTCCTGGCCACGCCAGCGCTTGGTCTTGCCCTTGGCCACCATCGTGTTCACGGCCAGCACCTTGACGCCATAGAGCGCTTCGATGGCAGCCTTGATCTGCGGCTTGGTGGCATCCTTGGCAACCTGGAACACAACCTGGTTGTATTCCGAGACCAGCGTCGACTTTTCAGTGATCACCGGCTTCACCACGATGTCGTAGTGCTTGATGTCGATGTTAGCCATTGACGCGGGCCTCCAGGGCCGAGACCGCAGCGCGGGTCAGCACCAGCGTGTCGTGGTTGAGGATGTCATAGACATTGGCGCCAATCGCCGGCAGCACATCAACGTGCGGCACGTTGGCCGATGCCATCGCAAAGCCGGCATCCACGGCAGCGCCGTCGATGAACAGGCCGGACGTGATGCCAAGCGCGCTCATCGAAGCGATGAAGGCCTTGGTCTTGGCTTCGCCAAGGTTCAGATCTTCCACCACGATCAGCTTGCCTTCCTGGGCCTTCACCGACAGGGCGGTGGCCAGACCAAGACGACGGATCTTCTTGTTCAGCGACGGATCGAAATCGCGAACGCGCGGGCCATGGGCCTTGCCGCCACCGATGAACTGCGGCGCAGCGCGGTTGCCGTGACGGGCACGACCGCCGCCCTTCTGATTGCCGAGCTTCTTGCCGGTGCGGGCAACTTCGCTGCGTTCACGCGCCTTGCGGGCGGTGCCGCGGCGCTTTTCCAGCTGCCAGGTCACAACGCGGTGCAGGATGTCGAGCCGGGGTTCCTTGCCGAACACGGCTTCGGACAGCTCGATCTCGCCAGCGTCGGCAGCGGTCAGGGTCTTCACCTGGACCTTCATGATCAAGCCTCCGTGGTTTCTTCGCCGGTGGCCACAGCGGCATCAGCCACTTCGCTCACGGCGATATCATTGGCAGCCACCTTGAGAGCGGCCGGATAAGGCACGCCCGCATGCTGCGGCACCTTGACGGCGTCCTTGATGAGCAGCCAGCCGCCCTTCGAGCCGGGCACGGAGCCCATCACGAAGATCAGGCCGCGCTCAACGTCGGTCGACACGATTTCCAGGTTCTGCTGGGTGCGCTGCTTGGCACCCATGTGCCCGGCCATCTTCTTGCCCTTGAACACCTTGCCCGGATCCTGGCGTTGGCCAGTCGAACCATGCGAGCGGTGCGAGACAGAGACGCCGTGGGTGGCGCGCAGACCGCCGAAGTTCCAGCGCTTCATGACGCCGGCAAAGCCCTTGCCCTGGGTGATGCCCGTGACATCGACCAGCTGACCGGGAACGAAATGATCGGCGCTGATGGTGGAACCGGTTTCCAGCAGCGCGTCCTCGGACACGCGGAATTCCGCCACCTTGGCCTTGGGCTCCACTTCGGCCTTGCCGAAATGGCCGCGCTCCGGCTTCGTGGTGTTCTTGGCTTTCTTCGCGCCAGCGCCAAGCTGAACAGCGGTGTAGCCGTCGGTCTCAACGGTCTTCACCGCAACGACCTGGTTGTTTTCGAGAGCGAGAACGGTGACCGGAACATGCCGGCCATCATCACGGAAAATCCGTGTCATCCCCATTTTCTTCGCGATCACGCCAATGCGCATGATCTGGTTCCTTTCATCAGAGGCCCCACCCGTTGCCGAATTCCCCGGCATGGGCTGAGGGGCGTGACCCTTCCAAAGTCGCTCCGCGTATTTGGTTGGGTGGTTTACTTGCCGAGCTTGATTTCCACATCCACGCCGGCGGCCAGATCGAGCTTCATCAGCGCGTCAACCGTCTGCGGGGTGGGATCAACAATGTCGAGGAGACGCTTGTAGGTGCGCACCTCGAACTGTTCACGGCTCTTCTTGTCGACGTGCGGCGAGCGGTTCACGGTGAACTTCTCGAAGCGCGTCGGCAGCGGAATCGGACCACGGATGGCCGCACCAGTCCGCTTGGCGGTGTCAGCAATCTCACCGGTGGCCAGATCGAGCACACGATGGTCAAATGCCTTCAGGCGAATGCGGATGTTTTGAGCGTCCATGGCACCAATCTTGTGTTCAGCCAAAATTTGGCAGCGTTCAAAAAAAGCGGACCGGTTCATCCCCGAACCAAGGTCGGGGTTGCACCGGCCGCTTAGAAATTCTTGCCCCTGGTTTCAAGCCGTGGGGCCCGGCCTTTTGAGCCCTGATTGCCATCAATGCAGCGTTTCCGCGCATCAACGAATCAGGGCCGCTTCCCAGGGGAAGCGGCCCTATAGACTCACTTGATGATGGATGCAACCACGCCGGCGCCGACAGTGCGGCCACCTTCGCGAATGGCGAAGCGCAGACCCTGTTCCATGGCGATCGGAGCAATCAGCTTGACCTTCAGCTGCACGTTGTCGCCCGGCATCACCATTTCGGTGCCTTCCGGCAGCTCAACGGTGCCGGTGACGTCGGTGGTGCGGAAATAGAACTGCGGGCGGTAGTTGGCGAAGAACGGCGTGTGACGGCCACCTTCATCCTTCGACAGCACGTAGACTTCGGCGGTGAACTCGGTGTGCGGCTTGATGGAGCCGGGCTTGCACAGCACCTGGCCGCGCTCGACTTCTTCACGGCCCACGCCGCGCAGCAGCGCACCGATGTTGTCGCCAGCCTGGCCCTGATCGAGCAGCTTGCGGAACATTTCGACGCCAGTGCACACCGTCTTGCGGGTGTCGTTGATGCCAACGATTTCCAGTTCTTCGCCAACCTTGACGATGCCGGTTTCGACGCGGCCGGTCACCACGGTGCCGCGGCCCGAGATGGAGAACACGTCTTCGATCGGCATCAGGAACGGCTTGTCCAGCGGACGCTCCGGCTGCGGGATCCAGCTGTCAACGGCGGCCATCAGCTTGAGCACGGCGTTGCGGCCGATTTCGTCGTTGCTGCCATCCAGCGCCTTCACGGCCGAACCGGCGATGATCGGAATGTTGTCACCGTCGAAATCATACTTCGACAGCAGTTCGCGGATTTCCAGTTCGACCAGTTCCAGGATTTCCGGATCGTCAACCAGATCGACCTTGTTCATGAACACGACCATCTGCGGCACGCCGACCTGCTTGGCGAGCAGGATGTGCTCCTTGGTCTGCGGCATCGGACCATCGGTGGCGGACACCACCAGGATAGCGCCGTCCATCTGCGCGGCACCGGTGATCATGTTCTTCACATAATCGGCGTGGCCGGGGCAATCGACGTGGGCATAGTGGCGATCCTGGGTCTCATACTCGACGTGGGCGGTCGAGATGGTGATGCCGCGCTCGCGCTCTTCCGGCGCCTTGTCGATCTGGTCGTAGGCGGTGAAGGTGGCGCCACCGGTTTCAGCCAGCACCTTGGTGATGGCGGCGGTCAGCGAGGTCTTGCCATGGTCGACGTGACCGATGGTCCCGATGTTGCAGTGCGGCTTGTTCCGCTCGAACTTTGCTTTGCCCATGGCCTTGAACCTTCTTCCTTGCTCAACGTGTGAGGCGATCAATGATTATGGCGGGTCCACAACGGAACCGCACGTGCGGTGGTGTCTGCGGGGAACCGGCCGAATCAACGAGCCCGTAAGGCGCGCTGACTAGCCGGCTTTCGCGAAAAATCAAGACAGCTTGAGCTTGATTTCCTCGGCCACGTTCGACGGAACCTCGTCATAGTGGCTGAATTGCATCGTGTACTGCGCGCGGCCCTGCGACATGGAGCGCAGGTTGTTCACGTAACCGAACATGTTGGCCAGCGGCACCATGGCTTCGATCACCTGGGCATTGCCCCGCGTGTCGGTGCCCTGGATCTGGCCACGGCGGCTGTTCAGATCGCCGATCACGTCGCCGAAATAATCTTCCGGCGTCACGACCTCAACCTTCATCACCGGCTCGAGGATCTTGATCCCGGCCTTGTCGGCCGCTTCGCGCATGGCGCCGCGACCGGTGATTTCAAACGCCAGCGCGCTCGAGTCGACGTCGTGATAGGCGCCGTCATACAGGGTCGCCTTGAAGTCGATCAGCGGAAAGCCGATCAGATGGCCCGAGGTGGCGACTTCGCGGATGCCCTTTTCGACAGCCGGGATATACTCGCGCGGCACGTTGCCGCCCTTCACCTCGTCAACGAACAGCACGCCCGAACCGCGCTCACCCGGTTCCACGGTCATCTTGACGCGGCCGAACTGGCCCGAACCGCCCGACTGCTTCTTGTGGGTGTAATCGATGTCGACCTTCTTGGCGAGCGATTCACGATAGGCCACCTGCGGTGCGCCCACATTGGCTTCCACCTTGAACTCGCGCTTCATGCGGTCCACCAGGATTTCCAGGTGAAGTTCGCCCATGCCCTTGATGATCGTCTGGCCGCTTTCGTTGTCGGACGACACGCGGAACGACGGATCCTCCTGGGCCAGGCGGTTGAGGGCGAGGCCCATCTTTTCCTGGTCAGCCTTGGTCTTGGGCTCCACGGCGACTTCGATGACCGGATCCGGGAATTCCATGCGCTCCAGGATGATCGGCTTCAGCGTGGCGCACAGCGTGTCCCCGGTGGTCACATCCTTCAGGCCAACCAGCGCGACGATATCGCCAGCCAGGGCTTCCTTGATGTCTTCACGGTTGTTGGCGTGCATCAGCAGCATGCGGCCGATCTTCTCGCGCTTGTCCTTCACGCTGTTCAGCACGGTCGAGGCGGCTTCCAGCTTGCCGGAATAGATGCGCGCGAACGTCAGCGTGCCGACGAACGGATCGGTCATGATCTTGAAGGCCAGCGCGGCGAACGGTTCATCATCCGAAGCGGCGCGGGTTTCCGCCACGTCCTTCAGGTTGATGCCTTCCACCGGCGGAATGTCGAGCGGGCTGGGCAGATAATCCACCACCGCGTCCAGCAGCGGCTGCACGCCCTTGTTCTTGAACGCCGAGCCGCACAGCACCGGCACGAAGGCAAAATCGAGCGTGCCCTTGCGGATCAGCGCCTTCAGCGTGGCGACATCAGGCTCGGTGCCTTCCAGATAGGCTTCCATCACCGCGTCGTCCTGTTCGACAGCCATTTCGATCAGCTCGGCGCGGGCGGCGGCAGCGGCATCGGCCAGATCGGCCGGGATGTCCTTGTATTCGAACTTGGCGCCCAGGCTTTCTTCCAGCCAGACGATGGCGCGGTTCTCGACCAGATCAACGAGGCCGACGAAATCGCTCTCAAGGCCGATCGGCAGATACAGCACCGCCGGGCGGGCGCCCAGGCGATCCTTGATCATGGCGACGCAGCGATCGAAATTGGCACCGGTGCGGTCAAGCTTGTTGACGAAGCACATGCGCGGAACTTTGTACTTGTCGGCCTGGCGCCACACGGTTTCGGATTGCGGTTCCACGCCGGCCACGCCGTCAAAGCAGGCCACGGCACCGTCGAGCACGCGCAGCGAACGTTCGACTTCGATGGTGAAGTCCACGTGTCCGGGCGTGTCGATGATGTTGATGCGATGCTCTTCACCCTTGCCGTCCTGGGCGCGCCAGAAGCATGTCGTGGCGGCCGACGTGATGGTGATGCCGCGCTCCTGCTCCTGCTCCATCCAGTCCATGGTGGCGGTGCCTTCATGCACTTCGCCAATCTTGTAGGACTTGCCGGTGTAGTAAAGGATACGCTCGGTCGTGGTCGTCTTGCCGGCATCGATGTGGGCCATGATGCCGATGTTGCGATAACGCTCAAGCGGGTGGGAGCGGGGCATGGGGAAAAGCCTCAGACTAAGGGGAAAACGGGCTGGGTCGGCAGCCGCAAGGCCACCGACCCGAAGCGATTACCAGCGGTAGTGCGAGAAGGCGCGGTTGGCTTCCGCCATCCGGTGGGTGTCTTCACGCTTCTTCACGGCCGAACCGCGGTTGGCGGCGGCATCCATCAGCTCGGCGGACAGCCGGGCAGCCATGGTGTGCTCGCTGCGCTTGCGCGCGGCGGAGATGATCCAGCGGATGGCCAGGGCCTGGCCGCGATCCGGACGCACTTCCACCGGCACCTGATAGGTGGCACCGCCAACGCGGCGCGAGCGCACTTCGATGCCGGGGCGCACATTGGCCAGCGCATCGTGGAACACGCCCAGCGGTTCGCGGCGGCTCTTGGCCTCGATCACTTCCAAGGCGGAGTAGACGATCGATTCGGCGACCGACTTCTTGCCCTGCAGCATGACGAGGTTCATGAATTTGGACAGCACCTGATCACCAAACTTGGGATCGGGCAGGATGACGCGCTTTTCGGGGCGACGACGACGTGACATGACTTAAATCCCCCTTACTTCGGACGCTTGGCGCCGTACTTCGAACGGCTCTGCTTGCGGTTCTTCACACCCTGCGTGTCGAGCACACCGCGAACGATGTGATAGCGCACGCCGGGAAGATCCTTCACGCGGCCGCCGCGAATCAGCACAACCGAGTGTTCCTGCAGGTTGTGGCCTTCACCCGGGATGTAACCGATGACTTCAAAGCCATTGGTCAGACGGATCTTGGCCACCTTGCGCAGCGCCGAGTTCGGCTTCTTGGGGGTGGTGGTATAAACGCGGGTGCAAACACCACGCTTCTGCGGGTTGGCCTCCATGGCCGGCACCTTGTTGCGCGCCTTCTGGGGCGTGCGACCCTTGCGGATCAACTGGTTGATCGTTGGCATTGTCTCTCTCTCGCTTCGACGAAGGGCCACCATGGCCCACCGCCTACTCCAGCGCCTGCCCCGTTGATGGCCTTTGGATAAAGCCCACCACATAAGCGCAAAAGGCCTCCCGAAACCGGAAGGCCCGTCTGCGCACGGTGCCGTCTGTCGCAACCCCCGATCTGCGTTGCCGCCAATCAGGGATGCGCGCCCTTACTCGCTGGGCCGCGGCAGGTCAACCGTTGGCGGCAGGCGCACACGCCGCAGACGCACCGGCCGCAGTAATTTTCCATGGCGCCGCGACAAGGCCAGACGCTAGGCTGCACGCCATGCAAATTGACCCGCCCGAACCACCGATCGCCGCCGATCGCCTGCTCGACACGCCAGCCATGCGGCGCATCGCGCGCTGGCTGCCGTTCGCGATGGTCGGGCATTTCGTTGTCGGCGTGCCCGCTCTGCTGATCTCGCTGGTGGTGGCCTATGGCACCTTCATCCAGGCCGGCGCCACGCAGCGCATGCAGCAAGCGGCGGCCTGGCCGTTCGTGGCCTATCAGACCGGAAACTACACTGGCGATGGCGAGCGCCTGATCAGCCTCTATTTCCGCAACAACGGCCTGGGGCCGGCACTTGTCGGCCCGGTGGAGATCAGCTTTGCCGGCCGGCCGATGCGGTCGGCGGTCGAACTGCTTGGTGCCTGCTGTGGATATCGGAAGGGCCAGGAGATGCAGCTGCGCACCTCGCCGATCGTCAACGTCGCCCTGCGCCCCGGCGAGGAAGTGCTGTTCATGAGCCTGCCCGCCGTGCCCGCCAACGCCGGCATGGTCGATCGGCTCGATGCGGTGCGCGAGCAGATCAAGGTGCGCGCCTGCTATTGCTCGATCTTCGAGGATTGCTGGACCGTGGAGGGACCGCAGTCGAAGCCTCAGCCGGTGAAGGCCTGCCCGACCAACTGGACCGTGTGGCGTCAGCGTTGAGTTGCCCTTATGGCGGCGGCTAACTTGTTCAGCTTGATCGCGGTATTGGGTAAAGTGTCGCCAAACCTTGCCAGAATTGCTTTAACGTTACCGGAGTTACATGCATCCTAGCCTACGCGGAAAGGGTGCTTGGAAAGTAGGCGCATCATGATTGCGATACTGAAAAATGCGTCCTTCTCGAGAATCGACTGGTAGTGCTCTCGCTCATTCATTGCCCGACGGTCGATGTGCGACGGGTCGGAAAAATCGCGATGATGAGTGAGCGGGTTCCGGAGGTGTGTTAGCCTGTCCAAATCGCCCTTCTCGTTACTGGTGATGTAACCCTTCTCCTCGCATCGGCGCAGGGTTTCGGCGAAAGTGATCCGTTTAGGCAGATCGGTGCCATCCATGCGCAGGACGCCAGCCAGCAGGTTCTCTACTAATGCCTGACACAGGATTACAGTTGCAGCATAATTGCCGTTGATGAACGATGACCGCGCTTCCGAAAAAACGGTGTAGGATGCCGTTCCGCCAAATAGCATTGTGCCGCTCGGTCCCAACGTCCCTGCTTGATCCGATAGATAACGCAGCCGCGTAATTCGGCCCAATAAATCGTCATGCAAATCGCGAAGCAATAATGCGAGAAAATCTGTTTCTGTCAGTGGCGATAGCAGGTCGCCACTGCCTTCATCAAACTCCGCATCTTGCCCCATCATTGATATAATACCTGCAAATTCGGTTGATCAACGGTCCGCCCAAGCCAGGCGCCCGGCTTGAAATTCTGGATACCAAGTACAATATACTAAATTCTCGATCGAATTGTGATCTTTCTGATAGAATCCGTGCTTGACCGAGGCAACAGGCGCCTTAACGAGCTAACGGCCTCAGAGCAGCGCATAGTCGATTTACTATCATGTCCCCGGAATTATCTATTATCACTGGACTCTCGGATTTTCTATTTTTGAACGCCACAAACATACAACATCAGGCTCATTTCAACTGCACTTGGCGTTGTATTCCATTTTTCATCAAATCGAGAGCCAATACCTGGTTTGTTATCGCTCTCGATCCACAGACCTTCTAAAGTACGGATTTTTAATTCTCCAATACAGTGAAACTGATACTTAATATAACTCAGTGGTGTTTTCTTGTTTTCGTACTGTTCGAGCGCCGTCCACGCTTCCCTGATCTCACTGTTTATGATCGTAGGGTCAATTTGTACCGAAAGGCGACTCGCTATGCTGCCGGTTGGCGTCTTCCGTTCAAACATTAATTTCCATTCGTATATCTGATCGGCCTTTACGCTCACGGAAAAAATCAGAGCACAAAAAATAATTAGAAGGTTTCTATGAATCATCAGATCACCCTGAATTTAACTTTTCGCGGATTTCGGTAACAGGCTTACACTTAGTGAACACTTTATTGCTTCAGATCAGTTTTCTGTCCACCCCCCAGCCAGAACGCGCCCGGCCCCAAAATTACCCCCGCACCACAAACGAAAACGTCATCCGCTCCACAACCTCACTCACCGCCCGGTGCGCTTCCAGAAACGCCGCGTCCGTGTGTGGGCTCGCCGCAGCGTCGGCGTTGGCGATGGCGATCAGGCCATACGGCTGTCGGCCGATGACGCAGGGGCGGTTGGGGCTTTGCGAATAGACCCACTCCACCGGATCGGTGAGGCTGTTGTAAGTGTAGCTGTAGCCGTGCGGCCAGCGGTTCACCGTGATGGCGGCGATGTCGCGCGCGGCATCGAAGCCGCCGGGGCCGAGCAGCCGTTGCAACTGGCGGCGTGTCTCGCGCTCGAAGGTTTCGAAGCTGGTGGCGAGCAGGGTGGCGCGGCCGATCTTGTGCTGATCGCGGCGCGGCAGGCCGGGGCTGGCGGGGAATTGCGTCAGGTGCAGCGCAATCGGTTCGTCCGGGCTGCGGGCATGGGCCAGGCCGCCCAGGCTCGCCGCCTCGGTGAGCGCCACCGTGTCGTGAAACATCGTTGGGCAGTTGAAATGATGCACGCCCAGCCGCTGAAACGCCCGCCAGTTCCTGAGCACGACATTGGTGTAGACCAGCGGCCCCTTGGTGCCATAGCGCAGCGCCTCCTTCTGCGCCGCGGGCAGTTCGGGCATGATGTGCGGGATCACCTCGTTCCAGCAGGCCAGGATCACCGCCTTGCCCCGCACCTGTTTCAGTTGGCCGCCCTGCATGTAGCGCACAAGCGCGCTCTCCGCCGTGCGCGCATCGCCATCATGCGCGACATTCAGCACCAGGCTCGACAGGCGGATGCGCACCACATTCTCCGCCCGGTCGAGCGCGCCATAATCGATACGCGCCGTCGCCATCTCCTCCTGCGTGCGCGCGAGCGTTGCCGCCGGCACCAGTGAGGCCACCAGCAGCCGCGCCAGCGTGGCATTGCCATCGGGGAAGTGGATGCTGCCTTTGCCCTCACGCTGGCGGCCATGATGCCCGCCGGGCAGATCGGCAAACAGGCCATCGGGCACCGCGCCCAGGCCCAGGCCGGAAAAGCCGGGATAGCCTTGCACCCAGGCGAACAGCGCCGGGGTGGCATCGGCGCCGACGCAGAAGCTGGCGCGGCCCATGCTCAGGAAGAAATGCATGGCCTGTGGGTCGATACCGACCTTCGTGCGATAATAATCCTCGAAACTGTGGCGGGCGAGCCAGTCCTTCTTGGCCGTCACGCTCATGCCGACGAGATAATCCGGCTGATCCGGCGCCACCAGCCGCAGCAGATCGGCGCGCGCCTTGGCTGACAATGGCGTCGTGGCCAGAAACTCCGGCGAGAAGGCGCGGCCGCCCTGCCCCGCCGGCGCCACCGCCAGCCGATCGGCGCCCCACCGCTCCTTCTCAAAGAACCAGCCGCGTTTCAGGCCCAATGAGGCATAAAGCTGGCCGGGGTCCTGATTCCGCGTGTAGCGCGCCAGATCGACGCCCAGATCATCGAGCAGTTCGCGCGACCATTGGTTGTACCGCTCCGGCGATTCGATGTTGAGCGTGCCGCCGTTGATGACGACCAATTTGCCATCGACCAGATATTCGTTGCGCTTGGCATGGCCGCCGAAATCATCATGATTGTCGAGGATCAGGATGCGCGCGCCCGGCCCCACCGCCTTGCGATAATAATGCGCCGCCGCCAGCCCGGAGAGGCCGCCGCCGACGATGACCAGATCATGGGCCTCGCCCGTATCGCTGGCATCGCCCAGTTTCAGCGTGCCATCGCGCAACGCATGCGCCGGCTCATAAGCGCCATCATGGCTGCCGCGCAGGCCGGTGCGGGACGGTGGATAGGATTCATCCTGGGCAGCGAGCCCCGACGGTGCGGCCCCCAAGGCCGCCGCAGCCGGCGCGCCAGCCCCGGCCGCGCCGATTGCCACCGCCACGCCGCCGACAAAATCCCGGCGCGTGATCGCCCGGTCCATGCCAAGCTGGCGATCGCTCAACGGCCGGCTCATCCGCGTGCCGCATCGTGGAAGGGTTTGCAGCCCGCAATCGTCACCCGCTCCATCACGCGGCGGGCGGGGAAATAATCGCTGGCGGCGAAATGCTGGCTGGCGCGATTGTCCCAGAAGGCGATGCTGCCGGCCTGCCAGCGGAAGCGGCACTGGATTTCGGGGTTGGACGCGGTGGCATAGAGATGCGCCAACAGTGTCGCGCTCTCCGCCGCGCTCAGGCCTTCGATATGGCTGGTGAAGGCGGTGTTGACAAACAGCGTGGGCGCGCCGGTTTCGGGATGGGTGCGCACCACCGGATGGGTTCGCGGCGGATATTTGGCGCGCAGATCGTCGGCGGTCTTGCCCAACCGGCCGGCAAACACCCGGGCGATATCGTGCACCGCATTCAGCCCGCGGGCGATGCGCTGCATCTGAGGGCTAAGCGACAGGAAGGCCAGATGCATGTCGGCAAACAGCGTGTCGCCGCCCACGGGCGGCACTTCGATGGCGCGCAGGATCGAGCCCAACGACGGCCGTTCGCGCCAGGTCACATCGCTATGCCAGGCGTTTTCCGTGCCCCGGCTGTCCGGCCCGTGGGCGATGCGCAGGATCTCGGGATCGGGCTGGTCCTTCGGCGTGGCCGGGTGGATTTCCAGATCGCCGAAGTGGCGGGCGAAGGCGATATGCTGGGCGGCACTGATGTGCTGATCGCGGAAGAAGATCACCTTGTGCGCCAGCAGCGCCGAGCGGATCGCCGGGACATGATCGGCCACATCGGGCGCGGCCAGATCGATCCCGAAAATCTCCGCCCCGATCGCCGGCGTCAGCGGCTTGATCTGCAGGCTGCTGCGGCTGATCACACTGGCCATGACATTCTCCCCCCTGGAGCAAGTTTTGGCCGAGTATCAGCGCGAAGCCGGCCAAGGGCAAGAGGGCCGCACCACTGGCACCGCCCGCCAAGTTCGGGCACAAGCGGCGGCATGAGCAATGAATTTGAACTCTATGACCTGAAGGTGGAGGTGATCGCCCCGCCCGGCGCCAAACTCTGGTGCAATGCCAGCCCCGGCGACTGGTTCGAGCTGCGCGGGGAGTTGCTGCACCTGCCGCCGGGCCAGGGCTTTTCGATCTATTCGCTGGCCGCGGTGCTGCCTTTGCTCGCCGCCAAGCAGCGCGCCACCCACCCCAACGACTGGATGGACAGCGACGCCGAAATCGCCTGCCCCGATCCCAATTGCCCATCGCGCCTGCGCATCACCCGGCTGGGCAAGCGGATTTTTCGCCGGGCCGACACCACTGCCACGGTGAAGCCATGATCGAACGCACTGTACTGGCCCCCGGCCACGAGATGTCCCGCCTGATCCGCGGCGGCTGGCAACTGGCCGGCGATCATGGCCCGGTGGAGCGGGACAGCCTGAACGATGGCTTTCTGGCCTTTTTCGATGCCGGCATCACCACGCTGGATTGCGCCGATATCTATACCGGGGTCGAGGCGATGATCGGCGATTTCCGCCGCCATCTGCTGAACGCACGCGGGGCCGAGGCACTGACCAGGCTGAAGGTCCACACCAAGTTCGTGCCCGATCTGGACAAGCTGGGCAGCCTGTCCTTCACCGATGTCGAAGCCATCATCGATCGCTCCCGCGCCCGGCTGGGCATGGATCGACTCGATCTGGTGCAGTTCCACTGGTGGGACTATGGTCAGGGCGATCCGCTGGCGGCGCTGCATCATCTGCAAAGGCTGCAGGCCGATGGCCGCATCGCCCATATCGCCGGCACCAATTTCGATGCCCCGCATCTGGCGCAATTCGCGGCCGGCGGGGTGCCGCTGGCCAGCATCCAGGTGCAGTATTCGCTGCTCGACCGCCGGCCGGCGGGCGCCTTCACCGCCACGGCGGCGGCCAGCGGCACCGGCATCATCTGCTATGGCGCGCTGGCCGGCGGTTTCCTGGCAGAGCGCTGGCTGGGCGTGGCCGACCCGGCCGAGACGCTGACCAACCGCAGCCTGATCAAATATCGCCTGATCATCGAGGAATGCGGCGGCTGGGATAGGTTTCAGGCACTGCTCGGCGTGCTGGCCGGCATCGCCGCCGCGCACGCTGTGCCGCTCTCCGCCGTCGCCGCGCGCTGGGTGCTGGATCAGCCCGGCGTTGCCGCCATCATCATCGGCGCCCGCAGCGCGGCCCATCTGGCCGACACGCTGGCCATCGCTGCCTTGCGCCTTTCGGCAGAGGATCGGGCCGCGATTGCCGTCGCCCTGCCGCCCTGCCCGCCCGGCGATGTCTATACGCTGGAGCGCGACCGCGAAGGCCGCCACGGCCGCATCATGAAATATGGCCTGAACAAGGGTTGAGATTGTTCAGGGGCAAGGGGGCCTCAACCGCCACAGCCGCCGCAACCACCCCCACAGCCGCTGCCGCCATCCGCATCGCCGCCGTGGCAACTGGCGGGATCGATGATGACATCCACACCGCCATCCGCCTCGGCGCGGCGACGGGTGTGGGCGGCGGCATCCACCTGCTGTCGTGCCCAAAGCGCGAGCGGGATGACGATCAGAATGACAATACCGGTCACAAACTCCATCCAAGTCTCCTCAACGGCCCGGCCGGGCGAACATCCGCAACAGCCGGCCAGGCAGGGCGCTCTTGCGGACAAGCAGAAACTGATTGGCATCGATGCGGACGCCAGCGGTTTGAAAGCGATCATCCGGCAGCGGCCAGATGCTGGCCGGCGCGGCGTGGCCGAAGCTGGCCGCATAAAGGGCGAGCGTGTCGGCATATTGCCGGGCAAAGCGGGCGGCATCGGCAGCGGTGCCGTCGCTCGGCCCGTGGTGCAGCGACCGGCGCAGCACATCGGGGCAGAACTGCTCCCAATAATCCCGGCTGTGGGTGAGGTGCAGGTGCCAGGCCTGATCCACCGCATCCGATGGCGTGATCTTGCCGCCGCTCACGCAGGCCAGATAACAGAAGCGCCGATATTCCTGCACCACCGCTTCGGCGTAGGCCATGCTCCACAGATTCTCGCGCGCCAGCCGGCGGGTGAAGGACTGCGCGGCAGCGCCGCCGATCATGTGGGCCGCAATGCGTTCCCAGAGGGGATTTGTGAGATATGACTGGGCTTGAGCCGTCTGCATCTGAAACCCTACTAACCTTATAGGGTTACCAAAATATGACAGTCATCCGAGAATCAGCTTGGGTGTCTGGCCCTCAACAATCGATCATCTCGATCCGCCGCCGGGGCGCCTCGCCGCTGTCCACCAGCAGGGCGCCATATTCGGGCACCTCCACCCAGGTGGAGACATCGCGCGTCAAGGGTTCGGAGGCCACGAGGGTGCCCGCGCCGCGCCCGCCGGTCATCTTCCATTCGCCATCGGCAAGGGCATAGCGGTCACCGATGGTGAACCACTGGCTGAGAAATTCGATGCCGCCCTGGAACGGCGGCTTTTCGAAGCGGCCGAAATCGAAGGTGAAGCGGGTGGCGACCAGCGCGCGGCCATCGGAGACCACAAGATTGACCGAGGAGGAGCGGGTGATGCCATGATCGGCGCGCACCCGGCGAATGGTGGCAAAGGTGGCGGTGATGGCGCGGAATATGGCTTCGGCGGTGAACGGCCCGGCGGGATCATCGACATTGGAGAGCACCAGCGCATGCAGAAAGGCGCTGTCGGTCAGCGCGGTCATCGCTTTGGCCACATCGGGCTTGATGTGCGGCCAGAGGGCAGCGCGCATGCGGCCGAATTCGGCCAGATCGCCATTGTGGGCCAGCACCAGCGGGCTGCCGGCCAGCTGGAACGGGTGCAGGCTCTGCTGGTTGATGGTGGCGCTGCCGTCCAGCGGCACGCCGCGCAGATGCGCCACCAGGCTGCGCACCTTCAGCCGGGCGGCGAGCGCGCGCAAATTGGCATCGAACACCGCCACATTGGTGGAATGGAAGGTGAGCGGCAGATGGGCATCGTTGAGATCATCATTCCACGCCGCCAGCCCGAACCCGGCCAGGTTGAGCATGGCGAGCAATTGCGCATCGGTGGTCTGGTTCAAAAGCGCATTGTCCGGCCGCACCACCAGATGCTCCAGCAGCACCGGCGCGCCGATATAGCCCAGCATCCGGCACATCAGGCCGCCTCCATCGCCACAAGCCGTGCCCGCACCCGTGTGAGCCGGCGCTGATCACGCACCAGCGCACTGCCCAGCATCCGCGCCAGCCTCTGCCCGGTGGCCCCAGCCGGCAGCGCCGGCAGGGCGAACATCTCGGCGTCCTCGCGCACCAGCAGCCGCGCCGGCCAGGGCTGCCCGGCCACGAATGCCGCACTGCCGGCCAGCGCGCCGGGGCCGTGCACCAGAAGTTGCAGGCCGTCCGCCGCCTGCCACATCAGCGCACCGCGCAGCACGATCCACAAGGGCGGCGCACCGCCATCCAGCCGCTGCCCGCGCGCCGCGCCATGGCCATGGCCGGCGGCGGCGAGCGCCGCCCAATCGGCGGGGCCGAACTGATCAAAGCCCGGAAATGTCTGCAACCGCGCCGCCAGATGATCGGCCGGTAAGCCCGCGCCCGGCGGCGGCCCGGCGGCGGCGTCCGGCGCGGCGGGGCTCAGCGCCCGCACCAGATCAGCGCTGCGCGCCGCGACCTGCGCCCTGAGCGCCGCCGCCAGCGCCAGCGCCGCCGGATCGCCAGCATCCTGCAAGCCGGCAAAGCGCGCCAGATCGAGCCGCCAGCCGGCACAATCTGTCGCCGCCAGCGCATCGGCCGATCGCCGCCCGCCATCCAGCAGGCAGAATTCGCCCAGCATCGCGCCGGGGCCCAGCTGCGCCAGCGCGACATGGCCATCACCCGGCGTGCGCCCGGTCACCGCCACGGTGCCGCTGTCGATCAGATAGAGGCCATCGGATTGATCATGCTGGCGAAACAGCGCCCCGCCGGCCGGCACAACAAAGTCCGCCGCCAGCCGCGCCAACGCCGCCCGCTCCGGCGCCGACAGCCCATCCAGCCGCATCAATGCCTGTTCGGCGTCTTGCGCCATGGCTCTCACTCCCCCCGAAGTTTGAGGATGATAGGCTCGAAGTGGTGACGTTGGCCAGAGGCGTCTGAACGATCAGAATGCCTGGCAGCAGAGAATGTTTATCTTCTCCAACCCCCTGGATATAATGCGATATCTCACAATTCTATTCGGATGTTGGTTTTGGAAGTTGTCGCGTGAAATCGAAGAAGCGCTGGAATTTGGGTTCACCTGCCACCGGCTTTGGCTTCGGTTGCAATGGCATCGACGAACAGGTCATTGGCAGAACCGCCGCCGCCGGCGCGGGTCACGCCAAACGCCTTCGGACCGCACATATCGGTGTCACCAAAGCCGGGCAACGGGCTTGCCGGGGCCAACTCGACCTCACACCAAGTGATCGCGCCATCATCAGTGGTGTCGAACACGACATGCGCCAAGAACCGGCGAACCGGCTGATCCGTGGGCAACCGGCCGCCAAATCGGCGGCTTTTCATCCAATAACGGTAGGTGGCTGAAACAAGGCCGGCCGTGGGGCGACCCAGAAGAGCGGCAAACGCCGCCGCATTGCCGATGCGGCCACACAGTCCAGCCATGCCAGCGGTCAATTTGAAGCCTTCGGCCAACGGCGTGACGTCGCATGACGTGACTGCACCTGCATCATCGAAAACAACGGTGACGCCAAAGCCGGCATAGGCCGGCTGTGAGATCGGCACCAAACCAAGATCCCAACCAACCAGACCGCTTATGCTGCCCGGAACAGCGTTGCCCGCGTCGTCCCGCGCCGGATTGAACCTTGCGCGTTTCAGGACCAATTCGCAGGTCCTGTCGTCCAGTGCCTGATGCCCGCTGCTCTTTATGATTCTGCAGGCCGTCGGTTCGCCGGACTCGTCAACTGCCAATTCGTACCGCGTCGTCCCTTCCTGCTTGGCGCGGCGCGCGACCGGCGGGTAATCATCCGTGCTGATCACCCAGCGCGGACCGCGCGTGGGCGGGGATGCGCCCATCAGCAGGAGCACAAGCATGCTTCCAACCAGCAAGCTGAGGACGCGGCCGATCATCATTTCGCCAGCAGCGTGTCGACCAGGTCGGCGATGGCGGCGTGCCCTGCGGCATTGGGATGCCATGGCGCACCTTGTGACCGCTCATAGCCGGGCGGGAAGCCCAGGCTCCATGGCATTGGCGAACAGGGCGTGTGGTCTTTTGAGGCCATATCCACATCAACTACATCGGCGCGGTTGTCGCGCGCCGCAGCGCGCGTTGTTGCGGCAAGCCGCTGGGCCGTGATGCGGGCGGCGGCGGCATCAGCCGGCGCGATGGTTTCGAGGGGACATGGTTTGTCGGAGTTCAGCGCCACATAGGGCACGAACACCAGGCGGGCGGCCGGCGCCCGGCGGCGCACCTCCTGCGCGATGGCGCGCAGGTTGCGATCCAGCTTCGCATAATCCGCTTCGCTCGGCGGCGGGACTGATCCGCAGGGTTCTGCAATGGCCCCGGCGCGGCAGCTCGCGGCACGCAGCCAGGCGGCAAAGCGCAGATCATTGCCGCCGATGGTGATGGTGACCAGCCGCGTATCGCTGGTGACCGCATCGATCTGCGCCGGCAGCTCGTTCCAGGGCCCCAGCACATGGTCGGTGGTGGCGCCGCTGCAACTGGCATCGTTCAGATCAAGATTGCGCCGGGCGGCTAGCAGCATCGCATAATTGCGCACCGAGCGATAACAGCGTTCAGGCGTGTTCGGCTGGCGATCGCCGATCCCCGTGCCAGACGCAAAGGAGCTGCCCAGCGACACATAGCGCGCCTTTGGCGGCGGATCGGCCGCCGGCATGCTGTCTGTTGCCGCGCAGGCGCTGACCAGCAGACTCAGCCCGGCAGCCAAAACGGAAAATTTCACCACGTGCCGTCCTTGCCACGGGGCGCCCCACCAATGGCAAGCGCCCGCGTGCGCAATGCTGCACGGCCAAGGACAGTTGTTCCAGCGATTTCGGCTGGCGCCGGCTTACAGCGCCCCGTGGCAGTGCTTGAACTTCTTGCCGCTGCCGCACGGGCATTCGGCGTTGCGGCTCACCGTGCGCTGCCATTCCGCCACATCTTCGGGATCGATATCGATCATCGCGGTGGCATCCTGCGCGGCGGACAGCATGCCAGCCGGCAGGGCCGAACCAAAGGCATCGAAACTGAGCGCCGGGGCGGCCGGATCGGCAGTGGTGACGAACGACGGCATCTCCAGCGGCGGCTCATCGGCCTGCAGGCTGAACTGGGCGTTGGCAAGCATCCGCGTCACATCCTCACGCACGCTGGCCAGCATGCGTTCGAACAGGGCAAAGGCTTCGCGCTTATATTCGTTGATCGGCGTCTTCTGGGCATAGGCGCGCAGGTGGATCACCGAGCGCAGCGAATCCAGCGTGGCCAGATGCTCCTTCCAATGATGGTCCAGCGCCTGGATCAGGAAGCTTTTCTCGATCGAGATCCAGCTGTCGGCCGGCAGGCCCGCCGCCTTTTCGGCCACCAGCGCATCGGCCTGTTCGATCAGGCGATCCACCATGATTTCGGGATCAATGCCCTCTTCCTTGGCCCAGGCCGCCACATCCACCGAAAGGCCCAGCGTGCCGGTCACATCCTGCTGCAACCCCTCGACATTCCATTGCTCGGGATAGGTGCCGAGCGGGCAATGGGTGGCAACGATGGCGTTCACGGTCTCGTGGCGCATGTCCACCACCACGTCGCCCACGGTGTCGCTGTCCATGATGTCGGCGCGCTGTTCGTAAACCACCTTGCGCTGATCATTCATCACGTCATCATATTGCAGCAGCTGCTTGCGGATGTCGTAATTGCGCGCTTCCACCTTTTTCTGGGCGGTTTCGATGGCCTTGGAAATCCACGGGTGGATGATGGCTTCGCCTTCTTCCAGGCCGTTGTTCATCATGCGGGCCAGCATGTTCTGCTGGCCAAAGATGCGCAGCAGATCATCGTCCAGCGACAGATAGAAACGCGACAGGCCGGGATCGCCCTGGCGGCCGGAGCGGCCGCGCAGCTGGTTGTCGATGCGGCGGCTTTCGTGGCGTTCGGTGCCCAGCACGAACAGGCCGCCATTGGCCTTCACCTGCTCGCGTTCGGCGGCGACCTCGGCCTTGATCCTGGCTTCGGCGGCTTCCCGCTCGGGCCCTTCGGCCATGCCGGCCAGTTCGCGGGCGATGCGGGCTTCCTCGTTGCCGCCCAGCTTGATGTCGGTGCCGCGGCCGGCCATGTTGGTGGCGATGGTGACGGCGCCGATGCGGCCGGCCTGTTCCACGATCACGGCTTCCTGCTCGTGATAACGGGCGTTGAGCACGACATGCTCCACGCCTTCCTGCTTCAGGAAGTCCGACAGCATTTCGCTCTTTTCGATGGAGACGGTGCCGACCAGCACTGGCTGGCCGCGTTCCTGCGCGCCGCGGATCGCCTTCACGATCGCCTTGAACTTGTCCTGGGCATTCTTGTAGAATTCGTCGTCCACATCCTTGCGCAACACCTGCACGTTGGTGGGGATCTCGACGACGTTCAGCTTGTAGATGTCGTAAAACTCGGCCGCTTCGGTGCTGGCCGTGCCGGTCATGCCGCCCAGCTTGGGATACATGCGGAAATAATTCTGGAAGGTGATGCTGGCCAGAGTCTGGTTCTCCGGCATGATCTGCACGCCTTCCTTGGCCTCCACCGCCTGGTGCAGGCCCTCGGACCAGCGGCGGCCGTCCATCATGCGGCCGGTGAATTCATCGATGATGATCACCTTGCCATCACGCACGATATAATCGGTGTCGCGGCGGAAGATCACGATGGCGCGCAGCGCCTGGTTCAGATGGTGCACCACCTGGGTGTTTTCGAAATCATAGAGATTCTCGCCCTGCAGCAGGCCGGCGGCCTCCAGCATGCGCTCCACCTTCTCGGTGCCGGCCTCGGTGAGGATGATCGATTTCTGCTTCTCATCAACCTCGACATCCTCGCGCTCCAGCTCCTTCACCACGGCATTGACCTGGGTGTAGAGCGCCGACTTGTCGTCGGTGGGGCCGGAGATGATCAGCGGGGTGCGGGCTTCATCCACCAGCACGCTGTCCACCTCGTCAACCACCGCCATGTAGAACGGCCGCTGCACCATCTGCTCGCGGCTGTATTTCATGTTGTCGCGCAGATAATCGAAGCCGAACTCGTTGTTGGTGCCATAGGTGATGTCGCAGGCATAGGCCGCCCGGCGCGATTGATCATCCAGATTGGGCACGATCACGCCCACCGAAAGACCCAGGAAGCGATAGACCTGGCCCATCCATTCGGCATCGCGGCTGGCGAGATAATCATTCACCGTCACCACGTGCACGCCGCGGCCGGTGAGTGCGTTCAGATACACCGCCAGCGTGGCCACCAGCGTCTTGCCTTCGCCGGTGCGCATTTCGGCAATCTCGCCCCGGTGCAGCACGATGCCGCCCACCAGCTGCACATCATAATGGCGCTGGCCCAGTGTGCGCTTGGCCGCTTCGCGCACGGTGGCGAAGGCTTCGGGCAGGATGTCGTCGGTGGTCTTGCCGGCGGCCAGCTCGGCCTTCAGCCTGGGCGTCTGCGCCTGCAACTGTTCATCCGTCAGCGCGCTGATCTGCGGTTCCAGATCATTGATGCGCTTGATGATCGGCTGCAACGATTTCAGATAGCGATCGTTGCTGGAACCGAAGAGGGATTTGGCGATCTTGCCCAAACCGAGCATGGAAATCCTGACCTGAAAAACACGAGCGCAGGCGGCAAGCGCCTTACGCCTGGGGCATGGTCGGCGATGTAGGGTCAGCCACCCGGTTCGTCAATGAAGCCGGTGGCATTGCCACGGCAATCCGGGCCCGTTTGCGCCGCCCGCGGCCGCGCATCAAGCCAATATCCACCACCTTGCGCACCCGCGGATGGCTGCGGCTATAGCGGATATAGCGCCGCCGCGCCCAGCGCGAGTTGCGCAGGATCAACGCCGCGCCAGCGCCCGCCACCACGATGCCGATCGGCGCCGGCGACACCAGCCCGATGATAAAGGCCACGGGAAACAGCAGGATGCCCAGCATGATCTGGAACAGCCGCACGGGTTCGGATCGAACCATCTGATCAAGGAAACCGGGGCGACTCACGATGCACGCTCCGTTACGGCCGGGGTGTGGCAAGTGTAAGGCGGCAATTGCGCCCGCCCGCGCTTTTTCCTAAGCGTGGCAACAGGGTCACAACGCGGCGTGCACAATTGGAGAGCACAGCGATGGTGGCCCATGTCGGCACGGTGGCGTTTCTGGGGCTGGAAGCCCGCACGGTGGACGTGCAGGTGCAGATTTCCGCCGGCCCGGCCGGGTTCATCACCGTGGGCCTGCCCGACAAGGCGGTGAAGGAAAGCCGGGAGCGCGTGGCCGCCGCCCTGCACGCCATTGGCCTGTCGCTGCCGCCGCGCCGGGTGATCGTGAACCTGTCGCCCGCCGATCTGCCCAAGGAAGGCAGCCATTATGATCTGCCCATCGCGCTGGGCCTGCTCGGCGCCATGGGCGTGCTGCCGGCCGATGCGCTGGCGGAATTTGTCGCGGTGGGCGAACTGGGGCTGGATGGCGCGATCCTGCCCATCCCCGGCGTGCTGCTCGCCGCGCTGCATGCCGGTGCCAACGAACAGGGCCTGATCTGCCCGGCCGCGCAAGGGCCGGAAGCCGCCTGGGCCGGCGAGGTGCAGCTGGTCGCCGCGCCCGATCTGTTGTCGCTGATCAATCACCTGAAAGGTTCGTTGATTCTGCCGCAGCCGTTGCAGGCCGCCGCCGAAAATCCGCGACATGGCCCGGACATGGCCGACATCAAGGGCCAGGAGACGCCGAAGCGCTGCATCGAGATTGCCGCCGCCGGTGGCCACAACCTGCTCATGAGCGGGCCGCCTGGCTCCGGCAAATCGCTGCTTGCCGCCGCGCTCGCCGGCATCTTGCCCGAACTCACCCCGGCCGAGGCGCTGGAAGTGTCGATGGTCGCCTCCATCGCCGGCGAGCTGGAAGGCGGCAAGTTGAAACGCAGCCGGCCGTTCCGCAGCCCGCACCACAGCGCCTCCATGGCGGCGTTGGTGGGCGGCGGCACGAAAGCACGGCCCGGCGAGGTGAGCCTTGCACATCTGGGCGTGCTGTTCCTTGATGAGCTGCCCGAATATCAGCGCGGCGTGCTCGATTCGCTGCGCCAGCCGCTGGAAACCGGCCAGGTGCAGGTGGCGCGCGCGGCGGCGCACGTGACCTATCCGGCGCGCGTGCAGCTGATCGCGGCGATGAACCCCTGCCGCTGTGGGCATCTGGCCGATCCCGGCCTGGCCTGCGCCCGCGCCCCGCGCTGTGCCGCCGATTATCAGAGCAAATTGTCAGGCCCGCTGCTTGACCGCATTGATCTGCACATCGAGGTGCCGGCGCTCTCCGCCGCCGATCTCAGCCTGCCGCCACCCGCCGAAACCAGCGCGCATGTCGCCGCCCGCGTTGCCGCTGCGAGGCGCTTGCAGACCGCCCGCTATGCCGGCACCGCCATCCGCAGCAACGCCGAAGCCGATGGCGAACCGCTGCGCGCCCACAGCACGCCCGATGCCGAAGGCCAGCGCCTGTTGACACAAGCTGCCGACACGTTGCGGCTGTCAGCGCGCGGCTACGCCCGCGTGCTGCGCGTGGCGCGCACCATCGCCGATCTGGCCGGCAGCGACGGCGTGGCCCGCGCCCACATCGCTGAAGCCCTCAGCTATCGCCGCCGCCCGCCGGTGAATTGACCTGCAAGATCCCCCCCTCCGACGGAAGGGGCGGGCGCCAGGGCTGCTTGCCGCCGCCCTACGCCATCGCTAGCTTCCATCCGCCATGACCCCCGTCGAAAACATCCGTCAGGCCCTGCGCCGCAGCCTTGATTTCCATGGTCGCGCCGCCCGCGCCGAATATTGGTGGTTCACGCTGGCCTGGGCCATCCTGGCCAGCGCTGCCGCCGCGTTCGATATCTTCGTCCTCCACGCCGATCTCGGCGCGGATCAACAGAGCGGCCGTGCCCTGCCTGTCGCCATTTCCCTCACCCTCATTCCGCACCTCAGCCTCAGCATCCGGCGCCTGCATGATCAGAACATGCGCGGCTGGTGGTGGCTGATGACCCTGCTGCCCTATGTCGGCATCCTCATCCACCTCTCATGGATGACCCGCATCGGCACCCAGGGCGAAAACCGCTTCGGCGCCGATCCGCTGCCGGAACCGGAGAATCCGACGCGCTATTATTAAGGCTTGCCGCCGCCAAAGGCACAAGCAACACCAAGGCTCCGAAACATTAAATAAAGTAAGAATTCATCTAAAATCGTCTTATAGAATTTACCATCTACACCAGCACGTTCATTATAATGCGCCCCATTGTCGCAGGCCAACATATTGATAGTGTGAATTGCAATAGAGGCGCAAGAATATGGTCCATGCACGGGGGGGCATATCACGACCGCGAGTCGGTCATTCCATATGATGGTCGCGCAAGCGCCAAACAGGCGCTTGCGGTCGACGAACTGACCGGATTTCTCACCCGCCGCAGTTTGCAACAATTGATCGATACGGCCTTGGCACTGCCCGGCGCGGTACAAGCCTGCCTGATGAAGATTGAAGTCGCCCGGTTCGACCAGATCAGTATTGGCATCGGGCATGACCGGGCAGACCGTGTCATCGCAATGCTCAGCCAACGCCTGCATTGTCTCTTCCCTCACGCCAGCGACTTTGCCCGTCTTGCCGATGGCCGGCTTGGCGTGCTGTTCGCCGGCAATGATCAGATGGACGACAACGCCAGGCTCGCCATCGAATTTCTGCAACGACCGCTCGCCATCGACGGCGAGATCATCGTGATCGGCGTGCATGTCGGTGTGGCCAGCATGGCCGATGTCGACGGCGGATCGTCGCGCCTGCTGCAGGCTGCCGCCATTGCGCTTCACGAGGCTGTCAAACGCCAGACCCATTATTGTCTGTTCATGCCCCAGATGCTGGAAGCCGCAGCCCACAATCAGGCGCTGGAGAATGATCTGCGCGTGTCATTGTCACTCAAATCAAGTGACATTCATGAAGCGATCAACAACGCCGAGTTCATCCTGGATTATCAGCCGATTGTCGAAACCGGTTCTGGTATCGTCCGCGGGTTCGAAGCGCTGGTGCGCTGGAACCATCCGCGTCTGGGCCGCGTGTCCCCCGCCGAATTCATACCGCTGGCTGAGAGAATCGGCGTGATGCCCTTGCTGGGCAATTGGATCATCCGCAAGGCCATGGTTGATGCGGCCAGCTGGCCGTGCAACCGTGATGGCTTCAAACTGCGGGTAAGCATCAATCTCAGCCCCGCCCAGTTCCAGCAGCCAGCCAAGCTGCTGGCCACCATCACATCCGCATTGGAACACAGCGGCCTTGAACCGTCGCAGGTCAATTTCGAAATGACCGAATCCGGTTATCTGGCCGATGCCGTGGCACCGCATCTGCTTGCGCTCAAGGCGCTGGGCTGCACACTGGCCATCGATGATTTCGGCACGGGCTATTCCTCGCTCAGCATGTTGGTGCAATTGCCGCTCGATTTCATGAAGATCGATATTTCGCTGGTACGCGGCCTGGATTCCGGCGATCCCGATCTGGCCCGCCGGTCCCGTCGCCTGATGGCCAGTATCATCGGGCTGGCCAACGGCCTGAAGCAGAAGAGCGTGGTCGAAGGCGTGGAGACCCAGAAGCAGCTGCAGTTGGTCACCGGTCTGGGGGCCGATCTGATTCAGGGCCATGTCTTTCACCCGGCGCTGGCCAGCAGCGATGTTGTTGCCTGCATCCAGGCGCACGGATGATGCCGACGCCCCCTCTCTATCGCCTGATCTATATCAGCCGGTCCACCATCGACCCGCCATGCCTTGCCGGCGAGGTTGACCGGATCCTCGGCACATCCCGCGTCTCCAACCATCTTGCTGCCATCTCTGGCATCCTGCTGGCCTCGCGCGGCCATTTCTGCCAGGTCATCGAAGGCACGCTCACCCATGTTGAACGGCTGTTCGAAACCATCCAGCGTGATCCCCGGCACCGCGACATTGCAGTGATGGAATTCGTGCCGGTGCCCAAACGCGTGTTCGATCATTGGGAGATGGCCTTTCTGGATATCGATTGCCTGACCAGCGACAGGGAAAGCCTGGGCCGCCTCGCCGCGGCCGCCAGCCTGTCGCTCAGCGGCCGAAGCATGGTCGATGCGTTCGCCCGGCTCACCCACCAGCGCGCGGCTTTTGGCGATTGACCAGGCCAACTGCGCCGCATCCCGCTTCGGCCTACCGCGCCACCGGCAAAGCCGATACACTCGGCCAAAAATCACCAAGGGGGGAACACACAATGCTGCGCGCCATCACCATTGCAGCCGCCGTGCTGGCCACCGCCGCCACCGCGCAGGAGGCGCCGGAAATCCGCTTCGACGCGGTCGATTTCCTCAAGCCGCCCGCCGATCTGCACATGGGCGAAGTTGCCGGCGTTGCGCTTGGCAAGGCCGGGCAGGTTTATGTCTTCCATCGCGGCAACACCCAGGGCCCGGCCTATGCCGCCGCCGCCGCCCAGCTGCTCGAATTCGATGCCAGCGGCCGGCTGCGCCGCGAGATCGGCCACAATCTTTATGCCTGGTCCTATGCCCATGCCACGCGCGTTGATGCCGGCGGCAACATCTGGGTGGCCGACAAGGGCTCCAACATGGTGATCAAGTTCAACCCGGCTGGCCGCGTCGGCCTGGTCTTTGGTCGCAAGCCAGAAGCCAGCGACGAGAACGCCCGCCCGCTGGAACATCCCAGGCCGCCCTTGCCGCCGGTCGACGGCCAGTTCCGCGAAGTCACCGACATGGCGTGGGACAGCCAGGGCAACACATATATCAGCGATGGCTATATCAACTCCCGCGTCGCCAAGGTCGCGCCCGATGGCCGCTGGCTGGGATCATGGGGCAGCTTCGGCAGCGAGCCGGGGCAGTTCAACACACTGCATTCCATCCAGGTCGATGCGCAGGATCAGGTTTATGTTGCCGATCGCGGCAACCGCCGCATCCAGGTGTTCGATACCAATGGCAAATTGCTGCGCATCATCCAGATCAACCTGCCCAGCCCGCCCGATGCGCCTGCCGCCATCGGCAACCGCCCGATGGTGCCGGCCGCCGGGCCCGACGCCGCCCCCAACAAGACGATGATGCCCGGCGCGCCATGGGCCCTGTGCATCACGCCGCGCACCGCCAGTGGCCAGCAATATCTCTATGTCTCCGACGCCTGGCCCGGCCGGATCTACAAGCTCAGCCTTGATGGCAAGCTGCTCGGCTGGCTCGGTGGCGCCGGCAAACAGCTCAAGCAATTCGGCTGGATCCACGAAATCGCCTGCCCGTCGGAGAATGAGCTCTATGTGGCCGAACTGCTGAACTGGCGGCTGCAGAAATTGATGCTGCATCCATAAGCCGGAGGCCGCTTACGATTTTACCCCTTCGCTACCCCCATCCCACTTGGCGATCACCGCCGTCGCCACTGCGTTGCCGATCACGTTGGTGGCGCTGCGGCCCATGTCGAGGAAATGATCGACCGCCAGGATCAGCAGCAGGCCGGCTTCGGGGATGTTGAAATAGGGCAGGGTGGCGGCGATCACCACCAGGCTGGCGCGCGGCACGCCGGCGATGCCCTTGCTGGTGATCATCAGCAGGCCCAGCATCGCCAGTTCCTGCCAGATGGTCAGATCAATGCCATAAGCCTGGGCGATGAAGATGCTGGCGAAGGCGCAATACATCATCGATCCATCAAGATTGAAGCTGTAGCCCAGCGGCAGCACGAACGACGCGATGCGGGTGGGCACGCCAAACCGCTCCATGGCGGCGAGCAGCTTGGGATAGGCCGCCTCCGAAGAGGCGGTGGCGAAGGTGATCAGGAAGGGCTCGCGGATCTCCGGGATCAGGCGTTTGACGGCGCCAACACCCAGCACCACGGCGCCGGCCCCCAGCAGGAAGGCCCACAGCACCGCCAACGCCAGATAGAAGCCGCCCACGAACTTGCCGAAGGTGACCAGGATGCCGAGCCCTTCAACGGCGATGGAGGAGGCGATGGCGGCAAACACCGCGAACGGCGCCACCTTCATCACATAGCCCGTGATCACCAGCATCATGTGCATGATGGCATCGAGCGCGCGGTTGATGGGGGCGGCCTTCTCGCCCATGCCGATCAGGGCGACGCCGGCAAACAGGCTGAACACCACGATCTGCAGCACTTCGTTGGTGGCCATCGCCTCGAAGATGGATTTGGGGAAGATATGCCCGATGAACTCCTTCAGGTCGAAGGCCTTGTTGGCCACGCCCGACACGGCATCCGTGGCCGGCAGTGCCAGGCCCACGCCCACACCGGGGGCGAGCAGATTCACCATCAGGATGCCCAGCCCCAGGCTGAACACGCTGGCCGCGATGAACCAGCCCAGCGTGCGCACAAAGGTGCGGCCCACAGCGCTGCCGCTGCCCATATGGGCGATGCCGACGGTGAGGGTGGAGAGCACCAGCGGCGCGATGATCATCTTGATCAGGCGCAGGAACACATCGGTGATGATCGACAGATAGCCGGCGATCTCCTTGGCCTGATCGGCGGGCAGGCTGGTGTTGATCACCCAGCCGACGCCAAGGCCGACAAACAGGCCGATGAGGATATAGCGGGTGAGATTATTGGCAGGCATGGCCGGCATCGTTCGGGCAGGCGCGCGTGCGCGTCAAGTGGTGTGGCTTGCGCAGGCGCGCGGCCGGATGCACATCAGGCGGCATGAAGATCATCCCCGCCCTCCTCGCCGCTGCCCTGTTGGCCGCCCCCGCCACTGCCGCACCCGGCGATGCCGCCGAAGCCAAGGCGCTGTTGATGGACAGTGTGGGCTTTGCATCGGTACAGGGCCGCGGCCAGACCCCGGCGCTGGCGCGCTTCTATCGCGACTGGCTGGTGGCGCGCGGCTTTGCCGCCAGTGATTTCCAGATCGAGGAACTGGCCGGCACCGCCATGCTGCACTTCACCTGGAGGGCGCCCAAGGCCAAGGCCCCGCCGATGGCGCTCACCGGGCATCTGGATGTGGTGGCGGCCAACCCGGCCGATTGGGTGCGCGATCCGTTCAAGGCGGCGGCGGAAGGCGGCATGATCTATGGCCGCGGCGTGATGGACAACAAGTTCGATGTGGCCATGCTGCTGGCAACACTGGCCCGGCTGAAGGCGGCCGGGTTCACGCCGGGGCGCGATGTCCACCTGTTCCTGTCGGGCGATGAAGAGACCGACGGCGTCACCAGCGCAGCGCAGGCCAAACAGGCCAAGGCGCTGGGCATCGAGTATATGCTGAACAGCGATGGCGGCGGCGGGGCGCTGGATGCGGCGGGCGCGCCCTTTGCCTATAAATTGCAGGCGTCGGAGAAATCCTATGCCGATTTCACCCTGACCATCACCGATCCCGGCGGCCACAGCAGCACGCCTGGCGCCAGCAACGCCATCGCGCGGGCCGGCCTGGTGGCGGCGCGCATTGCCGGCCACCGCTGGCCGGCGCAGGTGGATGCCATCACGCAGGCATCGCTGGCCGCCGCCGGCGCTGCCCGCACGGACGAGCTGGGCGCGGCGATGCGGCGTTTTGCGGCCGATCCCACCGATGCTGCAGCCATTGCCACGCTGCGCGTCAATCCGGGCACCATCGGGCAGATTGCCACCACCTGCGTGCCCACGATGATCAGCGGCGGCCACGCCCCCAACGCCCTGCCCCAGCGCGTGACCATCACGGTCAATTGCCGCATTTTCCCCGGCACCGGCATCGACGCGGTGAAAGCCGAACTGGCGCGCATCGCCGAAGATCCCGGCGTGGTGTTCGGCACCGGCATCGACTGGCCGGTCACCCCGCCCTCCCCCTTGCGCGCCGATGTGGTGGACGCCGTCGCCGCCGCGGTGAAAACCCGCAAAGCTGCCGTGAAGCCAACGCCGGGCATGGACGCCGGCGCCACCGACAGCGTGTTCTGGCGGGCGCTGGGCATCCCATCCTATGGCGTGTCGGGCCTGTTCATCCGGGCCGAAGACGCCTTTGCCCACGGCCTCAACGAACGGGTGCCGGAAGCCGCCATCGCGCCGGGCTTGCAGCACTGGGACGTGCTGCTGCGCCGCCTGGCCAGCTGAGCCGTTTTGGCACAGGCTGCGCCAACAGTCTTGCGAATCACATATGTTATGCTAAACCTCTGATTGTAAAGTATTTTCTTAACAGAGGGTTAAGGGGTGGCCGTCAGGGGACTCAGCCGCATCGCACGGGACCGCAGCGCCAACATGGCAGCACTGACGGCGCTGATGCTGCCGGTGCTGATCGGTGCCGCTGGCCTGACCAGCGACACGATCCAATGGGCGCTGGTGCGCCGCGCCCTGCAACGCCAGGCCGATTCCGCTGCGCTGGCCGGGGCTTATGCCCTCACCCAGGGCATGAATGTGAGCAGCACGGTGACAGCCGATCTGGGCAAGAATGCCAATTTCCCGCTGCTCGGCACGCCCACGATCGAAAACGGCCCCACGGCCGGCCCGTTCGCCGGAGACAGCAGCGTGGTGCGCGTGCAGATCCGGTCAGGCACCAGGCTGCCGTTCACCGGCTTTTTCATGAAGGCCGGCATGGTGATCACGGTGGAAGCCACCGCCGGGCTGCGCCAGGATGGTGATTTCTGCATCCTGGCACTGGACAGCACCAACAGCCTGGCCATCACCAACAGCGGCAACACCACCGTGACGGCCAATTGCGGCATGCACGCCAACAGCGCCGGCGAGCCTGCCATCAACGGCCAGGGCAGCGCGGTGATCACCGCCAGCCCGGTTTCGGCGGTGGGCAATGTCGACAACCGCAGCAACGTGTTTGCCAACGGCACGGTGTTCCAACCCTATTCGGTGGCGCAGCGCGATCCCTTTGCCAGCCTGCCCACGCCCAGTATTGCCCAATCGTCGAACAACGGCGACGTGCGTTCGAACCAGACGCGCAATCTGGTGCCGGGCACCTATCGCGGCATGGACATTCAGGGCACTGCCAATCTGGCCGCCGGCACCTATTTCATTGATGGCCGCAGCAATGGCAACAACCAGAACAAGAATCTGGGCTTCAACGTGGGTTCGCAAGCGCGGGTGACGGGCACCGGCGTCACCATCGTGCTCACCATGTCCAACGCGCCGGTCAGCGGCACGTCCAATCTGGTGGCCGGCATGAACATCAATGGCGGCGCTCGCCTGAACCTCACCGCCCCCACATCGGGCACCTATCGCGGTGTGCTCTTCTATCAGGATCGGCGCGCCACCACGCTGGGCGAACAGGTGGTGGTGAACGGCAATTCCCTGTCCAGCTATCAGGGCGCCATCTATATCCCGCGCAACCAACTGCGCTTCAACGGCACATCGGGCATGAGCATGGCCTGCCTGCAGATGATCGGCTATCGCATGATCTTCACCGGCAACAGCAACATCACCAACGTCTGCCCGGTCAACAGCGGCGCCAGCGCCTTCAAGGGCAACACCGTGAGGTTGCTGGGATGATGCGCCGGTTGGCCCAACTGCGCCGCAACCGCGCCGGCGCGGCCGCCATGGAAGCGGCGATCATGCTGCCGATCGTTGCCGGCATCATGATGGCGGCGCTGGATTTTTCCAACGGCTGGCTCACCAAGCTGCGGCTGGAGCAGGCGGCGCAGCGCGGCATCGAACTGGTGGCCGCGCGCAAGGGGGTGGCGACATCCTATGATTATGCCCGCACCGAAATGATCAGCGCCTGGGGCGACGCCTATAGCAGCGCAACGGTGGACAGTTGGCTGGAATGCGCCGGCGTCCGCCAGGGCTCCACCACCGCCGATTGCGGCGGTGGCCAGCGTTCGCGTTATGTGAAGCTGCGCATCAGCGCCCCGTTCAACCCGATGTTCAGCTGGGGCATCTTGTACGACGGCCCCAACAGCGATGGCACCGCCACCTTGGTGGGTGATGCCGTGGTGCGCGTGCAATGATCGCCCGCATCGCCCGCGCCCTCAGCCGCGACCGCCGCGGCAGCGCTGCCGAATTTGCGCTCACCCTGCCGATCTGGGTGATCACCGTTTTCGCCGTGCTCAACATCGGCCGCTTTTTCGTGTCGCGGGCCGGCATCCAGAATGGTCTGGGCGAAGCGGCCCGGGCAGCCACCCTGTGGCCACGCAAAACAGATGCCGAAATCCGGGCTGCCTTCTTCGCCGGCACCTTCGGCATTGGGCGGGCGCCGACGCTGCAGTTGGTCACTGGCACCGCCAACGGGCAGAGCTTTGTCAATCTGAACGTGACCTATAATCCCGAATTCTACCTCATGTTCGTGGAAATCAGCCCGGTCACCCTCACCTATCAGCGCCGGGCCTTCCGCCCCACCTGATCAATCGGCGCGCGGATGGGCGGTGCGCCACACATCCAGCAACTGCGCCGCATCCACCGCCGTGTAGATCTGGGTGGACGACAGGCTGGCATGGCCCAGCAGCTCCTGCAATTGCCGCAGATCGGCACCGCGTGCCAGCAGATGCGTGGCAAAGCTGTGGCGCAGCGCGTGCGGCGTGGCGCTGGCCGGCAGGCCCAGCGCGGCCCGCGCCGCCTGTACCGCGCGGCGCACCGCGCCGGCATCCAGCGGCCCGCCGCGCACCCCGCGGAACAAGGGGCCATCGCGCCCCAGATCATGCGGGCACAGCCGGGCATAGTCCGCCACCGCATCACGCACCTGTGGCAGCAGCGGCACCATCCGCGTCTTGGCGCGCTTGCCGGTCACCGCCAGCACATCGCCCAGCGGCAGCACCGCGCCGGTGAGCGCCATCGCCTCCCCGATGCGCAGGCCGGCGCCATAGAGCAGCAGCAGCACCGCCATGTCGCGCGCCGCCAGCCAGGCCTGATCCTGCGCCGCCCCCACCAGCGCCACCAGGCCGCGCGCATCATCGGGGGAGACCGGGCGCGGCAAGCGCCGGGGCTGGCGCGGCGCCTTGATCGCCGCCACTGCATCACAGGCCAGCCCCTCGCTGCGCCGGGCCCAGGCCAGAAACCCCTTCAGGGCGGAAAGATCGCGGGCGATGCTGGCGGCGGCCAGGCCCTCGCTGCGGCGCAGCGCCAGAAAGCCGCGCAGATCGGCCGCAGCCAGCCCGGCCAGCTGCCCGCCCACCACCGGCCCGCCCAGATGCCGGCCCAGAAAATCATCAAACTGGTCCAGCGTGTGGCCATAGGCGCGCAGCGTGTGTGCCGAAAGCCGGCGCTGATCGGCGCACATGGCCAGAAAGCGGCCGATCAGGCCCGAAAGCGGCTCGGCCGCCGGGATCAAAGAATGGATTGCCCGGTCTTGGCCCAATCGGCCTCGAACGCGGCCAGGCCCTTGTCCGTCAGCGCGTGATTGGCGAGCTGGCGGATCACCGCCGGCGGCATGGTGGCCACATCGGCCCCGATGCGCGCCGCAGCAAGCACGTGGACGGGCGAGCGCACACTGGCGACCAGGATTTCAGTCGCGAAATCATAATTGTCGTAGATGGTGCGGATATCCTGGATCAGCTCCATGCCATCATGGCCGATATCGTCCAGCCGGCCGACGAAGGGCGAGATATAGGTGGCGCCGGCCTTGGCGGCGAGCAGCGCCTGGTTGGCGGAGAAGCACAGGGTCACATTGGTCTTCACGCCCTCTGCCGTGAGCGCCTTGCAGCTTTTCAGGCCATCCAGCGTGAGCGGCAGCTTGATGCAGATATTGGGGGCCAGCGCGCGCAGCACGGCGGCTTCGCGCATCATGGTGGCATGATCGGGCGCCACCACTTCGGCCGAGACCGGGCCATCGACGATCCCGCAGATTTCCTTGACGACTTCAAGGAAATTGCGGCCGGATTTGGCGATCAGGCTGGGATTGGTGGTCACACCATCCAGCAGGCCGGTGGCGGCCAGATCGGCGATTTCGGCAACATCGGCGGTATCGGCAAAGAATTTCATGGTGTCGGGCCTGTCCTGAAAACGGGATTCGCCGCCCGTTTAGCCGATCCTTGCCGGCATTCCTACCGGCTGCTCATGCAACGCCTTGCGCTGGTGCGTGCGCCTCAGCCGTCTGCCACCTGCTTCTTCAGCTCGGTCTTCAAGATCTTGCCGTTGGCGTTGCGTGGCAGCGGCTCGTGGCTGAAATGGATCGCCACCGGCACCTTGAAGGCCGCCTGCCGCGCCGCCACAAAGGCGCGCAGTTCGGCCTCGCTGGCGTCGCTGCCGGGTTTCAGCGTGACGAAGGCCACCGGTTCCTCGCCCAGCGTCTTGTGCGGGCGGCCCACCAGGGCGGCGTCCATCACCGCCGGATGCTCATACAGGGCGCTCTCCACCTCCACGCAATAGATATTCTCGCCGCCGCGGATCAGCATGTCCTTGGCGCGGTCGATGATGAAGCAGAAGCCTTCCTCGTCGATGCGGCCCAGATCGCCGGTGCGCACCCAGCCGTCGATGAAGGTCGCGGCGGTGGCTTCCGGCTTGTTCCAATAGAGTTTCACGACATTGGGGCCAAAGCCATAGATTTCGCCCACTTCATTGGGGCCAAGCACCTTGCCATCCGGATCGCGCACCTGCAGATCGCACACCGGCACCGGCGGGCCGCAGCTGTCGGGCCGGTGCTCATAATCCTCGGCCATATGGTGGGTGAAGGTGGCGCTGGTTTCGGTCATGCCCCAGCCGTTGCCGGGCTTGGCCTTGAACTGACTGGCAATCTGGCGAACCAGCTCGGGGGCGGAGGGCGCGCCGCCGTAACTCACCGATTCGAGGCTCGACAGATCGAATTTCGCCCGCAGCGGATGCTCGAGGATCTGCCAGGCGATGGTCGGCACACCGCCGGCCGAATTGCAGCGCTCACGCTCGATCAGGGTCATGGCTTCCACCACATCCCATTTCTTCATCAGCACCAGCTTCACGCCGCCCACCAGCGCCGGATTGAGCACGGCGTGGCAGCCGGTGGCGTGGAAGAAGGGCACCGACAGCAGGGTGGATTTCTGCGACGCATCGGGATCGGCCGCCGGCGGTTGCTCGCCGCGGCGCAGGAAGCTGCGCGCCGCGCTGCTGGCGCTGGCCATGATATTGCAACAGATGTTGCGGTGCGTGCCCAGCGCGCCCTTGGGCTTGCCGGTGGTGCCGCTGGTATAGAAGATGGTGGCATCATCCTCGGGCTGGATCGCCAGCGCTTCGGCCGGGATGGCACGATCGGGCAGGCTGGCCCAGTCCATCGGCCAGCCGATCACCGTTTCCAGCCGGCGGGCGCGCGGATCGCCCAATTCGGCCTCGCTGGCGCGCGTCACATAGATGGTTTCGAGATCAGGGCAGTTCGGCAGATGTTCGGAGATGCGGTTATAGCGTTCGGCATCGATCATCAGGACCTTGGTGCCACTGTCGGTCAGGCCATATTCCAGCTCGCCGCCGGTCCACCAGGCATTGAGCGGCGTGACGATGGCGCCGCACAGGCTGGCGGCATAAAAGGCCACCGGCCATTCCGGCAGATTGCGCATCACCACGGCAACGCGGTCACCCTTTTGCAGGCCATCGGCCTTCAGCTGTTCGGCCAGCGCCAGCGTGGCACGGGCGAACGCCTCGAAACTGACGCGTTCGTCATCCAGCACCATGAAGATTTTTTCGCCGTGCGCGCGGCCGGCGGCAAAGCAATGCGCCAGCGATGGCGGGGCATTTTTCCACACCCGCGTCGGCCGGCCCTGAATCAGCAGGGTTTCCATCTCCAGCGGCTGCCCCGGCGCGGTGAGCAGCGCGTGGGCTTCGGCAATCGACATTGCGGGCCAGTTGGTCATGCAGTCTCCCCAGGGCAGTTTTTTCGGTTGCCACCACGATGCCGCAAAGCCGCGCCGCCCGCCAGCCTGACGAAAGGGCGCAGATTGAAAGCGGGGCCTGTCCTACACAGGGCCCGTCATGGCATGAACAGTTGCTGGCATTTATCGTGCAATTTGAAGGCTGAATCCCGCCGAATGTGTCAAAAGTGTCAAAATTGACCAGCGTGATTCGGCAGCTTGGCCAAGCTGACAAGAGCGCCTAGGCTGGCGCCATCTGAAATGGGAGAATGAAGATGGCCACTGTCGCCAAGACTGCCGAATGGGATGCCCGCGATGCCGCCAACATGCGCGCCCTGCTGGAGGCCCAGCGTGCCAGCTTCACCGCCGAACTGCCGGTGGCGGCAGCGACCCGGCGGGACCGGTTGAACCGGGCGCTGGACGTGGTGCTGGCCAACAAGGATCGCTTTGCCGCGGCGATGAGCGAGGATTTCGGCCACCGCTCCACCGAACTCAGCCTGGTGACCGACATCATGGCATCGGTCAAACCGCTCAAGCATGCGTTGAAGCATCTCGATGCCTGGATGCGGCCGGAAAAGCGCAAGCTTGATTTCCCGCTGGCCCTGCTCGGCGCCAAGGCCCGGGTGGAATGGCAGCCCAAGGGCGTAATCGGCATCCTGTCCCCCTGGAATTTCCCGGTGAACCTCACCTTCGCGCCGCTGGCCGGGGTGCTGGCCGCCGGCAACCGGGCGATGATCAAGCCATCGGAATACACGCCGATGACCAGCGCCCTGATGAAGGAGGTGCTGGAAGCCGCCTTTGACATCACCGAAATCGCCGTGATCACCGGCGGGCCGGAAGTGGGCAAGGCCTTCACCGAACTGCCCTTCGATCACATCATCTTCACCGGCGCCACCAGCGTGGCCCGCCATGTGATGGCGGCGGCGGCGAAGAATCTGGTGCCGTTGACGCTGGAACTCGGCGGCAAATCGCCCACCATCATCAGCCGCAGCGCCGATGTCGCTTCGGCCACCGAGCGAGTGGCGATGGGCAAGCTGATGAACGCCGGCCAGATCTGCCTGGCGCCGGACTATCTGCTGGTGCCCGAAGAGAAGGAAGGCGAGATTGTCGAAGGGCTGAAGGCCGCGACTGCGAAAATGTATCCCACCATGCTGGCCAACCCGGATTACACCAGCGTGCTGGGCGCCCGCCACCGCGAGCGGCTGGAAGCGCATGTGGCCGATGCCCGCGCCAAGGGCGCCGATGTGGTCGTGGTGAACCCGGCCAATGAAGATTTTGCCAAGCAGAACACCAACAAGATGCCGCTGCACATCATCCGCGGCGCCACCGACGAGATGACGGTGATGCAGGAGGAAATCTTCGGGCCGCTGCTGCCGGTGCGCACCTACAAGGCGGTGGATGGCGCCATCGACGAGATCAACCGCCGCGACCGGCCGCTGGGTCTCTATTGGTTCGGCCAGGACGAACTGGAACAGCGCCGCGTGCTCGATCGCACCATTTCGGGCGGCGTGACGGTGAACGACGTGATCTTCCATGTCTCCGCCGAAGACCTGCCGTTCGGCGGCATCGGCCCGGCCGGCATGGGCAACTACCACGGCCATGATGGCTTCAAGGAATTCAGCCATCCCAAGGCGATCTACAGCCAGCCCAAGATCGATCTGGCCGGCCTCGCCGGGTTCAAGCCGCCTTACGGCGCGAAGACCGCCAAGGCGTTGGCGCGTGAACTGAAGAAATAGGCTTCAGGCGGACGGCTGGCTCACCTGGAAGGCAGGTGTGGCCAGCAGCAGGTCGGTCAGGTCTGCCAGTGCCGGATTGTGGGTGCGCCAATCGAGTTCGGGGAAGCGGAACGTGAGATAGTCGCAGGCCACGGCGATGCAGATATCGCCAAAGCCGCTGCCGCCCACCCGGCCGTTCATCACCGCCAGCGCCCGTTCGATGGCGCGATACTGCCGGTCTACCCATGGGCCCGAGGTGATGCCCTGGGTCATGTTGAACCTGAGGATGATGGCCGCATCGAGCACGCCATCGGCCAGCGCCTCGGTGGTGCGCGCCTCCCAATGGCCGGGGCCGGATGTCGCCATCAGGCTCTGTCCCGGCACGCTGGCCAGCAGGAAGGCGGCGATCACCGGCGAATCGATGATGGTGCTGCCATCAGGCAGCACAAGCGCGGGCACCTTGCCGAGCGGATTGGCGGCCAGCAGCGCCGCCGGATCGTTCATCGGTGCGGTGTCTTCCACCTTCAGGGAGAGGCCCAGTTCATGGGCGATCACCCGCAATTTGCGCCCGTAAGGCGAGGTGAGCGAGGTGAGCAGCTTCATGGCGTAACCTTCAATTGTTCGACCAGAAAGGCCTCGACCTGGCTCCACACCGGGCTACCCGGCGCGATGACTTCGAAATGGCCGGTGCCGCCGAGGATGAGAGCAGAGGCGCGGTCCTTGCCTTTGCGCGCTTCGCTCACCCACTTCGCGGTGGCCGCGGGCGACAGGAACAGGCTGGCCGACACCAGCCCGGATTTCAGCCCGAGCGGCAGCTTTGCCTGTGGGGTGCCATCGGCCCATCGTTTTGGCTGTTCGGCCGGCGTGCCGCCAAACAGGGCGCGCCCGGCCGGCACGCCGCAAGCCTCTTCAAACAGGGCAATCTCGGCCGCAGGATCGCCCGGACCATCAATGGCCACCACGGCGCCAATCTTGAGCGGATCTGGCGAGGCAATCTCACTGTCCTTCGGCAGCTTGTGCCGGCCGGCGACCCACAAGGCGGCATGCGCCCCGGCGCTGTGGCCGGTGACGGCAACGCGGGACAGATCCAGCGGATGGCGTTTGGCCAGTTCGCGCAAATGGTCCGTCGCGGCACCCCAGTCCTTGAACGTGCCGGGCCAGCCGGCGCCGGGATCACCCGAGCCATTCTCGCCGACCTGGCGATATTCGATGTTCCAGGTGGCAAAGCCCTTTTCCGTCAGCCGGCTGGCCAGCGCGGCGGTGTTCTGGCGGGTGGCAAAGCCCTTCCACCAGCAGCCGCCGTGAATCACGATCACCACCGGATGCGGGCCGGGACCTGCCGGCAGGCGCAATTCGCCCACCTGGGCCGGCTCCTTGCCATAGGCTTCGACCAGCGCCGGCTTGGACGATGGCAGCGCATCGACATCGGCCGGGCGCATGCGCTGCGCCATGGCCGGGCTGGCCAACAGCGCCGCGATCAGCAGCAGTCGTTTCATTTCAACAACTCCGTCGCGGTGTTCAAGCGATCAGCATAATCCGTCAGCGCCTTGGCAGCGACGCCGGCTTCGCGCACCGCATCGTCAAAGCGCCGCTCTTCAACGGCCTCCCGCACGCCGGGCAGGGTTTTCGATCCGTATCCGGTGAAGCGCCCCGGTGCGTAGAGGATGTTGCGGAACCACGGCCGGAACGGCAGGCCGGCGGGGCTGAGCAACGTCTGTTCGATGCCCTGCAGCTGCTTGTTCAGCGCTGCTGTCTGCGCCGCCGTCAGGCTGTCGCCCTTGGCGGTGATGGCGGTGTCAAACGCCCTGGCGGCGGCATCCAGCCGGGTGATGGCGGCATCCAGCGCGGCCAGATCCAGCGCCGGGGTTGCCGGCTTGGCCAGCGGCGGGCCCAACGGATCACGCGGATCGCTGCCCAGCCGATACATGTCGGCAGTCAACGCGGTGCGGCGATCATCTTCCTTGCGGCGATTGTCGATCAGCGCCTTGATCTCATTGAGATAGGCCCGCGCCGCCCCTGCAACGGGCGCAAAGCGCACCGGCAGCGCTTCGGCATCGGCCAGCCGCAGCACCAGCCGCCCCGCAACCTTCGACAGCGCCGCGCCATAGGCCAGGCCCGGATCGTCCCAGCGCACGAAATGATCATAGCTGTCATAGATGGAATGATAGGAACCGGCGCTCTCGCCTTCGCCGCCAAAGCCGATGTTGATCGATGCCACGCCGGCATGGTGGATGAAGGCGGTGTAGTCGCTGCCTGAACCCAGCGCGTCCATCGGCTGATCACCGCCCAGTTCGGCTGCGGCCAGCGCTGCCGGGTTGCCGCGCAGGCCATCAAAGGCCTTGGCACGCACCCCGGCACGCCAGCGCTCTGCCACGCTGGCGCCGGTGGCCGGGTCCTTCACATCGGCGGCGACCTTGCCGATCAGCGACGTGAACTGCCCACTGCCATCGACGCCGAGGAAACCGCGGCCGTTGCTGTCGCTGTTGATATAGACCACCGCCTTCTGCTTGAGCTCGGTGATGTTCTGCTCCACCCATTCGGTCGAGCCCAACAGGCCCGGCTCTTCGCCGTCCCAGCTGGCGTAGACAATGCTGCGCTTGGGCCGCCAGCCCGATTTCCACAGCGCACCCAGCGCCTTGGCTTCGGACAGCAGCGCCACTTCGCCCGACAGCGGATCGGAGGCGCCAAACACCCAGCCATCATAATGGTTGCCGCGCACCACCCATTCGTCTTTCTTCGACGAACCCGGCAGGGTGGCAATCACGTTGGAAATGGTCTTGAGTGACCACTCACTTTCCACCTTCAGATGCACCCGGACATCATCGCTGCCGCCAAAGCGGTAATGGAACGGCAGGCCACCGCGCCATTCGGCCGGCACCGGCGCGCCCTTGAGGCGGGACAGGATCTCTGTCGCATCGGCATAGCTGATCGGCAGAGTGGGGATTTTCAGCACGGTTGTCGCGGTTTCGCGAGTGAGCCGTTTGGCGTCCTTGGTGGCACCCACGCCCGGCGTGAGCGGATCGCCGGGATAAGTGGTCATGTCCATCACGCTGCCGCGCTGCACCCCGGCCGGCGGACGGCCACCACCGTTCGGGTAGGTGTCCGCGCTGCCATAACCATCCTGCTGCGGATCCGAATAGATCAGGCAGCCAATGGCGCCCTGTTCCTGCGCCAGCTTCGGCTTCAACCCGCGCCAGCCGCCGCCATAGCGGGCGATGACGATCTTGCCCTTCACCGAAATGCCGCGCCGGGCCAAGGCCTCATAATCGCCCGGCAGGCCATAGTTGACATAGACCACCGGCGCCGTGACATCGCCATCGCCCTGATAAGCGACATAGGGCGGCAACGCGCCGACCAGATTGTTGGAGGTGGCGTCTTCCGGGATGCCCGGTTCCTGCCCGCCAAGTTTCTTCGTCACCGGGCCGACCAGTTCCAGCGCGGTGGAGAGCGGCGTAGGATACAGCACCTGATAATCGGCGCGCTTCACCTGCCAGCCCCATTCGCGGAACAGCTTTTCAATCGCGGCCGCATTGGCCTGGTTGTGCGGGCTGCCCAGATGGTTGGGCCCGCTGCTCAGGTTCTTCAGCCAGGCCATCTGGTCGGCGCTCGACACTTGCGCATCGAAGATTGCTTCCTGGGTTGTAGGTTGGGCCGTGGCGGCGGTGCCGAGCAGTGCGGCGATCAGGATCAGGCGCTTCATCAATTCGTCCCCCTTTTATTCGCTGTATGTGTAGCCGGTGACGGCGCAAAAAAACAACGCTATGCATTGGCCATGCACGGCCCCTTGTCTGATATTCTCGTCATCGATCTGTCGCGGGTGCTGGCTGGCCCTTATGCCACCATGGTGCTGGCCGATCTTGGCGCCCGCGTGATCAAGGTGGAGCGCCCGGATGGCGGCGATGATGCCCGCGCCTATGGCCCGTTCATCAAGGGGCAAAGCGCCTATTTCGCCAGCATCAACCGCGGCAAGCAATCGATCGCACTCGATCTGAAGGCCACGGCTGACCGCGCCATTTTCGAGGCACTGCTGGAGCGCGCCGATGTGCTGGTGGACAATTATCGCCCCGGCGTGATGGCGCGGCTGGGTTATGGCTGGGATGCGCTGCACGCGCGCTTCCCGCGCCTGATCCACGCTGCCACCAGCGGTTTCGGGCAGACCGGGCCCGACAGCCAGAAGGCCGCTTACGACATGGTGGTGCAGGCGATGGGCGGCATCATGAGCGTCACCGGCCACGCCGGCGGCCCGCCAACGCGGGTGGGCACCAGCATCGGGGACATCACCGCCGGCCTGTTCACCGTGATCGGCGTCACGTCCGCCTTGCATGATCGGGCCAAGACCGGGGTGGGCCAGTTCGTGGATGTCGCCATGCTGGATGGCCAGATCGCCATATTGGAGAACGCCATCGCCCGCTTTGCCGCCACCGGCCAGTCGCCGGGGCCGCTGGGCGCCCGCCATCCCAGCATCACGCCCTTTGCCGCCTATCAATGCGCCGATGCGCCGATCGTGATCGCGGCGGGCAATGATCAGTTGTTTGCGGCGATGTGCACGGCGCTTGGCCTGCCCGGCGATGATCCACGCTTTGCCGGCAATGATGCGCGCACCACCAATGCCGAGGCTTTGGCCGGCGTGATCGAGGCGGTGCTGCAAACGCGGCCGTCCGCCCATTGGCTGGCGGCGCTGGATGCCGCCGGCGTGCCGTGCGGGCCGTTGAACAATATCGGCCAGGCGCTGGCCAACCCGCAGGTGCGCAGCCGGCACATGGTGGTGGAAACCGCCCTGCCCGATGGCACGCCACTGATGGCCGCTGGCAACCCGGTAAAGCTTTCCGGCCACCCCGACAGCGCCCACCGCCCACCCGCCCCGGCGCTGGACGGCGACCGGGCGGCGATCCTGAAGGAGCTGGGCCTTGGCGATTGACGATCTCACCCTGGCCGAAATGCTGGCCGATGCGGCCGGCGCCGCGATCCGGCCTTGGTTCCGCCGCCCCTTTCTGGTGGAAACCAAGGAGGATTTCTCCCCCGTCACCGCCGCCGACAAGGAAGCAGAAGCCGCCATCCGCCGGCTGCTGGCCCAATATCGCCCCGATGATGGCGTGATCGGTGAGGAATATGGCGACGACCGAGCCGATGCGGAGCGGGTGTGGGTGCTCGATCCCATCGATGGCACTCGCGCCTTCGTCACCGGCCGGCCGCTGTTCGGCACGCTGATCGGCCTGATGGTGGCGGGCCAGCCCGTGCTGGGCGTGATCGATCAGTGCATCATCAAGGATCGCTGGGTCGCCGGACCGGATCAGCCCACGCTGTTCAATGGCCAGCGCTGCCACGTTCGCCACGGGCTGCCCTTGGCACAGGCCCGAATCGGCACCACCAGCCCGCAGGCCTTTTCAGCCGATGATTTCCCCGCGTTCGAACGCGTACGCTCGGTTGCGCGTGACACTCTGTATGGCGGGGATTGCCACAATTATGGCCTGGTGGCGGCCGGCCATCTGGATGCGGTGGTCGAATCCGGGCTGAAAATCCATGATTGGGCGGCCCTGGTGCCGATTGTCACTGGCGCTGGTGGCGTGATGAGCGACTGGCAGGACCAACCCTTGACCATGGCAAGTCGGGGCCAGGTGATCGCTGCGGGCGATGCCGCGCTCGCTGCCGAGGTTGCCGGCCTGCTTCAGCCATAAACCCGCCGCCGCCGCCGCCGTTTCCTGTGCCAGCAGGAAAGGGCAGATATGGCCGGCCGTTTCGAACAGTTGATCCGATCCAACCAGGTGCGCGTTGCCGTGGCGACCAGCATGGCGGCGCTGGGCCTGTGGGCCTTTGCCCCCTATGTCACCAGTGAGGTTGGCGGGGAGGCCTTTGTCAACGCGCCGCTGATCCGCATGGCCTCCCCCATATCCGGGCTGGTGGCAAGCGAACTGCCACCGCCGGGCACCGCCATCACTGCCACGCGCACCGCCCGGCTGGTGACGGCACGCATTCTCGATACCGGGCCGCTGGCCGGGCTGAAAGGCCAGCAGGCCGCCCTGATCAGTGCCCGCGATCTGGCTCTGCGCCAGATCCAGGAACTGGGCGCCGCCAGCGCCCGCGCCGTCAGCCGCTCTGCCCGCTTTGGCCAGGCCGCCAGCGCGCGGCTCACCGCCACCACCCATGCGGCGCATCAGGCATTGGCCGGCTGCGAAGCCGAAGCCGCTGAAGCGGTGCTGCAGCGTGACCGGATCGAGGCGCTGGCCGAGCAGCGCTTTGCCACCTTCACCCAGCGCGACCGGCTGCGCGCCCAGGCCCTGGCCAGCGCCCGCCGCTGCGCCATGCTGAAAGATCAGGCCAAGGCGCTGGCCATCGAGACGCGGGCGGCGAACAGCGGCCTCTATCTGGCCGGGGCTGCCATGGATGCGCCCTATGGCGACCAGCAGCGCGACCGGCTGTTGCTGCGCCGGCAGGAGCTGGAAAGCGTGGTCGCCGATGCCGATGCCCGGCTGGCCGAACTGGCCCTGCAGATCCGCGCCGAGGAGGAGCGGATGGCGCGGGCCAGCGCCTTTGATGCCGTGCTGCCAGCCGGCACCGTGGTTTGGTCACAGCCGGCACCAAAGGGCACCACGGTGGCACAAGGTGGCAGCCTGATCGATCTGGTTGATTGCAATCGCCGCTATGTCGAGGTGGCGCTGCCGGAACGGCGGATGGAGGCAATCCTGCCCGGCACGCCAGCCAAGGTGCGGCTGATCGGCAGCGATGTCTGGCTCGATGGCCGGGTTGCCTCCATCGTGGGCGCGGCAGCGCAGCGTGATGGCGCCATGCTGGCCGCCAATCCCGACAAGGAGGCGCGGGCGCTTTCGGTACAGATCAGCCTGCCACTGCCTGCCACGTTGGCCCGGCGCTGCGATGTTGGCCGGCTGGCGGAAGTGCGCTTTCCGCGTTGGAATTGAAGGAATTGGGGAACTCATGATCCCACCCCTCGATACCGCGCCAACCCTGCTGGTGGCGGCGCCGCTGCTGCTGTGCGTGGCCGGGTTGCTGCTGGCGCCGTTGGCGGGGCTGGAGCGGCAGGCCACTCGCGCTGGCATCGTGGCGGTGGTGGCGATGGTGGTCGGGGCCTATCTGCACTGGCGCCTCACCGTCACCATTCCCTGGGATGCCGGCTGGACGGCGCTGGGCTTTGCGCTCTTCTGCCTGGCGGTCGAACTGTTCGGCCTGTTCGATGCCGCCATCCTGTTCGCCGCCCTGATGCGCCGCACCAACCGCAGCACAGAGGCCGATGCCGGTGAGGCGCGGCTGGCGCTGCGGCCGCGGCATGAGTGGCCCGCAGTCGATCTGATCATCGCCACCTACAACGAACCCATCGAGGTGCTGGAAAAGACCATCCTCGGCGCACTGGCCCTGGATTGGCCCAATCTGAACGTGTGGGTGGCCGATGATGGCCGCCGCGCCTGGCTGCGCGATCTGTGTGCGGCCAAGGGCGCCGGCTATATCACCCGGCCCGACAATCTTCATGCCAAAGCCGGCAATATCAACCATGCATTGACGGTGACAGACGCGCCATTCGTGGCGGTGTTCGACGCAGACTTCGTGCCGCAACGAGGCTTCCTCAAACGCACGATGGGCTTCTTCGACGATCCGGCCATCGGCATCGTCCAGGTGCCACACAGTTTCTACAACCATGATCCGCTGCAGCAGAATCTCGCCCTGCGCGACGCGCTGCCCGATGATCAGCGCTTCTTTTTCGAAGCCATCATGCCCGGCCGCGATGGCTGGGATGCCGGCTTCTGCTGCGGGTCCAACAGCATCACCCGGCGTGAAGCCCTTGACGCCATCGGCGGCGGCTTGCCGGCCGGATCGATCACCGAAGACATGCTGCTGTCGCTGGCGTTGCTGCAGAAGGGCTATGTCACCCGCTATCTGAACGAGCCGCTGGCGTTCGGGCTGGCGCCGGAAAGCCTTGAGGCGTTCTTCGTGCAGCGGGCCCGCTGGGCGCAGGGCGCGATGCAGATCTTGTTCCTCAAGTCCGGTCCGCTCGGCCGCGGCCACGCCTTGCGTCACCGCCTTTTCTTCCTGCCCACGGCCTGGCTCAGCCAGGCGCTGATGATGCTCACTTCGATCGTCTCGCCGTTGGTGTTCCTGTTTTTCGATATCGCGCCACTGGTGGGCGTCACGGCGGAAAGCGCCATCTTCTATCTGGTGCCGATGGTGGTGGCGCAGGTGGGCGGTATCGTGCTGCTGGGCGGTGGCCGCTATTTCCCGATTGCAGCGCAGGTGCTCGGCACGTTCCAGAGCTTCCGCCTGTTGCCGGTCATCATCAAGACGCTGTTCAAGCCGCACGGCCACGCTTTCAAGGTGACGCCCAAGGGATCGGACGCGGCCGGCGGCGGGTATCAGCGCGGCATCTTCCTGGGCGCCACCGCCCTGATGCTGGCGACGCTGGCCGGGCTGGTGATCAACGCCATCCCCGAAACCCGCATCGTGGCCCAGGGCGCGCTGGTGCCGATGGTGGCCTTCTGGGGCCTGGTGAATATCCTCGTGCTGTTCCTGGCCGCCATGCTCTGCCTCGGCCGGCCGGCGCTGCGGGCCGAGGAGCGCTTTGCCCTGGATGATCAGGTGGCGATCTGGCGGCGCGATGCCCGCCACGCCACGCTGGCCCGCGGGCTCGATATCTCGGTATCGGGCATTGCGCTCGCCGGTGAGGGGCTGGTGAAGGGCGAGCCGGTGCGGGTGCGGCTGCGCGGCATCGGCAGCATCGATGGCACCGTCGCCCGCTGCCACGGCGGCCGCATCGGCATTGCCTTCACCGGCGAAGACAGCCCCACCCGGGACCGGCTGATCGTCAGCCTGTTCACCAACGGCATGAACAGCGCGGCCGTTCATGTGCCGATGTGGCAGGCCACAAGCGCCATGCTCACCCGCATCGTCACAGCCGACATGCGGTTGCCGGGCCAAGCCGCCGGCCGCGCCCCGGAACGGCCGGCACCCGGCGATGACCGGCTGCCCAAGCAGACCCTGGTCATGCCACCGGCAGCGCTGGCGGCAACGTCGCAGACCGCCCGGCGGGCCTGATCACCACTGGCGCCGCCGCATCCGCCTGCTATGGCTGGGGCATGTTCCGGCCGCTGTGGATCTTGTTGGGCTGCACCAGCCTGGCGCTTGGCATCGCCGGCATCGTGTTGCCGTTGCTGCCCACCACGCCGTTCGTGCTGCTGGCGGCCTGGGCCTTTGCCAATGGCTCGCCGCGGCTGCACGCCTGGCTGCTGGCCAATCGCACCTTCGGGCCGATGATCGTCAACTGGCACCGGCATGGCGCCATCACCCCGCGGGCCAAGCTGTTTGCGGTGCTGTCGATGGCGGCGGTGTTCGGCCTGTCCTTCGTGCTGGGCGCGCCGGAGCGGGTGATCATCATCCAGGCGGTGATCCTGCCGGCCACCTGCCTGTTCATCCTCACCCGCCCCGGCGGGCCAAAGCCGCCTATTTCGTAAGACCCGTCCAGTAACCGGCAAAGGCCCACAGATCGGCCGCTTCGGCGATGATCTTGTCAGTCGGCTTGCCGCTGCCATGGCCGGCGCGGGTTTCGATGCGGATCAGGTGCGGCTTGTCGCCGATCTGCGCCGCCTGCAAGGCCGCCGCATATTTGAAGCTGTGGCCCGGCACCACCCGGTCATCGGTGTCGGCCGTGGTCACCAATATGGCCGGATAATCCTTGCCCGATTTCACGTTGTGATAGGGGCTGAAACCCAGATTGTAGCGGAAAAATTCCGGCTTGGTCACATCGCCATAATCATCCACCCAGTAACGCCCGGCAGTCCAGTTGGCATAGCGCAGCATGTCCATCACGCCCACCGCCGGCAGCGCGGCAGCGAACAGATCGGGGCGCTGGTTGGTGACGGCCCCCACCAGCAGGCCGCCGTTGGAACCGCCCTGGATGGCCAATTGGCCCTTGCTGGTCAGCCCCCTGGCCACCAGCGCCTCACCGGCGGCGATGAAATCATCGAACACATTCTGCTTGTTGAGCAGGCGGCCGCCATCATGCCAGGCCGCGCCATATTCGCCGCCGCCGCGGATATTGGCCAACGCGAAGATGCCGCCCATTTCCATCCACACCAGCCGGCTGACGCTGAACCCCGGCGTCTGGCTGATATCAAACCCGCCATAGGCGTAGAGCAGCGCCGGGTGCGGTTTGGACAGGTCAAGATCCTTGCGGTGCGCCACGAACATCGGCACCCTGGTGCCATCCTTCGAGGTGTAGAAGATCTGGCTGACGGCATAATCGGCCGGATTGAACGCCACCTTGGCCTGGCGCACCACCTCGGCCTTGTTGGTGGCGGCATCATAGCGCCAGATCGAACCCGGCGTGGCAAAGCTGGAGAAGGCAAACCAGGTCTTGCCATCATCCGATGATTCAAAGCCGCCGGCGGTGCCGATGCCGGGCAAGGGCACCACGCCCACCGGCTTGCCGTCCAGTTCATGCAGCCGCACGACCGACTTGGCGTCTTCCAGCGTTTCCACCACCAGCCTCTTGCCCACCAGCGAGGCGCCGGTGATGGTGGCAGCGGCTTCCGGCACCAGCGCGCTGATGGCGCCGGTGCGGGCATTCATGGCAACCACGCGGCCCTTGGGCGCGCCCTTGTTGGTGCGGAAATACAGCGTGTCGCCTGCCGAACCAGCCAGCGACCAGTCAAATTCCAGCCCGGTCACCAGCGCCCGCGGCGCACCACCGGTGGCCAGATCGACCACCCGCACTTCAAAGCGGCTGTCGGTGCCTTCCGAGGTGGTGATCACCAGCCAGCGGCCATCGTCCGTCACCTGGCCATAATGGCCGCGCTTGGGATGCTCCGGTGTTTCAAAGATCAGCGTGTCGGCCGATTGCGGCGTGCCCAGCTTGTGGAAATACAGCTTCTGGTTGAGGCTGACGCCGAGATATTTCGGGCCGGACTGTTCGGGGAAGCGGCTGTAATAAAAGCCGGAACCATCCTTCTTCCACGAGATCGCGCTGGATTTCACCCACTCGATCACATCCGGCAGATCAGCCCCGGTGGCGACATCGCGCAGCTTCAGCGTGCGCCAATCGGTGCCGCCATCCTGCACGGCATAGACCAGCAATTTGCCATCGGCCGATGGCTGCCATTCGGCCAACGCGGTGGCGCCATCCTTGGCCCAGGGGTTGGGATCGATCAGCACGCGGGGCTCCTGACCGGGCGCCTGAACGTAAAGCACCGACTGGTTCTGCAGGCCGCTATTGCGGGAGAAGAATTGCACCCCGCCCTTCACCCGCGGCAGGCCAAAACGCTCATAATTATAAAGTTCGGTCAGCCGCGTGCGGATAGTGTCACGCTTTGGCAGTCCGGCCAGATAGGCCATGGTGACGCCGTTCTGCACCTCCACCCACTGCGCCACGCCGGCATCGGTGCGCACATCGGCTTCCAGCCAGCGATAGGGATCGGGCACGCTGATGCCGTGGCGGGCCTCCACCTCGGGGCCGGTTCTGGTGGCCGGATAGGCAATGGGAGCGGCAAGAGCGGCGGCAGAGGTCATCATCATTATCGCTGCAACAATCAGGCGCACGGCCGGATCTCCTGAAGGAGGGGGAATGCACGCACCATGGCGGTGCGCGCCCGGTTTTTCCAGCCGCAATCTGCGGGCAGCAGCAGGACTGGGGAGGGCCGACGGCCGATCTTCAATTTTGACACATTTGACGAATCCGGCGGGATTGGGGCTTGTAAACAGTGGATTTTTGCCAGCCGGTCACCAGCAGGGCCCATTTTTGAGCATGGCAGATTCTGCCGGTGTAGGACAGGCCGCCCGCTGCGCCTAACCCTGGCTCTTCATCCGGCGGGACAGCTTGTCGAGCGCGTCGGGCACGAATTGTTCGCCAAAGCCGGCCAGGAACGCCAGCACCAGCATCAGATAGAAGCTGCGGGCATCGGCCAGTTCCATCACCGTGGCAGAGCGCTGGCCGAAGGAGGGCTGGCAGGCCGGCGCGGCCGTGGTGCCGGTGGCGGGGCAATCCTTGGCCGCAGCGGCTTTCGGGCCAAAACTGGCCAGTTCGCCCTTCATGCGGGCAATATCGGCGGCCAGCCTGTTCACCTCGGTGCGTTTGGCGGCGACCTCTGCGGCAAGGCCGGCGTTATCGGGCGCGGCTTTCAGTTGCTCTTCGCGCGTGGCCAGTTCGGCCGTGGCGCCGGCCAACAGGCTTTCGGTGGTCATGACGCTCACCGACAGGCCGGGCTGGTCATTCTGCGCCGGGATCAGGGCGGCAAAGGCCGAACTCAGCACCAGCCAATAGACGATGATGGCAAAGACGCCGCCCACCAGCAGGGTGGACAGCGCGGTGATGCGGTTGTTGGCAATCATGTTGAGTTCCGACAGCCCATCGCCGGCCAGCGCATTATGCTCCACCGCGCCCTGCAGGCGGCGGACATAGGAGACACAGGCCCCGAGCGTGCCCAGCACGAACAATATGGCATAGAAATCGACCAGCCCCGGTTCCGGGTTGATGATCGCATAGGTCACCAGGCCAAGCAGCGCCGCGGAAAGGCCCAGGGCAATGGCGAAGATCGCGCTGCGCAGCATGTTGGTGAAGCGTTCGCGTTCCAGATTGACCATCTGGGTGTTCTGGATCGTATCGATCAGGCTCAAGGCCTGGTGGCGGACAAAATCGGCTTCGCTCCATTTCGGATCGGTGGAGGCCGGCACGGTCTGGGCATAGGCATTGCGCGAATGGGCCGAGACCACCCGATCAAAGCGATCCAGCACCGACCAGAAGCGCGCCAATACGGTGGCGTCGGTATAGTAGCTCCACAATTCGGCCTCGATGCTGTAGAGTTGGCCGAGGGCCCACGGGCCTTCGCCAGTCAGGATGTCACCGATCGCCGCGATGCGGGCCTGCGTTTCCGGCGTGTCGTGGCAAGGCTGTAAGACATTGTCGAGCAGGGACTGGCGATAAATCTCGATGATCGCCGCGCTGGCCCGGTTGCGACCGGACACGAGTTCACCCAGCCAGGCGATGTTTCTCCTGAACCAACCCGACATCGCATTTCCCCCCGTTGTGAATCTGGACATCTTCGATGCTGACATGCTCGGTGTTGCACTACCGGGAGTCAATCAGGCCCGTCTGTGCGTTTTCGCACCCGGCGCTGCCCCAACCGCCCGCGCCATTCGCCGCATCATATAAAGCAGTCTTTATGCTTGCCCGCGGGTCACGCCGGGCTTAGGGAGCGCGGGTCTTTTCCCCTGGTGCACTGGATCATCATCATGGCCGATCATGCAATTGCCGATATCAGCCTGGCCGGTTTCGGCCGCCGCGAAATTGCCATTGCCGAAACCGAGATGCCCGGCCTGATGGCCTTGCGAGCCGAATTCGGCGCGGCGCAACCGCTGAAGGGCGCGCGCATCACCGGCAGCCTGCACATGACGATCCAGACCGCGGTGCTGATGGAAACGCTGGTGGCGCTGGGCGCCGATCTGCGCTGGGCCACCTGCAACATTTTTTCCACTCAGGATCATGCCGCCGCCGCCATGGTGGCCGCTGGCATCCCCACCTATGCCATCAAGGGCGAGAGCCTGGCGGATTATTGGGATTATGTCGGCCGCATCTTTGACTGGGGTGACGAGACCGCCAACATCATCCTGGATGACGGCGGCGATGCCACCATGTTCGCACTGTGGGGCGCGCGGCTGGAAGCCGGCGAGACCATGGGTGAGCCGGAAAATGCCGAGGAAGTGGAATTTCAGCGCGCGCTGAAGGCCTTTGTCGCCGCCCGTCCCGGTTATTTGACGCAGACCGTGCGCAATCTGAAGGGCGTTTCGGAGGAAACCACCACCGGCGTCCACCGGCTCTACGATCTGGCCAAGCAGGGCCGCCTGCCCTTCCCGGCGATCAACGTGAACGACAGCGTGACCAAATCCAAGTTCGACAATCTTTATGGCTGCAAGGAATCGCTGGTCGATGCCATCCGCCGCGCCACCGACGTGATGCTGGCCGGCAAGGTCGCCTGCGTCGCGGGCTTTGGCGATGTGGGCAAGGGTTCGGCGCAATCCTTGCGCAATGGCGGCGCGCGCGTGATGGTGACCGAGATCGATCCGATCTGCGCACTGCAGGCCGCGATGGAAGGCTATGAAGTCGTCACCATGGAAGAGGCGGTGAAGCGCGCCGATATCTTCGTGACCGCCACCGGCAACATGGACGTGATCACCGCCGAGCACATGATGGCGAT
>JAIXQY010000044.1 GCA_027485485.1 Sphingomonadales bacterium | reverse complement strand
GGGAAACAGATCGGCATGGATGGTGGTGACGGGCAGGCCCGCCGGCCAATCGGCGCAGGCCGCCAGCCCGGCAGCGACCAGGCCGGGCAGTTCGGCATCAATCTCGCCCAAGCGGCCATGGCAGCGGGCAGCCAATGGTGCCCAGGCATCGGGCCCCAGGCCATTGGGGCGCTCCAGGGCAAAATCCGCCGCCGCCAGATGCAGCCGGCCCAGCGCCAGCCCCACTTCGTGCGCAGCGGCTGGCGTGGCTTCGGTGAGGCTGACGCCGGGGGAGAATTCGATCAGGCAGGCCGGGCGGCCGTTCAGCACCTGCAGCATGCGGCCGGTCCGATCGGCCACCGGGCCGGGCACCGGCAGGCCCTTGGCGGCCAGATGGGCGATCAGGCCCAGGAACCAGGGCAGATCGCCAGCGGCGACGCGCTTTTCATAGAGGGTGAGGATGAAGCGGCCGCCACCCGATGCCCCGCCACTGGTTTCCAGCAGATAATTGCTGTTCTCCACGCCTTCGGCGATGCCCTTGAAGCTGATCGCCTTGCCAATGTCATAGCCGGCCAGAAAGGCCGCCAGCTCATCGGCGCTGACCACCGTGTACACCGCCATGGCTGCGCCCGTTCAGGCGGTGAGCGAGCGGGGCAGCTTGAACACCACCTCTTCCACCGCGGTGGTGATGTTTTCCGATGCCACCGTGTAGCGCAGGGCCAGCGCCGCCAGCACTTCCTGCACCAGCAGTTCCGGGGCTGACGCGCCAGCGGTGATACCCACCGAGGTGACGCCATCAAACCAGCGCCAATCGATTTCGGCGGCGCGCTGGATCAGATAGGAAGCGGCGCCTTCGCGCTCCGCCACTTCGCGCAGGCGCTGGCTGTTGCTGCTGTTGCTGGCGCCGATCACCAGCACCAGTTCGCAGCGCGGCGCCATCGCCTTCACCGCCTGTTGTCGGTTGGAGGTGGCATAGCAGATATCGTCGCCGCGCGGGCCTTCGATGCCGGGAAAACGGCGCTTCAACTCGGCCACCATGTCGGCGGTGTCATCCACGCTCAGCGTGGTCTGGGTGAGGAAGCCCAGCTTGGCCGCATCGGGCGCCTGCACATTCTGGGCGTCTTCCAGCGTTTCAATCAGTGTCATGGCGCCTTCGGGCACCTGGCCAAAGGTGCCGATCACTTCGGGGTGGCCTTCATGGCCGATGAACAGGATATGGCAGCCCTGCGACACCAGCCGTTCGGCCTGACGATGCACCTTTGACACCAGCGGGCAGGTGGCATCGACATAGGTGAGGCCACGCTCTTCGGCCTTGGCCGGCACCGCCTTGGGCACGCCATGGGCGGAAAACACCACCGGCACGCCATCGGGCACTTCGTCCAGCTCCTCGACGAAGATGGCGCCCTTGGCCTTCAGACTGTCCACCACGAATTTGTTGTGCACGATCTCGTGGCGCACATACACCGGCGCGCCCCAGCGTTCGAGGGCGAGTTCGACGATGTGAATGGCGCGGTCCACCCCGGCGCAGAAGCCGCGCGGGGCGGCGACCAGCACGTTGAGGGCAGGGCGATCAGCAGCAGGCAGATCGGTTGCAGCGGCGGCGGGGGCGGAAGCATCGGGCGTCATGGCTGGCCTGATACGCGATTGCCCCCCCGCCTGCAACGCTGCCCGCAACGCCGCCTGCCCATACTCTGCTTGCCCAACGGCCATTTGCCCCATAGGAGAAAGGCCATGATCGTCCGCCCCAAATTGTCGGCCCGCCGCATCCTCTCTGCCAGCCTGATTCTGGGTGCGCTGGTGCTTGCCGGTTGTGATCGCAACCCGCTGGTGGTGCGGCGTTCGTCGTGCCCGGCCGTGGCCGTTGCGGCCTATGTTGGCGATGTCACCCTGTTCAAGGGCGTTGTGCCCGATGCGGCCAACATCGATGTGGCGGCCACCATCACCAATGTGCGCGATGACTGCACTGAAGCCGGCGACCAGCTGGCATCGCGGATCAATTTCGACGTTATCGCCCGCCGCACCGATGTGACCGAAGCGCGCCAGTTGGTGCTGCCGGTGTTTGCCGCCGTTGTGCAGGCCGGCAATGTGATCAACGCCAAGGAAATCACCCAGGTGACGATCAATTTCCCGGCCGGGCAGGCGCGGGCGATTGGCCAGGGCCGGTTCAATGCCGCCGTGTCGCGCAAGGCGGCTTCGGTGCCGGCGGAGATGATGGCGCGGATCAACCGCGATCGCCGCCCTGGTGAGATAGACGCTGCCACCGATCCGATGGCCGATCCCGAAGTGCGCGCCGCGCTGCGCTCGGCGATGTTCGAAGTGTTGCTGGGCTTCCAGCTGGATGAACGGGCGCTGGCTTACAACGTCGCCAAATGACGGCTGGACCGGCGCCGCGCGCCCAGCCCCACCAGCCCCAGGCCTGAAACCATCATCAACCAGCTGCCGGGTTCCGGCACCTCGGCGCGCAACAGCTCCGTGTTGATGCCGATCAGCGCTTCGCTGCTGTCAGGATGGAAGGGCAGCGGCCGATAATTGGCCGGCACCGCCTGCAACCGGGCCAGCGGATCGTCATCGCCCAGGGTGGTGGCGGTTGGCGGCAACTGGCGCGGCCGCAGCATATCGGGCTGCGGCATGGGCAGCGTGCCCCAGGCCGGTGGCGGCGGTTCCAGCCGGTCAAGACCGCCTTCGCGACCGTATGTCACAGCATTGCCGATCAGGCCGGGCAGATCGGGCCCGGCGGGCTGCGGCCGGCGTGGATCGGGCTGGCCAACCAGCATTGCGCTGATCACACCAAGGGCAAGGCAGGCGAGGGCAAGGGGCAGCTTCATGCCCCTTGCAACGGCGGCGCGGCCCGAAGTTTGCGCTTGAGCGCCCCCTTTATTGCGCATTTGCGCCCATTGACTCATCGGCCCGCTTCGCCCAATCGGCAGGCGTCGTCGGGGGCAGCCCCGGCGCCGCGCGCGGGAGAGTGCGATGGAAACCGGTTTGATCCGGGCCAAAGCCGCCGAAGGAGCAAGCCGCCCCCGGAATCTCTCAGGCTCAAGGACCGCGCCGGCGTATCAGCGACACTCTGGAAAGCGGGCAAGGGTACACGCCTTTGCCCCACCGAAGGGGTAAGCCGGGCATTGTCCGGTCAAAGCTCTCAGGTTTGGCGACAGTGGGGGAAACCGGTTCGACACAAGGTCGGATCGTGACTGTTGCCGGGGGTTTCATGGCTGACGATGCCGATCTGAACATATTGCCATTGGATGGCCTGCACCGCCGCCTGGGCGCGCGCATGGTGGCGTTTGCCGGCTATGCCATGCCGATCCAGTATGACGGCATCATCGCCGAACATCTGTGGACGCGGGAGTCCGCCGGCCTGTTCGATGTCTCCCACATGGGCCAGTTGCTGGTGGAGGGTGACGGCGCAGCCGACTGGCTGGAGAGCCTGGCGCCCGGCGATTTCAAGGCCTTGCAACCGCACCGCGTGCGCTATTCGCTGCTGCTGGCCGATGATGGCGGTATCCTGGATGATCTGATGGTCACCAACACCGGGCGGAGTTTCTATCTGGTGGTCAATGGCGCCACCAAGGCGGCCGATATTGCCCATATGCAGGCGCGACTGCCGGCCGGGATCAGCCTGCACCACATGGACGATCATGCCCTGCTGGCGCTGCAGGGGCCGGCCGCCGTCACGGTTATGAGCCGGTTCGATCTCACGCCCGAAACCATCGACCAGCCGGCCTTTGCCGATCTGAAGTTCATGGCCGGCGCGCGTTGGCTGTGGAACGGGGTGCCGCTGGGCATCACCCGCTCCGGCTACACCGGCGAGGATGGCTATGAAATCTCGGTGCCCGCCGCCCATGCCGAGGCGCTGGCCGAAGCCCTGCTGGCCCACGCCGAGGTCAAACCCATCGGCCTTGGCGCCCGCGATTCGCTGCGGCTCGAAGCTGGCCTGCCGCTCTATGGCCATGATCTTTCGCCCGAAATCACCCCGGTGGAGGCGGACCTGAGCTTCGCCATTTCCAAGCGCCGCAAGGCCGAGGGCGGTTTTCCCGGCGCGGCGCGCGTGCTGGACCAGTTGTTCAACGGCGCACCGCGCAAGCGCGTGGGCCTGGCCGTTGCCGGCCGCATGCCGGCGCGCGAGGGCGCCAGCGTGTGGAAAGGGGAGCGCCAGATCGGCGTGCTCACCTCTGGCGGGTTTGCCCCCAGCCTGGGTGCGCCGATTGCCATGGCCATGATCGAAACCGACATGGCAGCCGATGGCACGGCGGTGGAGATCGACGTGCGCGGCAAGCGGATCGCCGCCACCGTGGTGCCGATGCCGTTCAAACAGAAAAACTATGTTCGGGAAGGGGAAAAGAAATGAGCCGTTTGTACACGCAGGATCATGAATGGGTTGATGTGGCCGGCGATGTCGCCACCGTTGGCATCACCGATTATGCCCAGGGCCAGTTGGGCGACGTGGTGTTCGTCGATCTGCCCGAAGCCGGCCGCGCCGTGACCAAGGGCGGGGAAGCCGCCGTGGTCGAATCGGTCAAGGCGGCGTCTGATGTTTATGCCCCGGTGTCGGGCACCGTCACCGAAGCCAACCCGGCGCTGACCGATGATCCGGCGCTCGTCAACATGGCCCCGGAAGGCGATGGCTGGTTCTTCAAGCTCACCCTGTCCGATGCGTCGGAACTGGATGGCCTGATGGACAAGGCCGCCTATGACGCGTTCATCGCCAGCCTGTAAATGACCAGCGGCACCGCCACCGCCTGGGACCCGGCGCTTTATGCCGCCAACGCCGCCTTCGTGCCGGCGCTGGGGGCGCCGGTGCTCGATCTGCTCGCCCCCAGGGCCGGGGAGCGGGTGCTGGATATCGGCTGCGGCGATGGCGTGCTGACGCGCAAGCTGGTGGATGCCGGCTGCAGCGTGGTGGGCGTTGATGCCGATGCGGCGATGGTGGCGGCGGCGCAGGCCAAGGGCATTGATGCCAGGCTGGGCGATGCCCGCGCGCTGGAGTTTGCGCACGAGTTCGACGCCGTGTTCACCAACGCCGCCCTGCACTGGGTCGGCCAGCCCGATGTGGTCACCGCCGGCGTCAAGCGTGCGCTCAAGCCCGGCGGGCGTTATGTCGGCGAATTTGGCGGCCATGCCAACATCGCCGCCATCCGCACCGCACTGATCGCCGTGCTGGCCCGTCATGGCTTTCCGGCTGCCGGTGCCGAAACCAGTTACTATCCCACGGCCGAAGCCTTCCGCGCCGTGCTGGAACGGGCCGGCTTCGTGGTCGAAACCTGCCAGATCATCCCGCGCCCGACGCCCTTGCCCGCAACCGGCATGGCCGGCTGGCTCGCCACCTTCCGCGCCGGCTTCATCGATGCCGCCGGCGTGCCGGCCGCCCTGCAGGATCAGATCATCGCCGAAACTGTCGCCCTCCTGGTGCCATCGCTGCAGGCCGCCAATGGCGACTGGATCGCCGATTATGTCCGCATCCGTTTTTCCGCCCATCTGCCGGAGTAAGAAACTTGCGTTATCTGCCCCTTTCCACCGCTGACCGGTCGGCCATGCTGGCCACCATCGGCGCTGCCAGCATCGACGATCTGTTCATCGATGTGCCGGCGCAAGCCGTGCTCGATGGCCCGATTGCCGGCCTGCCCAATCACGCCAGCGAAATGGCGGTGGAGCGCGCCCTGGTGAAGATGGCCGGCAAGAATGCCACCGCCAGCACCACGCCCTTCTTCATCGGCTGCGGCGCCTACAAGCATCATGTGCCGGCCAGTGTGGACATGGTGATTCAGCGCGGCGAATTCCTCACCGCCTACACCCCCTATCAGCCGGAAATCGCCCAGGGCACGCTGCAGGTGCTGTTCGAATTCCAGACGCAGGTCGCCCGCCTCACCGGCATGGAGGTGGCCAACGCCTCCATGTATGATGGCTCCACCGCGATGACCGAAGCCGTGTTCATGGCCCGCCGCATCACCCGGCGCGCCAAGTGCATCGTGTCCGCCGGCGTCCACCCGCATTATACTGCCGTGCTGAACACGCTCACCCGCTTCACCGGCGATGTGGTGGTGACCGGCACGCCCAGCTTCACGGCCGGCGCGCCCGGCGATGATCTGGCCAGCCTGATCGCCAGCATCGATGCCGAAACCAGTTGCGTGGTGGTGCAGAACCCCAATTTGTTCGGCCATATCGCCGATCTCACCCCGCTGGCCGATGCCTGCCACAAGGCCGGCGCGCTGCTGATCGTGGTGGTCACCGAAATCGTCTCGCTGGGCGCGATCAAGTCGCCGGGCGAAATGGGCGCCGATATCGTGGTGGGCGAAGGCCAGTCGCTGGGCGCCGGACTGTTGTTTGGCGGGCCCTATCTGGGCCTGTTCGCCTGCCGCGAAAAACATGTGCGCCAGGCCCCCGGCCGGCTGTGCGGCGAGACGGTGGATGCCAGCGGCAAGCGCGGCTTCGTGCTCACCCTGTCCACCCGCGAGCAGCATATCCGGCGCGAAAAGGCCACCAGCAACATCTGCACCAACTCCGGCCTGATCGCGCTGGCCTTTTCCGCGCACCTGACGCTGCTGGGCGAAAAGGGCCTGCGCCATCTGGCGGCGCTCAACCATGCCCGCGCCGTGCAATTGGCGGACCGGCTGGGCCGGGTGCCTGGCGTGACCCTGCTCAACGGGCCGTTCTTCAACGAATTCACCCTGGATCTGGGCCGCGAAGCCCGGCCGGTGGTGCGCAAGCTGGCCGAAAAGGGCGTGCTGGCCGGCGTGTCGCTGGGCCGGCTGTGGCCGGGCGAAAAGGCCTTGCAGAACGGCATGATCGTGGCGGTCACCGAAACCGCCACCGACGAGGATTTTGACGCGTTCGAAGACGTGCTGGATGAGGTGATGGCATAATGGCGATGAACGATGTGGGCCGCCCGACGCGGCTGGTTGCCGGCACCGGCGCGGTGGCGGAAACCTTCACCGGCAACAAGGCGCTGATGCTGGAAGAACCCTTGCTGTTTGAACGCGGCAGCCTCGACACGTCGGGCGTTGATCTGCCCGCCGTGCCGCCCGTGCCCGATCGGCTGGGCGGCCTGGCGCGCGATGCCGTGATCGGCCTGCCGGGCTTTTCCGAGCCCGAAGCCGTGCGCCATTATACCCGCCTGTCCCGCCAGAATTATGCCATCGATCTGGGCATCTTCCCGCTGGGTTCGTGCACGATGAAGCACAACCCGCGCCTGAACGAGAAGATGGCGCGGCTGCCCGGCTTTGCCGATATCCACCCGTTGCAGCCGCAATCCACGGTGCAGGGCGCGCTGGAACTGATCGACACGCTGGCCAATTGGCTGATGAAGCTGACCGGGATGCCGGCGGTGGCCATGAGCCCCAAGGCCGGCGCGCATGGCGAATTGTGCGGCATGCTGGCCATCCGCGCCGCGCTGGATGCGAAGAATGATCCGCGCCGCGTCGTGCTGGTGCCGGAATCGGCGCACGGCACCAACCCTGCCACCGCGGCCTTCTGCGGCTTCAGCGTGGAGAATATCCCGGCCAACGCCCGCGGCCGGGTTGATCTGGATGCGCTGTTGGCGCGGCTGGGCCCGGATGTGGCGGCGGTGATGATCACCAATCCCAACACCTGCGGCCTGTTCGAACCCGATCTGAAGACCATCGCCGATGCCGTGCACGCCGCTGGCGGCTATGTCTATTGCGATGGCGCCAATTTCAACGCCATCGTGGGCCGTGTGCGCCCCGGCGATCTGGGCGTGGATGCCATGCACATCAACCTGCACAAGACGTTCAGCACGCCGCACGGTGGCGGCGGGCCGGGCTCTGGCCCGGTGGTGCTGTCAGCCGCGCTGGCGCCGTTCGCGCCGATCCCGTTCGTGCGCAAGACGGCCAAGGGCACGCTGGAGCTGGTGGAGGAAGACACCGCAGGCAGCGCTTCGCCCGACAGTTTCGGCCGCATGGTCGCCTTCCACGGCCAGATGGGCATGTTCGTCCGCGCGCTGAGCTATATGATGAGCCATGGTGCCGATGGCCTGCGCCAGGTGGCGGAAGATGCCGTGCTCAACGCCAATTATATCCTCACCAGCCTGAAGGATATTTACAGCGCGCCCTTCGCTGCCAGCGGCCCGTGCATGCACGAAGCCCTGTTCTCCGATGATTTCCTCGATGGCACCGGGCTTTCGACGCTCGATCTGGCCAAGGCGATGATCGATGAAGGCTTCCACCCGATGACCATGTATTTCCCGCTGGTCGTCCACGGCGCCATGCTGGTGGAGCCCACCGAAACCGAGAGCAAGGCCAATCTGGATCAGTTGATCGGGGCGATGCGCCACATCGCAACGCAGATGCTGGCCGATCCCGATGCCTGGCGCGCCGCGCCGCACTTCGCCCCGCGCCGCCGGCTGGATGAAACCCTGGCGGCTCGCAAGCCCGTGCTGGGCTGGAAGAACCAGGCCGCCTGACAAGCATATTCGGCCGGCAGCCCAAGGCTGCCGGCCGAATATGCGTTTGCAGTGTTCAGGCGGAGACGACCTCGGTCCCACGACGACGCAAGCCAATGCCCACAAAGCCAAGCCCGGCAATCATGGACAGCCAGGTGGCCGGTTCAGGAATGCCGTTGGTGGCGCCGGCAACAGTCACAATCGAACCTGAAATCCTGTTCCAGCGACCAACCGTGTGATTATCGCTCTCATACCCGCCCACACGCGGAGTTTCGGCAAACACAATGCGGTCAAACTGGGTGCCGCCACGCGCATAGAAATTCAGGAAGGCATAGGGCTCACCGCAATTCTTGCTGGCAAAGGCCGCATTGGGGTTGCACCGATAGCTGGCAGCACCCGGCAACTGGCTGATGAACTTGGCTGCAACATCGGCGGAAAATTCGAACAGCAATTTGCCCTTCTGATAAAAGCCGAGCATGTTGCCGCGATCCAGAGCGGACAGCCAAAAGCCGAAATAGGTCACGCCGCCGGGTTCGGACGACGCCAGATCAAGGCTGTAGCCCGTGCTTGAAAATGTGACCGCATAGCGCCCATTGCCGCCGGCCCCGCCATATTGATCGGCTGATCGGATATCGACCCCTGAATAGACGCCGGTAAAGATCGAATTGCCGAAGTTGGTGGAGAAATTCTGGCCATTTCCGACGCGGATTGCATTGAAATTCTCAACGCCCACGGCGGAAAATTTTGATTGGCTGTTTTGAATGCCTGCTGCCTCACTTTCAATGCTCACGGTGAAGGGTATCGTGGCATGAGCTGCCTGCGCTGCAAGGGCAGCAAAGACAAAGATAATGGCTCGGTACATCTTCTGATTTCCTGGGCTGATGCAGCGCCGATTGCGCCGATGCCTGCAGGAATGCAGAAGTCATGCCAGTTTCGATGTTCATTGATTGTAAAGGATTTTAGCAGGAATATTCGGCTGAATAATCAGATTCGATGCAAAATGCGACGTTTAACCGATGCAAAGGGCAAAAGAACGTCGCGATTCGCGATAATCCAATGCGGCATTTCATTGTGCACCATCGAGACGTTGCCCGCAGCTTAAGCACGCAGGCTCTTCCCCTCGACCACCGGCTGGAGCAGCGCTGACAGCCTGAACAAGGCAGCGCCCATGAAAAAGGGCCGGTGCGCAGCTGCGCACCGGCCCTTTTTCTCTGTCACCCGATCAGGCGGCGATCAAACGGCGGCGGCGCATGCCGGCACCCACCAGCCCAAAACCGCTGATCAGCATCAGCCAGCTGGCCGGTTCCGGGACGGCGGTGGTGGTGCCGGCCACCGGGATGACGGTGCCGCTCATGCGCCGCCACTGGCCCACCGTGTGGTTGTCGCTTTCATAACCGCCCACTTCCGGATTTTCGG
>JAIXQY010000001.1 GCA_027485485.1 Sphingomonadales bacterium | reverse complement strand
CCTCCGGCACGATCAGCGGCACATCATGATCCATGCGGAACAGGCTGCTGTTGTCGATCACCACACAGCCTTGCGCGGCGGCCTTGGGCGCATAGATTTTCGCCGGGCCGGAGCCGGCGGCAAACAGCGCGATATCCCAGCCGGTGAAATCGAAATGCTCGATATTATGCACCTTGAGGGTGCGGCCATCCTCACCGAAATCGATGATGTCGCCCGTGGAGCGCGGGCTGGCCACGGCGGCAATCTCGTCCAGCGGGAATTGGCGCTCCGCCAAAATGTTCAGCATTTCGCGCCCGACATTGCCGGTGGCGCCAACGACGACGACTTTGTAACCCATGTTCAACTCCTTGGGCTGCGGCTGTTAGCGCATGTGGCGCAGAATCAAAACCGACTTTTGTGCAATGCAGCGCTCAGGGGCAGCGCTCAGGCTGCCGCCGCGAACGGATTGACGAGCGCCACGCCCATCGCCGCGAAATCGGCGGTGTTGCGTGTGGCCACTGTCAAACCAGCCTGCAGCGCAGTGGCGGCAATCCAGGCATCCCGTTCCGATTTCGGATCCGGAATGTGCAGCCCGGCACAGATCAATGCCACTTCGCGCGTCAACGGCAGGGTGCGCTGTTCCCAGACCGGCAACACCCGGTCTTCCAGCCAAGCCCGCAACGCGGCGCCCTGCTGGGGATCGCGCCGCTCCATCTGCTGCACGCCCCGTTCCAGTTCGAACAGGCTCATCACCGAAATATAGCTGGCATCCACATCAACACTTTCCAGCCAGCGGGCGGCATGGGCATCGATCCGGCTGGTGCCAAGCTTGCGCGACTCCGAAATGATGTTGGTGTCGAGCAGGAACATCAGTCGGCCAGATCAGGCACCGCCCCGGCCAGCTGCGACCGCGGCGGTTCCCAATCGAAATCCAGTGGCTGCGCTGGCGCCAGCGCATTGGCCAGTGTCTGCCGTTTGGCCGCCAGCCGTTCCAGCGCCTCCTCGATCACGTCGGCCTGGCTGCGGCCACCCGCCGTCAGCCGCGCCAACAAGGTGACGGCGCGGGCCGAGCGGATGGTGATCGGCGGCTGGCGGCGGCGGGCGATGTTCTGCATGGATCGACAATAGCAATGTGCATGCACATGCACAAGCACGCCACAGCTCAGCGTTTGCGCGACAATATCGCCGTCACCGCCAGATCGGCCGTGACATTGCCCAGGGTGCGGAACACGTCGGGCACCAGTTCCACCGCCAGCAGCACGGGCAGCACGCCGATCGGCACGCCCATGGCATTGGCAATCGGCACGCAGGCGGCGAGGAAGGTGATGGAACCGGGCAGGCCGCCGGTGGAGACGGCCGCCACCAGCGCCGCCAGCAGCGCGCCCAGATAGGCCAGCGCCGAATGCTCCATGCCGTAAAGATGCCCGCAATAAAGCACGACGGCGATGTTGGCGCAGGGGCTGGTGATGCGGAAGATGCTCACCGCCAGCGGCAGCACCACCTGGGCGGTGGCGCGCGGCAGGCCCAGCCGTTCGGCGCCGTCAAAAATGGCCGGCAGGCTGGCGATGCTGGACTGGGTGGAAACGGCCACCGCCTGCGCCGGCAATACGGCGCGGGCAAAGGCCAGCGGCCCGACCCGGCCCAGCAGCACCGCCAGCGGATAGACCAGGATGATCAGTCCCACCTGCACCAGCACCAGCACGGCGATATAATGGCCCAACAAGCCAAACGCCCCCAGCCCGGCCTTGATGCCAACGCTCACCGCCAGCGCAAACACGCCCACGGGTGCCACCACGAAGATCCAGCCGACCAGCACCAGCATGGCATCTTTCACGGCATCAAACAGGCTGACGAGCTGGCCACGGCGGCCGTCATCCAGACGGCTGGCGGCCAGCGCAAACAGGCTGATGAAGGTGACCACTGGCAGCATGTCACCCTTGGCCAGCGAATCGAAGATATTGGCGGGCACCATCGACAACAGCCATTTGCCCAGATCGACCTTGATGTCGCCCACCGGCGCCGCGCCGGCACTGCCCGCCACGATCGCCGCCGCAGCCGCTGGCGGCGCCGGCCAGGCATCGAGCAGCAACGGCACGAAGATCATCGACCACACAGCCGAAAACACCAGCAACCCCAGAAAGGCCAGCAGCGCGCGGCCCGCCAGCTTGCCGCCGCCGGCCTGGCCGACCGATTGGGCGATGCCGCTGAACAACAGGCCGGCGATCAACGGAATGATCGTCATCTGTAGGGCCTGCAGCCAAAGATTGCCGATGGCATCGCTGATCGGCAGCAGCGGTTTGCCGATATCGGCGGGCAGCAGCGCCCCCACCAGCAGGCCGGCAAGCAGCGCCAGGAAGATGCGCAGCGTCAGACTCATTTCACCCCCTCCGGCCCGCTTAGCGTGCCCATGGTGACATACAGCTTGGCCAGATCATCGACCCCCATCGATGGCACCGGCTTCACCTGCTGCGGTTCCACAAACAACAGGCCGCCGCCCACCGGCACCGGCGCGGTGGGGATGAGAATCAGATAGCGCGGGCCCTGGCCGAAATCATGCAGTTTGGGCGACGTCAGCAGCGCCAGCGCCTCGACCGATGCGCCAAAGCTGACCGACACGACCGACATTCCGCTCATTTCGCCGCCCTGGCCGGTGCCCATCATCCGCACGAACTGGGCCAGCGGGCGATAGAGCGCGCCCAGCCCCGGAATCCGGCTGATCAGCCCATCCAGCCCGCCTTCCAGTTGGGGGCGAAAACGCGTCTGCACCGCCAGCCCGATCACCCACACCAGCACGGCCGCCATGCCGATGCCGGCCCAGAAGGCCGCGAGTGGTGAGGGCGTGAAGAACATGCCGGCCTGGCCCAGCGCCTGGCCCAGCGGTGTGTTGGGCCCCAGCGCGGCAATCAGATAGCCGGCCAGCCAGTTGAGCAGGATGAGGGTGAGCAACACCGGGGCCAGAAACAGCAGCCCGGTGGCAAAGGGCGCGAGAACCCGCCTGATCAAGTCGCGCTCAAAGGCCGGCGAGGATGGCGTCACCCATGGCCAAGGTGGTCATGGTGCCGCCCAGATCCGGCGTGCGCGCGCCCTTGTCGAGCGCGGCTTCCACGGCGGCTTCCACCTTATCGGCAAGCGCAGGCGCACCCAGGCTGTAGCGCAGCGCCATGGCCAGGCTGAGCACCGCGGCACAGGGGTTGGCGACGCCGCGCCCGGCGATATCGGGGGCGGAGCCATGGATCGGTTCATACAGGCCAGGCATGCCGGCATCGCCGATGGCGGCCGAGGGCAACATGCCCAGTGACCCGGTCAGCATCGCGGCTTCGTCTGACAAGATGTCGCCAAACAGATTGTCGGTGAGAATCACATCGAACTGCTTGGGATTTTTCACCAGCTGCATGGCCATGTTGTCGGCCAGCATGTGGGACAGTTTGATGTCGGGATATTCGGCATCGCGCAGGCGCTGCACATCTTCCCGCCACATCAGGCCGGCTTCCATCACATTGCCCTTTTCCGCCGAGCAGACCTCGCCCTTGCGGCCGCGCGCCAGTTCGAAGGCCACGCGGGCCACGCGCTCAATCTCGCTGGTGGTATAGACATGGGTGTTGACGCCGCGGCGCTGGCCATCGGCCAGGGTTTCCACGCCGCGCGGGGCACCGAAATAGACACCGCCGGTGAGCTCGCGCACGAACAACAGGTCCAGCCCATCCACAAACACCCGCTTCAGGCTGGACGCATCGGCCAGCGCCGAAAAACAGCGCGCCGGGCGCAGATTGGCATAGACATTCATGCCGGCGCGCAAGGCCAGCAGGCCGGCTTCCGGGCGCTTGTCATAGGATTGGCCGGCCCATTGCGGGCCACCCACGGCGCCCATCAGCACCGCATCGGCGGCCTTGGCGCGGGCCAGCGTCTCGTCGGTCAGCGGCAGGCCGGTGGCATCGATGCTGGCGCCGCCGAACAGCGCCTCCTCCACCGTGAGGGCCAGGCCGCCCATGATCAGGCGGCCGGCGACGCGGCGCGCGACAGCGGTGACTTCGGGGCCGATGCCATCACCGGGAAGCAGCAGAAGGGTCTTGGTCATGGCTTGGCCTTAATGGGAAGATTTGATGCTGCCAACCGGGCCAATCAGCCCGCGTGCGCCGCGCCGGCAACCCACGGCCGCTCGCTGCCCAGCCGGGCTTCGTGGGCGGCAATGGCGCTGTCCATCGCCAGGGTCAGGCCGATCTCATCCTGCCCGCTGATCAGGCATTGCTTGCGGAACGGGTCCATGGCGAATTCGAACCGGTCCTGGAATGGCGTGGTGACCACCTGGTTCTCCAGATCAACCGTGATGGCCTGGCCATCGCGGGCCACGTCCAGCAGTCGGTCCACCGCATCCTGCGGCAGGGTGACGAGCAGCAGGCCATTCTTGAAGGCATTGCTGGCAAAGATATCGGCAAAGCCCGATGCGATCACCACGCGGATGCCCAGATCGGCCAGCGCCCATGGCGCATGTTCGCGGCTGGAACCACAGCCGAAATTGGCACCGGTGATCAGGATCGGCGCGCCGGCGTGATTGTCGAACACATTGTCCGGATTTTCGCGCAGCGCCGAAAACGCGCCCTTGCCCAGCCCGGCGCGGGTGATGGTTTTCAGATAGCGCGACGGGATGATCACATCGGTATCGATGTTGGCAGCGCCAAACGGGATGGCCTGGCCGGAGAGCGTGGTGAAGGCTTGCATGGGAATGCGGGATGCCACAGCGCAAAGCCGCCTGCAATCGCGCTTTCACCGCGCTGCGGACAAGCCTAAAAGCCATGCATGGCCCAGCATCTCTACCTCGTCGATGGCAGCAGCTTCATCTTTCGTGCCTATCACCGGCTGCCGCCGCTCACCGATCCTGAAGGAACGCCGGTGGGCGCGGTCTATGGCTTCACCGCCATGCTGTGGAAGCTGATCGCCGAATTGAACAAGGCCGAAGCGCCAACCCATCTGGCCGTGGTGCTCGATGCCGGCAGCCACACCTTCCGCAACGACATGTATGATCAATACAAGGCCAACCGCCCGCCGGCGCCGGAGGATCTGATCCCGCAATTCCCGTTGATCCGCGATGCGGTGCGGGCCTTTTCGGTGCCCTGTTTCGAACAGGCCGGGGTTGAGGCGGATGATATCATCGCCAGTTACGCCATGGCGGCGCAGGCGGCGGGCATGAACGTCACCATCGTCAGTTCCGACAAGGATCTGATGCAGCTGGTCAGCCCTGGCATCAACCTGCTCGACACGATGAAGAACCAGGTGATCAACCGCGACGAGGTGATCGAGAAGTTCGGCGTGCCGCCCGAGCAGGTGGGCGAAGTGCTGGCGCTGATGGGCGACACCGCGGACAATGTGCCCGGCGTAAAGGGCGTTGGGCCCAAGACGGCGGCCGAACTGATTGTTGCCTATGGCAGCGTGGAAGGCGTGATCGCCAATATCGATGCGATCAAGAAGCCCAAGCTGAAGGAGACTCTCGCGGCATCGGTGGACATGGCCCGGCTCAGCCGCGAGTTGGTGCGGCTGAAAGATGATCTGCCGCTGCCGGCGCCGCTCGATTCGCTCACCTTGCAGGAGCCGCCGCACGAACCGCTGGCGGCCTTCCTGAAGAAACATGGCTTCCGCGCCATGCTGGCGAAATTGGGCAGCAGCGGCGCCAGCGGCCCGGCGCCCAACACCCACCGCCCATCCACGGCCGCGGTGGTGGAGGATGAGGTTGCCTTCACCCACGCCGATTATGAATGCGTGACCACGGCTGACCGGTTGGACTGGTGGCTGGCGCAGTGCGCCGCCGCCGGGGCCTTTGCCATCGATACGGAAACCACCGGCACCGATCAGATGCGCTGCGATCTGGTCGGCATCAGCCTGGCCTGTGCGCCGGGCAAGGCCTGCTATATCCCGGTCGCCCACGGCACGGGGGAGGGCATGTTTGCCGAACGGCCGCCGCAGCTGCCGATGCAGGACGTGATCGCGCGGCTGAACCCGCTGCTGGCGGATCCGTCGCTGCTCAAGATCGGCCAGAATCTGAAATATGATCTGAT
>JAIXQY010000133.1 GCA_027485485.1 Sphingomonadales bacterium | reverse complement strand
GCGCCGGTCGTCACCGGCGTGATCGTCGATCGCACCGGCAGCTTTGTCTATGCACTGCTGATTGCCGCGGCAGTGTCGCTGGCCGGCGCGATTGCCTATCTGGTGCTGGTGCGCGAACCGATCGTCGATCCGGCCTGAGCCTGCCCCCGGCGCGTGCCGGGGGCCAGGTGGATCACTGTTTCTTGAGCACTTCGATATTGTTCAGTTTGGTGGCCGGCAGCTCGCTCACCGTGGTGATGGTGAGCTCGGTGCCATCGGCCGACAGCGCCCAGCGTTCGGTGGCGGTCACCGTCACATTGCCCGGCATGCCGCCATAAGGCTGCACCGTGGTCACGGTCAGCGTGTCACCGGCCATGGCGGCGGTGGTTGTCACATTGCCCATGCCGGTATCGGTGCGGCTCACCCGCGGCTTGCCGTCAATCGGATAGCTGCGCAGATTGTGCAGCGGATCGCTGATCTGCACATCGGTGGCGCTCTGCACCACGCGCATCACATAAATCTGGTTCTGGCCGCCGCCCGCCGCCGGCGGGACGCGGGTGAGCCAATGATTGGGATAGGGCACCGGCTTGCTGCGCGCCGCGTCGCGCACCCAGGTGCCATTGAAATCGGCCGCCATGGCCGAAACCGGAATCAGCGCCGCGATCAGCGCGAGAGCAAATTTGCGCATGGGGGCCTCCTTCAAGGCTGGGTGTTGTGGATCTTGACGCCAAGCTTGCCGGCAATCGCCCTTATGTTGCGCTGCGCCTGCTGATATTCGTCGTTGGTGGAGAGGAACTCCACCAGCATATAGGGATTGCGCTTCAACCGGCTCAGCCGGGCCAGAAACAGCTCATAATCCATGTTGCCGGTGCCGTTCATCGCCCAGTTCATGCCGGGCAGCATGTCGTTCCAGGCGAAATCCTTGGCGTGGACATAGACGATCTGATCTTCCAGCAGATCGAAGGTGAGATCGAGCATCTCGCTCATGCGGAAGGCGACATTGGGGAACACCATGTTGGTGATGTCCAGCCCCACACTGATGCGCTCATCGCCCACATCCTCGCGCAGCCGCTTGTGGGCCCAGGGATTGTTGACGCTTTCGGTGTTCACCGCCTCGATGGCGATGGAAACCTTGCTGCCGGCGGTGTCCTTGCAGATGCGCTTCAGCGCGCCCACGGTGCGCATCCAGGCCTCGCGGCTCCAGTTCTGCGGGTGCGCCCAGTTGCGGTTGGGCCACATGCTGCCGGCGTGAGTGAGGATGAGTTCGCAGCCCATTTCCTCGGCGGCGTGGATGGTGGTGATGATGTGGCGCTGCCAGCGATCGGCGCCGGGATCGGGCGCGATGATGTTGCCGGCGCAGTGGATGCCGTAAAAATGAATGTCGTTGGCCACCAGCTGCGTCTTGATCTCGCGCACCTCGCTGTCGGGCCGCTTGCGCTCCAGCCAGGCGTTGGACGCGGCTTCACAGGCGCTCCAGCCGCCGTCGCGCATGGACTTGAACAGCGCGCCATAATCGGTGCCCTCCGCCCCGGTCAGCCGCGGGGTCGATTGGCTGCTCAGGCGGATGGTGCGCGGGCCGGCCGTCAGGTTGCGCTTGTAATCGGCCGGTGGGCTCCACTGATAGAGGAAATCCTGCCCCCACACATCCGCCAGGCCAGGGCCACCCTTGCCGGGGCCGGGGCCGCTGGCGGTGGCCGCCGCTGCCGCCGTGGGCACGATGCCGGCACTGGCCGCCGCGCCGGCCAGCGCCCCTGCGGCAAACAAGTTGCGCCTGTTGAAATCCGTCATGCCGTGTCCCCCCTCATGTCCCGGCTGTGGCCGTTCTGGCCGTGCCGGATGTTGTGCCGGCGCTCAGCCAGCCTGCGCCAGATAGGCGATGATTTCCTCGTACTTGGCCTCTTCCACATTGGCGCCGCGGGCGATCATCTGGTCCACCAGCTCGCGCCAGCCCGCCGCATCACGCTTCAGGCTCAGCACGATATCCGGCTGGTGGCAGCCGCTGCACGATTGCACGATGCCGGCCTTGCCCGGCCGGTCAGGCAGGGCGGCCACCGCTTCGGGTGTGGCCATTGACTGCTCTTGCGCCGCCACGCCAGCCGCGCCGGCCAGCGCCAGCATGACGCCCAGCGCAAGCGCCCGGCCGATGATTGCCGGCCCGCTCATGGCCGGCCCTTGCGCTGCGGCACCAGCGGCTCACCGGCAATGGTGGCGGCCGCCACGGCTTCGGCAAAGGCCGGGTCCACCGGCTGGGCCGCGCGCGGCGGGGCTGGATTTGCCGGACGCGGGAAAGTGGAGAAATAGAACCAGGTCTGGCGCTCTGATGAATGGTTGATCGCGGCGTGCACGGTGCGGCCGTTGGGCGGCACCACAAAGCCCTGATCCTGTTTCCACCAGCGGATCTCGCTGCCCACCTGCAACAGCGCGGGGCCCGGCGTCAGCTTCACCCACGCCTCCTCGGTGCCGGGCACATGGGCATGGGCGCCGGCAATCGTCATCGGCGCCATGCTGACCAGCAGGAAGCGTTCGCCGACATCGCGGAACGGCGCCTTCGACAGATT